>JQDQ01000197.1 GCA_000747625.2 Smithella sp. SCADC
CTACTCTACCCTGATTTCCTCCCCGGATTTTCGGATTTTTGTCTATTTAAAATTCACCTATTACCTTGACATACAATACCGAAATTCTTATATGTTAACAATGAACATCCGAGGGAATTTATGAAAGTAGTCGATCTTTTTTCTGGCGCTGGTGGTTTATCTTGTGGCCTTGAATTGGCGGGTTTTAAGCCTGTCTTGGCAAATGAGATAAATCCTGCATATGCAAATACATACAAGAAAAATCATCCAGAAACTTTTGTTGTAGTGGAAGACATAAGGAATATATCGGAAACCAATTTTTTAACTGATCATGATATTTTACCTGGCAGCATCGATCTAGTTGCTGGTGGTCCACCGTGCCAAGGTTTTTCTGTTAACGCACCTATTCGTTCATTAGAAGATCCTCGAAATCATCTTTTTAAAGATTTTCTAAGAATCGCTGCAATATTAAAACCCAAAGCAATTTTAATTGAAAATGTGCCAGGAATTGTATCTTTAGGTAAAGGTACTGTAGTAGAACAAATATACAAAGAATTAGACTCGCTTGGTTATAAAGTTTCTCATCGCATCTTATTTGCTGGTCATTACGGTGTTCCTCAAATGAGATTCAGGACAGTATTTTTAGCAATAAAAAAGAAAATGAAAAAATCATTGAGTTTCCAAAACCACAGTATAATTCAAAAGCGGTTGCAAACTTTTCAAAAGCAAAAGATCTTTGTTTTGAAATACAACCATTATTTGAACAAAATTTAAAAAAGCAAATCAATGTTGATGAAGTGTTTTCTGATTTACCCCAAATTATACAAGGAAAGATCATTGAGAATTTAAATTATAAATTAAACCCTCAAAATGATTATCAAAAGTATTTACGATCCAATTGCACCAAATTAAATAATCACTATTGCAGCAAAATATCATCAATTAATTTAAATAGATTGCAACATATACCTCAAGGTGGCAGTTGGAGAGATATTCCTTTTGATTTACTTCCAAATGGATTAAAAAGAGCGAGAAGAAGTGATCATACAAAAAGGTATGGCCGTTTACATCCAAATGGTTTGTGTTCTACTATTCTGACAAAATGTGATCCGCATTGGGGATCTTTTTTCCATCCATATGAAGAAAGAATAATTTCAGTAAGGGAAGCCGCACGAATACAATCCTTTCCTGATAATTATACATTTTATGGCTCTCTTACAGAACAATATGAGCAAGTAGGAAATGCAGTACCCCCGCTTTTAGCAAAGGCATTAGGGGGGAAAATATCATCGCTTATAAAGGAATGAAAAATGGGAAGAGATTTAATAGAAATATTTGGGAACAATCCTAGAAATACAAGTAAAGAAGTACGCAAATTATGGAATTTAGGGGCTTGTCCTTTTATTTTGAAACCTTGCACAAAGCATAATCATGATCAAAGTATAATTTACGGAACGTGTAGTGTTACATCATCTTATGGTGATATTGTAATTTGCCCCAATAGGCTTTATGCAAATAATTATGAATCCATTAAAAACGTTGCAACTGATGCATTTGGACTTGATTTAAAATTTTTCTTTTATGATGAATTTATTAAAAATGAAACTGATAAAATCGATTGTGTTGTTGCCCTTGGTACAAATTCCGGAAAAGAAGTTAAAGTTGGAAGATCGCTTTCAATGGATTGGGTTTTGGCAAAAATATCTAATAATATTTTAACAGAATATATTGGAATTGAAGTACAAAGTATTGACATTACGGGCAATTATAGAGATTCATGGCATGGTTATAAAAATATTAAGGCAGAGAATGAAAAGATACCAGATAGCGAGCATGGATTAAACTGGGCAAATGTCCATAAAAGATTAATTCCGCAAATTATTCGAAAAGGAGTGATTTATTCACAATCAAAGTATTGTAAAAAAGGCTTATATTTTATTCTTCCTGACATAGTATATAAAAAATTCGAGGAAGTTGTTGGTAATGATTTATCAAATGTTTCCGTTCCAAATAATGAAACTTTAACCGTCTTTACATATTCGCTTGGAGAAAAAAGTCTAAAGAAAGTTCGCCATTTAAATCTTGAACGTAGAATTTGTTTCTCATTAGATGAGTTTGCTAACCGTTTTATTGCTGGGCCTAATCTTCCAAAATCTGGAGAACTAGACTCAATAATAAAGAAAATTCTTGGCGTCAAATAGTAAGTAAAACCCCAAAAATAGAGATTGCTTTTTTAAAGAATTCAAAATTCATAAATTTGGGGATTGGGGGATAAGCCGAGCTGAAATTTCGGTTGTTAAATGTCGGCCAAGCTCTTTATTCGGAGAATATTGTGTCTAAAATGAAGCTTTGCCGATAAAAAACCGGTTGCGGAACACACCAATCCCTCCGTCTTTAATCTCCTTGTTTTTCAACAACTGTTTTTTGTTTATTCCAGCATCAACTCGTAATTACGTTTCCTCATTGACAAAAACATCAGGTATTTTTCAACTCCGGCGGCAATCTTCAACATGGTCATCCGGCCATGTTCGATAAGCTTGCCAGCCGTCTCCACTAATAACCAGCGAATACTCTTAATCGTCTTATTCTTCCAATCCGCCGGCATCGTCAAAAACTTCTGCGCAATAAAAAGATTATAGGTCATCATCCCGATCCCAAAATGAACGGCATTGCCCTGAAAATCTCCCGAAGGCATTCTCTCCATGCCGAATCCGCAGGAAATCCGGGGACAGCATACTGGTTTTAGAGATTAAAAGATTGATGAACATAACACTCGATTAATTTGATTTGATGATTTTTTGTCAGGTGACGCGGCTAAAAGGTGAACAGATTTTTCAAAAAGACGGAAGTCGCAATGTGCCTGCAGCACGGTCATTAGCGGCGTACCCCACATCTTGTGGCAGAATATTCTTGACACACAAGTGAATGTTTCTTATACTGCCGACAACGAAAAGCAAGTTCAATTAACTACGTGGGTGAAAGAAACAGCAAGAATAAATCTGAATGGACTATATTGACATATCCTTGTTATAATATAAAAAAATTAGGATGACTTAATAACGAGATGGAAAGTGCAATTGCCAAAGCAATTCATCTTAAATATCAGCCGGTGGCGCTTTTGTGGTCCGATGAAAAGCCTGCGGAGGCCATGCAGTTTGCCGAAGGCAAGTGGGGCTGTGTGATGTGGCTGGCTGTTCATGCGGCTAAGGGTAAAACCGCTGTTGCCGGTAAGAAAACATTTGGTTGTTTCGGAGGTGGTGTGGGATTGGGATTCGGCAATCAGTATAAAAATTTCCCCGGCGGTGAAGAAGGATTTTGTCATTTTCTTTCCACTGGAAATGCTAAACGTCAGGGTGGAATGGAGATAGCCGAAAAAATCAAGCCTTTCATGACCCAAGAAAGTTACAATAATTTTCTGCATGGCGAGCGCTATATTAAAAGTCCGGAGCTTGTCGAAAATTTTATCAGAGCCTTGCCCCTTACTGATATACCAACAGCCTATGTTGTTTTTAAGCCGCTCTCTGATATAAACCCAGTCAAAAAAAGACCGCAAACAGTGATTTTCTTTGTTAATCCCGATCAACTTTCGGCACTGACAGTTTTGGCCAATTACGGACGCGACGATAATGAAAATGTGATCATTCCCTTTGCTGCCGGCTGTCAGACCATCGGCATTTGTCCTTATCGTGAAGCTCAATCAAAAAAGCCGCGCGCTGTTGTGGGACTCACCGATCTTTCCGCCCGTGTTTACGTTCGTAAGCAGTTGGGCGATCCTGATTTAATGACCTTTGCCGTGCCTTTCGCGATTTTCGAAGAAATGGAAAAAAACGTTCCCGGCTCTTTTCTGGAACGCCATACCTGGCAGAGTTTGTTATCTGACAATAAATAATACTCCTTTCATTACAAAGTTTTACAAATTAATTGCCTGCCTAGAAAAGGTGTGCTAGCTTAAAAAAACAATTCTAAAGGAATTGTTTTTGCTACGACGGCAAAAATTTCCGGTAATGAAGCGTTTTGTTTATTATGCGCTTTCTTGAAGAGGATGCGCTTCCGATCAAAGTGCCGTTTTTGTTGGTAGCATGGTAACATATACAATCATGAGGAGGACGAAATGAAAATAGATTACATCTTAATTACCCATGCTCATCTGGATCACGTTCGCGATCTTATGTTTCTTGCCGACAATGTTTTCCATCAGCGCAAGAAAAATCAGTTAGTTATTGAAAGATAGAAAAATTAACATTATTAAAGATGGTCAAATAATCCGTATTTAAACACTCTCAGAATAAATGAGTAAATTTAATTCTTCTGAATATCTTGCCGGCTTGAATGTTGATAAGATGCATTTCGGGCTTGCGGCAATTACCGGGCTGCTGTCAAGGCTGGGAAATCCACAAAAATCATATAAAACAATATTGATTGCCGGCACCAATGGCAAAGGGTCAACTGCGGCAATGACCGCTTCTATCCTGTGCCGCGCCGGTTATAAGGTTGGTCTATATATTTCTCCGCATTTGGTTGATGTCCGGGAAAGGATTGTCGTCAACGGAAAGAAAATTTCTCGAAAGGAATTTGACCTTATTGCCGGGTATGTTAAAGATAAAAAGAAACAACATGTAACATATTTTGAATTTTTAACTGCTGCGGCCTTGGTATATTTTCAGCGCCGGGAAATAGATATTGCTGTTCTGGAGGTCGGTCTGGGTGGAAGGCTTGATGCTACAAATGTTTGTAATCCGTTGGTTTCAGTGATCACCAATATTGCTTTCGATCATATGGATTATCTCGGTAATACCCTGGAATCAATAACCAGTGAAAAAGCAGGGATCGTGAAGCGAAAAGGTATCTGTGTTACAGCGGTAAAACAGGAAAAAGTTTTAGAAGTTTTGAAAAACGTATGCCGGCAGCGACAAGCAAAACTATACTGTCTGGGCAGCGATATAAAAATCAAAAAGCAAAAAAATGGTTCTTTAAACTATCGGGGTCTGCATCGTAACCTGAAAAATTTAATAATTCCTCTGCAAGGCGATCATCAGCTATCTAATGCCGCGCTGGCGTTAGCGACGATCGAATTTATCGGAAAAAAAGGTTTCAGTGTTGATGATACGGCAATTTATGCGGGATTGAAAAATACACATTGGGAAGGAAGGCTCGAAGTTTTAAAAAATGATCCTTTCTTTCTTCTTGATGGTGCTCATAATCCGGCAGGCATCAGCGCTTTATGCCGGTCTTTAAAAAACGATTTTTCTTATCGCCGTTTAATTCTTATCTTTGGCGCTCTTGCCGATAAGAACTATCGTCAAATGTTACAAAGAATAATTCCTCTTGCCCCGTTACTAATATTGACTCAACTAAAAACCAAACGGGCTGAGCCGGTGGATGATATTATGGAAACAGTAAAAAAAATGGGCTATCCGGCAATTGTTACTCAAACTGTGGGAGAAGCAATTGATCGGGCGCAGATCATGGCTAAAAAGCATGATCTTATATGTGCCACAGGGTCATTTTATCTGGCCGGTGAAGTAAAACAGGCATTTCCTAAAATTGCCTTATGTGATAGTAAAAACCGGTAAAGAAGATAAAGGTTTAGTCAACAAAAGGAGAATGATGATTGCAATCGGGCATAAAAAATTCAAATCTAAAAAAAACAATAATATGTTGTTTGTTGTGTGCAATATTTTAAAGATTGATTTAACCATTGCCTTCCTGATTGCGATAATGATTTTAATTTTCTGCCCCTCAGCTTCTGCTGTTGAAAATCCCGATAATGAAAATTTAGCGAAAATTAAAGTGGACGACGTGAACAAAGACAGTTTCCAGGAAGTACATCGTACTCAAGGGAAAGTAGTCTTGATTTATAACGAAGATGCGCTCGATGAAGATGATATGGAATTGAATAATAAAAACGATATCATTCCTGTTCAGGGAGGCGCAGTTGTTGAAAACAAAAAAAATGGCAATTCCGCCAGTATTGAAGCGGACAGTATGGATTACGACAATGTGCGTGACGTTTACCATGCCAGGGGTAAAGTAAGTATGTTTTATAGTGGCGCGGCTCTTTCTGCCGATGATGTAGAGTTTGATAATAAAAATAATGTTGCCACCGCTCAAGGCAGCGCCTTTTTGAAAATGGGAGAGGATACCTTGCAGGGCGATAAGATTGTTGTTAATACAGAAAACAAAACCGGGGTTGCTTATAAGGCTAGTGCTTTTTACGCAAGAAATAATTTTCATGTGAAAGGCGATAAAATCGAAAAGACCGGCGAAAATACATATTTTATTAAACAACCTTCGGCAACAACATGTGATGGCGATAATCCTGATTGGCAAATTACCGGCAGCGAAATGAAAGTAACCATCGAGGGTTACGGTGTAATGAAGGACGCCCGGTTTCTTGCGAAATGTTTGCCAATATTCTATTCTCCGATTCTTCCTTTTCCCGCGAAAACCAAACGTCAGTCGGGATTACTGCTCCCCTATCTTGCCTATTCCAGAGATAAAGACGGTATCGATATTGAGGTTCCTTATTTTTGGGCGATTTCTCCTCAGATGGATGCTACTTTTTATCAGCGCTATATCGAAAAAAGAGGATTCAAAGAAGGCGCGGAATTCAGATATTATCTGGGGGAAAAATCATTGGGAACATTTTACGGTGACTACATAGAAGATACACGTCACGTTACTGAAACAACAGATATGGCAACAAGCCGTAACTGGCAGGAAATGCACAAACGCTGGTCTTATTATTTTAATCATCAGACAAATTTCGATTCGCAGTTTTATTTAAGAACCGATCTGAAAAAGACATCAGATAAGTGGTATTTTAAAGATTTTTCGTCTCATAATTACTACCTTGATAATTATGCCCAGACAGGTGAAGACAATTTTAAAAACGTTTCCTTCAAAGGAGATCAATCACTTCGTTATCAGGAATCGACCATCCGTGTTTATAAAGGATGGTCTAACTTTAATTTAACAGGAATGATCAATTCCACCGACGATTTTGCAGCCGTCAATAATGATCAAACTTTGCAGAAATATCCGGAGATAGTTTTGACGGGCATCAAGCAACCCTTTTTAAACACTCCCGTGTATTACGAATTCACAGGCACTTACGATTATTTATACCGGGGTGAAGGCCAAAAGGGTCACTACGTTGATTTCTTGCCAACTGTATCGGCTCCGTTTAATATATCCCGGTACGTTAAAATCATTCCGCAGTTTGCCTTCAAAGAGACATTTTGGAGCAGGGACGACAATCAAACCGATTCAAAAAACAAGACGGCCGATAGAACTGTTTTTAACGCGTCGGTATCTTTAAGCAGCCAGCTTTCCCGTATATTCAATGTTAATGTAAATGGTTGGGAAAAAGTAAGGCATGAAATAAGACCGGAAATAATCTACTCCTATATTCCAGACGTGAATATGGACAATGTCCCCGATTATTATGTGCCTGCTTCATCACCGTTTCCGATGCCCGGTTCAAATCCCTTCGCAACTGTATTCGGTAATGCTTTAACAGAGCAAAACGCTGTTGCCTGGTCGTTTACAAATACCCTTACCGCAAAAATAAAGGATGATCATGGCGCATACAGTTATCTGGAATTTCTCCGGCTGAGATTATTTCAGATGTACGACATACATGAAGCCAATAAAAGTATGGAAGGCGTTACTCAGGAAAGAAGGCCTTTCTCCGATCTGGGGATAGAGTTTGATCTTACTCCTCACAAATATTTTTCGTTCATGGCGCGCAACGTATACGATGTGTACGATGGCTGGAAACAAACAAATTATGATTTAAATGTCAAGGATTGGCGCGGAGATACGATGACGATCGGTTACCGTTATACCGTAGACTCTATTGAAGAAATCAATCTTTATTTAAAGGCAGTGATCACTGAAAATATTGATGGCACGTTTATTTCGAAACATGATCTATTTAATTCCAGGACAATAGAGAATACTGTCGGACTTTTTTATCACAAGCAATGCTGGGGTATGGGATTTGATTTAACCGAAACCGATGACGACGTCAGGTTTATGTTTAAAATATCGCTGGCCGGTTTGATTAATATGGGAAGTAAATAAAATTCCCGGTAGCCGGTTATTTACATTTTATTAATATAGCATAATAGTATGCGTTCAAATTAACATTTCTGTAAAACGACTCGGCAAAGATATTTATGGATACGTTTATTTTAGCTGCGACCAGTTTCACTATCGCTGTTTCTCTTATGATTACCGGCAGGAAGGATCATCTGCAGTCTTCTTTCTCCCGCTTATGCGCTGCTGTTTTTATCTCGCAGGCGGCAATTTCCATGGGGGATGTTTTTCATTTCGGTTTTTTGCAGAAAATCAGCTATCTCGGAACTCTGGCGATCGCGCCTTTAGCGCTCGGATTTTTCCGTTATCTGACAAGGACCAAGTCTTTGATTTCTTTGAGGATGTTTGTCTTGTTTATTCTGACAAGTTTGTGCGGAACTGTTTGCGTTTTCACTTCCTTGTCCAACGGAGTTTATTTTAATGCCGCCATAACATCATACACGCTTTTTGCTCTGGTTTTGTGTTATGCGGCCCTGTTGTGGCACACAAATAAATTGCCTTCCGGAAATGAAAAAAAACGTTTTGGATATTTACTTTTTGTATGTCCTATTGCTCTGGTTCCGGGTAATATGCATTTATTGAATTACTGGGGACTTCACTTGCCGGTAGTAAAAGGCGTTGCTTCATCGGTTTTGCTTTATTTTATTTTGCTGGTTATCGCTTATCCGCAGCTTCGCGAACTGCATGATTTCTTTGCGCGGTGGCTGATAATTTTTGTCAATACTGTTACCGGAGCAGTCATTTTTTATTTCGCAGCTTTATTTTTCAACGGCACTCCACCAACCATTATGGGTTTATTACTGGCGGCTTTTCTAATATCTTTGTCTTTCTCGCCGATGAAGATGATTTTAAGAAAAATATTCAGTTACTTTTATCCGGATAGTAAAGATGTTTTTACCTCTCTTTATGAATTTGACGAAAAACTGGAAAGGGAGAAAGCGCTGATGCTGGCGGAAATGGCTCCGGTTGTTGCCCATGAAATCCGTAATCCGCTGAGTTCCATCAAAGGAGCGGCTCAATATCTGAAATCGGAAGCGTCCACTCAAGAACAACACGAACTCTTGAATATTATTGTCGAGGGAACGGACAGATTGAACAACGTTGTCAGTCAGATCCTCGATTATGCGCGTCCGTACAAACTCAACCTTAAATCTCAAAGTATCAACCTGGTTATTAAAAAAGTCATTTCTATTATCGCCGCAAATAAACTGGTGGAAAAAATTGCCATTGTCCGGGATTTAGATGAAAAACTTCCCGAAGTGAAGGTGGATGAACAGCAATTTATACAGGTAATTTTGAATATAGCGCTAAATGCCATTGAATCAATGCCGCAGGGCGGCACTTTGACTTTTCGTACGTCCAGTAAGGAATTGGAATCTGAAGGGATGATAATTGTGACTATTCGAGATACGGGAATCGGAATCAATAATAAAGACGTCAAAGATATTTTTAAACCGTTTTTTACGACCAAGGAAAGAGGTACTGGATTGGGGCTGGCCATCTGCCAGAAAATTATTAAAGAACACGGCGGCAGTATAAGTGTTGAATCAATTCCTTTTCAGGGCACTGTGTTTATCATCAGGCTTAAAGCGGTAGAACAGGATTGAGACAATCCGGCTTGATTTATCTTTCAAAGCGTAATAATTAAAAATCATGGGAAAGATTTTAATAGTTGATGATGAACTGAATATGCGGCTGGTGTTATCCGCCATGCTGAAGAAGGAAGGTTTTGATATTTCTTCCGCTTCCAACGGACGCGAAGCTCTACAGATTCTGCAATCAAATAATATTGATGTCGTTATTACCGATTTGAAAATGCCGGATATCGACGGTATGGAATTACTGACCAGTATTTCCGGACGTAATCCGGAAATTCCTGTGATTATGATTACAGCTCACGGCACAATAGCAACCGCCGTGGAAGCTCTGAAGAAAGGCGCGTTTGATTATATTACCAAACCATTCGATATTGATGATTTAAAAAACATCATTTCCAAAGCCATTAAAACACGCGCTTTAAAAGAAAGCGAATTATCTTTGCCGCCGGCTGAAATCGAACGCATAGGCATTATCGGCGTAAGCCCCAAAACCATGGAAGTATTTGATGCAATTAAAAGGGTTGCCCAGACAACAACAACGGTTATGATTACGGGTGAAACGGGCACTGGTAAAGAATTGGTTGCCGAAGCTATTCATTGCAATTCTCCGCGCAAAAATAATCCGCTGATCAAACTCAATTGTGCTGCTATTGCCGAAACATTGATGGAAAGCGAACTTTTCGGTTATGAAAAAGGCGCCTACACCGGCGCGGCCATTACCAAGCCGGGGAAATTTGAACTGGCCCATAAGGGAACTCTTTTTCTTGATGAAGTAGCGGAGATCCCGCGCGAGATGCAGGTCAAACTGCTGCGCGTTATTCAGGAACAGGAATTTGAAAGGGTCGGCGGATTGCGGACAATTAAAGTCGATGTGCGCATTATAGCCGCCACCAATCAGAATCTTTCGCGTCAGATGCAGGCGGGAAATTTTCGCGAAGATTTGTATTATCGCCTTAATGTTTTTCCTATCGATATTCCGCCGCTTAGAGCAAGAAAAGAAGACATTCTTCCGCTCGTTGATTATTTTATGGAAAAGTTCAATAAAAAACTGGAACGTTCAGTCAGAATGGAACTTGAAGTGAAGGAAATGCTCTTACGCTATGAATGGCCGGGCAATATTCGCGAACTGGAGAATCTCATCGAAAGGATGATGCTTCTGGCAAAGGATAACCGGATTACTCCCGGGGAAGTTCCCGATGAATTCAAAATTTCTCTTGATAAGATTGCTGCGATGCCAACAGATGACAGCAAAAAACCGTTTAAAGAATACATACGCGGGCACGTAGAGAACGTCGAGCGGCAGATGATTATCAAATGCCTTGAGGAAACCGGTGGTAATGTCACCAATGCGGCTAAGAAAATGGGTCTCAGCCGCAAGGGATTGCAGTTGAAGATGATTAAATACAATTTGCGCAAAGAAGCGAAGTAATACCATTCCTAAATCAAAGCGCTATTTTTGTTGGTCCCGATTCATCGGGATTGTCGGTTTCCTCAACGTATATATAATACGCCTCGTCGCCTCCGCCTAGCCGCCTCAATATCATCTTTGATTTAGAAATGGTATAAGGAGTAGTTGCTACCTTACTATTATTAACAGTAGTCCTACTCCCGTCATACCGGTCGTAAATGACCTTCAGGTTACGAAGGCTGGTATCCATGGTTTTCTGGATGCCGGATCATGTCCGGCATGACAATGTTTTTGGGGATCATTAATAAATATACTGGGAGGATAAAAAATGAACTTCAAAATAGGCCTGGTTGTTATTCTTGTTGTTCTTGCTCTAATCTTTGTTGCTCAGAATATAGAAGTAGTCACTGTGAGTTTTTTGTTCTGGGAAATGTCCATGTCGCGCGCTGTGCTGATATTTTTTACCTTATTAATCGGTTTCATTATCGGTTGGTTCCTGAACAGTTATATGTCATATCGTAAAGATAAAAAAGAATCTTCCGATTTTAAGGTCTAAAGAACAGCACAGAAAAGAGCGGCTGATTTTATCCGATGGCCTGGATCCGACGAGCCGAACACACGGGAAATCCGGGGACACCATACTAATTTTCTGGGATTAATGTCTGATTGATCTAAGGCAGTTTTCAGGGACTCCATGTTTTGCATTGTAAAGTTCTTGCCTGAGCTAAAATAGAAATCTTCCAGGATTCTGAAGAAGCGTTTTGTGTGAGGGTCTTCCTTATATTTGCGCCACTTCAAATTCTGTATCCACTGAGTAATGCTTGCCACCGCTTCTACGTACTCGATCTTGCGCTCAAGTTGGGTGAACCTTTCAAGTACATTGCCGGCAAGCTTCTTTATGGTTTCATAAATGTGCTTATTTTCTATGTTGAGAGTATTAAGCTGATTTTTAACGGTTATGATAGCGGCGGCCTGAAGCATTTCCCTTTTATTGATAAGCTGAATAAAAGAATGCGATGCTTTCTGAACTTCTATAATTTGATCTATGGTTGCCTTTTGCAATTCATTGCTTTTCTGAAATATATTCCACATCTTTACAATGGCCGGATTGTTTTTTGCCAATCACGTAAATTTGGTGGAATCATATTCCAAATATTTGTTACAGCAGTCCTTATCGCTTCTATCATATAATCTTCCTTTTATATTTATCTATTTCGAACAGAATAACTTCTCCCGCTGCTGCCATTTAGGACTTAGACCCCTTAGAGGACGGCATTGTTTGCTGGAGTCGTTCGATTAGATCACGAATAGCTCGCGCGTCCTCTTTGCTATGTCCATGGCGCACAATGGGGTTGCTTCCTCCCGTCGAATCAATTCGGATGTCAGACCATATTAAACCCGTTTTTATATTGACCGAAGCCACTTTAGAAATCGGAATGCTCTCTTCATTGGAACCGAAGATTCGAGGCTTAATCCGCGTAACCCGGTTTTGATTTACTTCAATACGCACTGGAAAAAGCCGGTTTCCCTCAGTCAACCGGCTGGCGGTAAATACACGGATGTCGTCAGCCATTTGTTACATCGCCGGAGATTATATTTAATTCTCCCTTTAACAAATAAACTCTTCTCTCAACTGTGCTGAGTTCGAGTTGATACTCAATCTCTAAATCCGATTTTATATAGGCGCCTTTTTGAGGAATACTGATAATATATTCGCCTGAGAAGGATTGGACGATGTGCAATTCAAAGTTGATGCCTATCTTACGAACATAATCAGCTATCTGACCATCAATAATAATTTCGTGTCCGCCGATTTCCGGTAATACAAGTCCTGCTTTTTCACGTTTTGCGACATCCATCCGCACGGCCATGAACTCTTCCGTATCGCTGTTTTGAATCTGTCGCCAGCTACCGGATTTGGGCCCTTCCGCCGGTGACTTTATTTCTCCGATATAGACCTTGTTATCTTTGACGGCTATGAAATCAGGTTTGTTTATGAAAGAATCAACAGCATTCCCGTGATAAGAATTAAGAGATATGAACCGCTCAGATTGTCGGCACATTTCATCCTATATGTTTTTATAATCTGCGGAACAGAGCTGGCGCACATAATCAATGATCCAGTGATTCCCAATATCTGAAAAAAATATGCAGCATCCATAATCATCAAACTCCTGTGTTAATTTTATCTTTAAACAAAAAACCTCCCGAAATGATGAGTATCATTTCAAGGGGGTTATAATCCTGACAATAAAAAAGTATCTAATATAGATTAATTATGTTACACTACTCGATAAATAGTAATGAATATATCTAGCGAGGTATCGGAATGGACGAAAATATTTTCTTTTTGAACAATCCTTGGCGAAACGGAACGTATCGCCTGCCGGACGGGATCATCGAGCGAGACATGTTTTCACATGCCTGCACCTGTCTTGATGAGCCGGAAATACTTCTAATCACCGGCCTGCGGCAGACCGGCAAAAGCACTCTGGCACGCCAGCTTATTTACCATCTGCTGACGGTTCGACAGGTATCTCCGGCAACAATTTTTTACTTAACCTTCGACGATCTTTCACTACGCCATGAACTAGCCGCTTCTTTTCCTTCCTTCATTAAAATTATTGAAAAGCTGCTGGGAGGCAACGCAGCAAGTTTTGGCAGGCTATGGCTCTTTGTGGACGAGGTACAGAAGCTCCCCGGCTTCGTTGAATACGTCAAATCGCTCCATGATTCAGGCTATCCGATCAAATGGGTGCTAACAGGATCATCGGCTATTGAACTGATGTCCCAGGTGCGGGAGAGCCTTGCCGGCCGGGTCTTGCATCTGCCGGTGTATCCCTTTTCGGAGGGTGAAGTATTTCGAGTGCGGGAAATGGCCGCTCCCGACAAGAAGACGGTCAGGGCCATGCTGACCTGCGCCCAGCCACTTACAGAAGGTGAACTGCGACGCCAGCAGGCCACCCTGCTTCCTTTCCGGCAGGATATTGAGCGGATCAGCGATGATATTCTATTGTATGGTTCGCTGCCTGCGGTGGCGCGTGCAGGGGATGGGGAACGACGGCTTGCGCTGCTCAAGAATTACCGCGACACATACCTGGAACAGGATATCAGGGGAATTGTAAAAGATGATAAACTTTGGGTCTATCAACGGGTAATGGAAATTCTGGCGGGACGCACCGGCGATCTGCTGAACTATACCGGTATTGCCGGTCAGACCGGTGTGGCAGTTGATACGATTAAGCGATATGTGTCCCTTCTGGAAAAGACTTTTCTCATCCGGGAACTAACCACATACTCCCGTAATATACGCGCCGAACAATTGAAATCACCCCGTATCTACTTCACCGACCTGGGAATCAGAAACATTCTCCTCGGCATTACCGAGTTGGCGCTTTTGGATAAGCTGAATCTGCTGGGGACGTCGCTGGAAAATTTGGTTGCAGAACGGATTCAGGCGGATCTATTACTCACCCGCAGTCAGGCCAATCTCCACTACTGGCGGACAAAAGCGAAGGAGGAGGTTGATCTGGTAGTGGTAACGCCGCAGATGCTTCTGCCCATAGAGATAAAGAGCGACCGAACATATCAAAAGCGCCACATCAGGGGCATTGTGAAGTTTCTTACCAAGGAAACGGAAACAAAAGGAGTATTGATCGGGCGCTTCGACGCTGTAGATGTCATCCGGCAGGATGGCCGCGAGATATTTCTGCTGCCGTTCTGGATGGTATGAAGAAACTTTCCTGTGAAAAGCGTGGAATTGGGGTGCAAACAGGGTGCAAAATTAATCAAATCTTACCCAACTTCAAATTTGTAAGATATTGTTTTTATTACATATAATACCAGAAATAGGCCTCTCACGCCGGAAACCGGAGTTCAACTCCCCGTGGGACTACCATAAACTCGTTGGTATTAATGGATTATTTTACAACTTAGAGTTGCGTTCCCAGACAGGTGGATGGAGAGCGTTGCTCTCTTCTAACATATCTTGATTCCGCAGTCTTCTGCAGCACCTGGATTCATCTCAGGAACTTCTCCGTCGCTAAGTACGATCTTATACCCACACCTGGGGCATTTGCGGATCTCAACTGATCCGACAGTGTGTCACCCGCCCGTACCGACGAAGATATAATCGGTGTGATCCTTCTTCAATTTACAGTTTTTGCAAATCAGTTCCATGCTTTCACCTTCAGGATTATAAAACAATTTTTTGACATATTACGTTTTGATTTTAAGAAGGCTGTCCTGCCTTGTCAAGGGATATTTTATATTAGAAGAGTTTTCATAAACAATCCTGCGATAACATTCATGGGAAACTGTCCGGCAGCCAATATTTCCTTGATTTTGCAGATATTTATAAAGTAATAAGATAATTATGGATAAACTTTACATCGTCATGCCAGCCTACAACGAAGATAACGTGATAGTCAATGTCGTGGATGAATGGCATAAAGTTATTGAAAAAATCGGGCATGATAGCAAACTGGTAATATTTAATGATGGAAGCAAAGATAATACGTTAAGCGTTTTAGAAAACATCCGGAGTAAATATCCAAATCTGGCAGTGATTAGCAAAGAAAAAACGGGACACAGAAAAGCTATGTCATCTGTTAACTGAAAAGAATATTAACATTATAAAAGAAAATATTATGAACCTCCGCCCGGCAAACTGGGCGGTATCTCCCCTAGGAGGCTGTCCGAGAATAGCAAAGTCAAATTTATTACCACAATATATAGTGTGTTATTATGTTAACAAATACAATATAATGTGGTCGAGAAATCATTTTTTGAGTTCTCGGACAGCCTCTAGCCCCTCTTTTGCAAAGAGGGGCTAGGGGATTTTACGGAATTGAACCGATTGAAAAATCCCCCTCAATCCCCCTGAAAAGGGGGAAGTTAAGGTAACCGCCCCGGGCGGAATGGTCGAGTTCAACAACATTTTAAACTTATCAGGAGAAAAATATGGCAGGACGTTTGGATGGTAAAAATGCAATTATAACCGGTGCGGGGAGCGGCATTCAATGCCATCTGTCCGGGGCTATCCCCGGTCGTGATAAATTGAGCCAAAAATGGTTGTTAAGAAGTGAGCCACTTCGAGGTGGAGTTGCTGAGAGAAAAGGGTAAGGTATGTTATTTTATCTCAGTAGAAGCGAGGAGGCGTCATTGAAAAAAAGGAGACCGTTTTGGACATACATGTAATGAAGAGGCAGGGACTGAGCCAGAGGGAGATAGCCCGGAAGCTGGGAATCAGTCGGAATACAGTGAAAAAGTATATAGAGAATAAGGACCATGCGGAGCGTGATCGAAGCAAGACAAAGCGAAAGAGCCAACTGGACCCATTTCATGGGAACATTGCTGCATGGCTTAAAGAAGACATGGATTATAAGGCAACATGGATATACGATCATCTTCGACCCATGGGATTTGCAGGCAGCTATGAGATCGTAAAAAGAGCAGTACAGGCCATTAAGTCAGAGCGGCAGCAGATCGCCTATATGCGTTTTGAGACAGAGCCGGGGTTTCAGGCCCAGGCCGATTTCGGGGAGTTCCAGATGGAGGAAGCCAGCGGCGCCATCAGGAAGATTTATCTGTTTTCCATGATTCTGGGCTATTCCCGGCGGATTTACGCGGAGTTTGTAGATCAGTGCGATTTGCCGACCTTTCTGGATTGTCATATTCGAGCTTTTGAGTATTTTGGCGGTGTGACCGAAGAGATTCTTTACGATCGCATGAAGAATGTTTTTATCGGCAGGATATCCGGCAAGGACAAGTTCAACGACACCCTGGTGGGATTTGCATTGCATTATGGTTTCAAGCCGTTAGTTGCCCCGGCCTATGCCGCCTGGGTGAAGGGGAAGGTAGAGCGTCCCTATCATTTTATTCGGGAAGGTTTTTGGCGGGGTTACGGGTTTATTTGCCGCCAGAATGCCAATGGCGACCTTTGGCAATGGTTACAACTCAAAGACCAGCGGGTTCACGGGACAACCCACGACGTGGTATTGGAAAGATTTGACCGGGGGCGTCCCCATTTGCAGACCTTGCCGCCGCAAGCCTTTGACACATCCTGGCGGGTTTATCGCAAAGTTTACAAAGACTGTACCATCCGTTTTGAAGGAAACAGCTATGTCGTTCCCCATACCCTGGTAAGAAAGGATCTTGTCCTGCGGGTCAAAGACAAGATGATGAGGATATTCGAAGATGACCGTCTGGTGGTGACCTATGAAATCCCCGAAGGCAAAGGTCATCTGGTTCAGGACAAGAGATTCTATGAAGCGCTGAAAAAAGATCGTGACATGAACCGGCGCAAGTACGCTCACGGCAGAAGCGTCAAAGGCCGCGCCAAATGCACCATCAGTCCGGCAAAACCGCTCTATGACATGGATGTTGAGATTCGGTCTCCTTTTGTTTATGACCGGATGATCGAGGAGGTGCGGATATGAGTGACCCCTTGGTACTTGATCGCATCCAGACCAGTTTGACGCGGTTACGGCTTCCCCGGATGGGTGAAATCCTTGAAAGTGTTATGCAGGTGGCCCAGGAAAAACAAAAGAGTTATCTTTCCTTTCTTGATGAACTTCTGGAAGAAGAGATTGCCTGCCGTGAGCAGCGCCGCGTGGAAACATCCGTGAAGATATCCGGTCTTCCTTTTATTAAGAGCATTGATGAGTTCGATTTTTCTTTTCAGCCGAAACTGGATCGTCAAAGAGTGACGTCCCTGTTCGATCTGACGTTTATTCGCCAGAAAGGCAATGTGATCTTTCTGGGACCTCCCGGCGTGGGGAAAACCCATCTGGCCGTTGCCTTGGCTCTCAAGGCCTGTCAGGCCGGGATGAGCATCTATTTTACCACGATGGAGGACCTGATCGGAAATCGGAAAGAGGTCAGATACTAAAGTGAGTTTCATATGTACATGAACATGATTATCTTATATCTTTTACAAAAAATATTTCGGCAGATGGCATGTTTATTGAGACAGAAAAGCCGCCGGCAGTAGGGTCAACAATAAAATTGATTTTTTCCATAGGCAATTTAAAAAAAATAGAAATTAATGCAGAAGTTATGTGGATTAACAAAGGCGCTTCGTCCAAAGATCATGGAATGGGTCTAAAATTTCTTAATATGCCTGCAAAAGACAAAGATGCAATCCTGAAAGAAATTAATATAGT
This sequence comes from Smithella sp. SCADC, assembly GCA_000747625.2. Classification (GTDB taxonomy): domain Bacteria; phylum Desulfobacterota; class Syntrophia; order Syntrophales; family Smithellaceae; genus Smithella. The sequence goes on from JQDQ01000197.1 coordinate 18,255, forward strand.
CGCGGTTCTATAGAAATATTACAAAGAGCGCTGTTCCTCGCTTCCCCACATTTGTCATAGCGGCGAAGGCCGGTATCCAGAATATTTTGAGCTATCCGGAATTTCCGGATAGCTCAACTTTCATATAATAGGCAACTACCGAGGAATCCTCGGTAGTTCAAATCGAAGGTAATCGACAGGTTAGTCGTGCGGTCTGGGGGATCTGCTGACTGAAGAGCGCAAAAAATGGGCAAAGACGAAGCTTCGGACAGACACGATCTTTTTGCTAAAACTGGCTTTAGAAAGCGTGCGTTAAAAAACAGAGCATTGTCCCTCGTTCATCTGTCATTCCCGACCTGATCGGGAATCCAGTCCTTTTGCCATTCACCCATCACCCATCACCCATCACTTTTCTTTGCTAATCTTCCAAGCCTCCAATCTTCTAATCATCTATTCTTCACCCTTCACCGTTTTTTCTAATCCTCCAATCCTCTATTCTTCTCTTTCCCTCATTTTATTCTTGCAATTAAATCAAGAAGTTGTAAGATGCACGTCAAAATGAAAAAATTAATGAAAGCAAAGGAGCAACTTTTCAAAGTCCTCCTAATTATCCTAAAGAACAAAATTATTTGATGCTCTTTTATAAGGAAGGAATGAAAGAACAGACGGCCATCGACAACACCAAAGGCCAGATAATCTTATATAAGAACAAATTAGAAGTTCGTTTGGCGGAAGAAACTGTATGGCTAAGCCTGAACCAACTTGCTGATTTATTTGAACGTGATAAATCAGTTATTTCTCGTCACTTGCATAATGTATTTGAAGAAAAAGAATTAAACAAAGATTCAGTTGTTGCAAAATATGCAACAACTGCCTCTGACGGTAAAATATATAAAGTCGAATATTTCAATCTAGATGCAATTATTTCTGTCGGTTATCGTGTTAATTCAAAACGCGGCACCCAATTCCGCATTTGGGCCACCAATATTTTGCGCAAACATCTGGTTGACGGTTACACAATCAACCAAAAACGCCTGAAAGCCCAGCAAAACAAGATCAATGAGTTACAGGATGCGGTGCGCCTGCCGGGGAATATAACCCTTTTGGGTGATGTTTCGGATGAGGCAAAGGGCATCGTTCGAATCATCACCGAATATTCGCGGGCATTAAACATTCTTGATGACTTCGATCACCAGCGCCTTGTATCACCTAAGGGAACAAAAAAATCAAAATATAATGAAGCAGTCAGGTTTAGTATTGCCTATGAAAAAAGGAAGGATTTCTTAGAACCTGTAGAAATTGAGTATCTGAAAGGCAAAACAAAACTATGCAAATCTCTTTTAGAAAAAGGTCAATTTTTCAATTTACTGCTGGAAGTTATCAGTCTCACAGAGGATGGTGAAACACTTTTCTACAATCAACAAACACCATTCATTCAAAAAATTCTATATTTTCGAGATCATCTTCGTGAGTTGTTGAAATCTGAAAGTTTCAAAGAATTCAAAGGTGGCAAAGAAAATGCTGACAAGATTTTTCAACAAATAGATAAATATATCAGTGTTGAAAACCATAATCTTCCGATGATTTTATTATTTCGCAAAGCCCTGCAAATAAAGAATAATGACAAACTGGCCGCTGTTGGTCTTTTGGATGAAGCTATTCGAATACCTTTCGGATGGGTTCGTTCCATTCCTAAGAATTTGCTTCCCTCGTCCATTGCTTTGGAAAATTTTCTCCTCCCCGGTAACAAGGAAGATAGTTCAGACAAGAGCCGGCATTGGAATGTGTTCGGCGGCATTAGTCTTTATAAATCGCCTGAAGCATCATTGAAAATCGCTCTTGCCCGCGAAGTTCAGGATGCCAAGCTGGAAAACTATTCACCTGAATCCATGCGGGAATTCATCCGTGATAGTATTGCTAATATAAATGGTATTTATTATGTGGTCTCCATGCGAGATCAAAAATATTAAATACATATGTTTTTCTTAATTCATTAGGTCAAAGACCTGCCGCAACGGGGAATAATGAGCGTTCCTGGTCTCTATCCATTAACTATTTAGTGACACTCGCTAAGAGCGAACGAAGTGAAGCTCGAAGCGTAAGTGGAACTATCCCAGGCACGCAGTGCCGCGGGACACCATTCACTGTTTTCTGCTAACCTCCAATCCGTCTAATCTTCTAATCCTCTATTCTTCTCTTTTCCCCATTTTATTCTTGCAATGTTTTCAAGAAGTTGTAAGATAACCGACAATTTACAATAAAAATCTACGACGGTTAAAAACTGCGCTGCCACTTATTTCATAGTTTTACGGATGCGCGATAATGTACTTACTATGACTAATCAAAACCCTGAACAGATAGCACGTGACAATATCGATAAACAATTAACTGAAAGCGGCTGGATTATTCAAAAAAAGAAGCAGATTAATCTATCTACCGGGCTTGGTGTGGCTGTTACGGAGTATCAAACCGAAATCGGCCCCGCCGATTATGTTTTATTTGTTGATGGCAAGCCGGTTGGCGTGATCGAAGCAAAAAAAGAAGAGGAGGGCGTTCACCTAACCGTTCATGAAGATCAATCCAAGGATTATGCCGACAGCAAACTTAAATATCTCAATAATGATCCGCTATCCTTTGTCTATGAAAGCACCGGCACGGTAACCCGCTTTACCGATTATCGCGATCCCAAGCCACGATCGCGCCCCGTCTTTGCATTTCATCGTCCGGAAACATTTCAGAAATTGTTAAAGAAAGACAAAACGCTGAGGTGCAGAATACAGGATATTCCGTCTTTGCCAACCGCAGGACTGCGCGATTGCCAGATTGCCGCCATCAATAATCTGGAAACTTCCTTTCGCGGCAATCATCCCAAGGCGCTCATTCAGATGGCCACGGGCTCCGGCAAAACCTTTACCGCCATTACGGCTATTTATCGCCTGCTCACTTACGCCAAAGCCGGGCGCGTCCTGTTTCTGGTGGATACCAAAAATCTGGGCGAGCAGGCCGAGCAGGAATTCATGGCTTATATGCCCAATGACGACAACCGCAAGTTTTCCGAACTCTATGGCGTGCATCGTCTGAAATCCGGTTTTGTGCCGACCGACAATCAGGTCTATATCAGCACCATTCAGCGCTTGTATTCGATTCTGAAGGAAAAAGAGCTGGATGAAAAAGAAGAAGAAACAAATCCCGGTGAAATCAAATGGGAAGGGCGCCAGCCGGTGCCGGTTGTTTACAATGCCAAACTGCCCGTTGAGTTTTTCGACTTTATCGTCATCGACGAGTGCCACCGCAGCATTTACAATCTCTGGAAACAGGTGCTCGACTATTTTGACGCTTTTTTAATCGGCCTTACCGCTACGCCCGACAACCGCACGTTCGGTTTCTTCAACCAGAACATCGTCAGCGAATACACCCACGAAGAAGCTGTAACCGACGGCGTTAATGTCGGCAGCGACGTTTATCTGATTGAAACACAGATCACCAAAAAAGGCGGCACGATTTGGAAAGGCCAGTATGTTGATCATCGGGAAAAACTCACCCGCAAAAAACGCTGGGAACAGGTGGATGAGGATGTTGTTTATTCTCAAACGGAACTGGACGACAAAGTCGTCAATCCCAACCAGATTCGCACCGTCATCCGCACATTCAAAGAGCACTTGCCGGAAATGTTTCCCGAACGATTCAACGAAAAGGGTGAATTTGAAGTACCGAAGACGCTGATCTTTGCCAAAACCGACAGCCACGCCGACGACATTATTCAAATTGTGCGGGAAGAATTCAGCGAAGAAAACAAATTCTGCAAAAAGATTACGTACAACAGCGAAGATCCCAAAAGCACGCTGGCGCAATTTCGCAACGACTACCATCCGCGCATTGCCGTTACCGTGGATATGATCGCCACCGGCACGGATGTCAAACCGCTGGAGTGCCTGCTTTTCATGCGGGATGTTAAAAGCCGCAACTACTTTGAGCAGATGAAAGGCCGGGGCACGCGCACCATTAATCTGGATGATCTTAAAAAAGTGACGCCCACCGCCAGATACACCAAAGACCATTTTGTGATTGTTGATGCCATCGGTGTCACCAAGAGCCTGAAAACCGATAGCCGCCCGCTGGAGAAAAAGCCTGGCGTGCCGCTAAAAGATTTGCTTGCGGCTATTACCGTCGGCGCAAGAGATGAAGACCTGTTCACCACGATTGCCAATCGCTTGTCCAGGCTCGATAAGCAACTTACCGAAAAAGAAAAAACAACCTTTGCCGGAAAAGCAAAAAACAAAACCATTCCGCAGGTCGTCAAGGAACTTCTCAACGCTTTCAATCCCGATACGCTGGAAGATATCCGCCTGAAAGTGGAAAACGAAAATCCTGATATCGCGCCGGTGGAAAAAGACGAGAAAGTCAAAAAGCTCACTGAAAATTTGCAGAATCAGGCCGCCAGCACTTTTACGGGAGACCTGAACGACTATATTGAAAACGTCCGCAAGGCGCATGAACAGATTATTGATATTCTCAATCCCGACAAGCTGGTAGCGGCGGGCTGGGACAAAGACAACAAAGACAGGGCCGAGGAATTGGTCAAAACCTTCGCCGAATGGATTGCCAAGCACAAAGACGAAATCACCGCCCTGCAAATATTCTACAGTCAGCCTTACCGGCGGCGTGAATTGACTTATGCGATGATTAGGGAATTGGTGGATACGATTATGGCCGACAAGCCCACGCTTGCGCCGTTGAATGTCTGGCGCGCCTACGAGCTATTGGAGAGCGTCAGCGGCCAGCCTAAGAACCAACTGGTGGCGCTTGTTTCACTCATTCGCAAAGTGGCGGGCATCGACGCCTCGCTAACTGCTTACGATAAGACAGTGGACAAAAATTTTCAGAATTGGGTCTTTAAAAAGCAGGCAGGCACGCTGAAATTCACCGAAGAGCAGATGCAATGGCTTAGAATGCTCAAAGACCATATCGCCGCATCCGTATCCGTCAGCGTCGATGATCTCGATTATCTTCCCTTTGACGCTCAGGGCGGCAAGGGCAAGATGTGGCAACTCTTCGGCAACGAAACGGAAAAAATAATCAACGAACTGAACGAAGCGCTGGCGGCTTAGGCCCTCTGTCATTCCCGTCGCAGATGACCTTTAGGTTACGCAGGGGGAATCCAGTGCATTTCTAATGCAATAAGGCAGTGACTATATAAAATGAGTGAGAATCAAGAAATACCGAATGGCTGGGTAATAGCTGATTTACAAGATGCAGTTGATGTCTTTGATAATTTAAGAAAGCCAATTAACTTCGATGAAAGGGAAAAAAGGATTGCGGGTAAAAAAGAAAACGAACTATATCCTTACTATGGTGCTACTGGCCAAGTCGGTTGGATTGACGACTTTATTACAGATGGTGAATATGTTTTAGTTGGTGAAGATGGTGCACCATTCTTGGATTTCTACAAGCCTAAAGCATATATAATTAAAGGCAAGACTTGGGTAAACAATCACGCACATATTTTAAGGTTCAAAGAAGGTTTAACAACAAACGCTTTTATTCTTCATTTTCTAAATCATTTTAATTACAATGGTTATGTAAATGGGACAACAAGACTTAAACTTACAAAAAGTCGTTTGGCCGAAATCCCTTTTCCTATCCCACCCCACCCCGATCAGACCCGCATTGTTGCCAAGATAGAAGAACTGTTCAGCAGTTTGGATAAAGGCATCGAAAGCCTCAAAACCGCGCAGCAACAACTCAAAGTCTATCGCCAAGCCGTCCTAAAATGGGCATTCGAAGGCAAACTAACAAATAAGAATGTTATAGAAGGCGAATTGCCCGCGGAATGGAAATGGTCAAAATTAAAGGAGATCACATCCGTGCTAGGTGATGGATTACACGGAACACCAAAATATTCAGGATCAGGCGAATATTATTTTATTAACGGAAATAATTTGTCAGATGGAAAAATCGAAATAAAAGAAAATACGAAGCGTGTAAGTATTAACGAATATGAAAAGTATAAAAAGCCCTTAAATGAGAGCACCATTTTTGTTTCTATTAATGGCACGCTTGGAAATACGGCGTTTTATAATGCAGAGAGGGTTATTTTAGGTAAGAGCGCATGTTATTTTAATGTGCTCAAAACGATTGATAAACAATATGTCAGATATTGTATAACCAGTCAGCGTTTTATAAACTATGCACATAAGAACGCAACAGGGAGCACAATAAAGAATGTTGGACTAAAAGCAATGAGAGAATTTGAAATTCCATTACCGCCAACGCTTGAAGAACAACACGCCATTGTTGCCGAAATCGAATCCCGCCTCTCCGTCTGCGATAAAATTGAAGAGAGCATTGAGCAAAGCCTCAAGCAGTCCGAATCCCTTCGCCAAAGCATTTTAAAAAAAGCCTTCGAAGGCAAGCTCGTCCCCCAAGACCCGTCGGATGAGCCAGCATCAAAATTACTGGAACGCATCAAAGCTCAAAAAGAAAAGACGGAAAGTAAAAGGGAATGATATCACGCTCATTGAAAAAACCACTTGACATTTCAGTATATACGATTAATATACCACCAGTACATCCGCCAAGCCTCTGTTTCTTCGGAAGCATGCTCAATTCTGGCGGATTTTTTCTTTTTAAGAGGTCCAAATGAAATATAACAAAACACCTCTGACTTTCGACCAACAAATTGATTTACTAATCAGCCGTGGCCTTGTCGTTAAAGACAGGAAATCCCTTCTCATTCATTTGAACAATGTAAGCTACTACCGTCTCAGCGCCTATTGGTATTCCTTTCGTCAGGATAATGATATGCTGAAGCCGGGTACCACTTTTGAAGTCATTTGGCGGCGGTATACATTAGATCGCCAAATGCGGCTGTTGGTTATGGATGCAATTGAGAGAGTTGAAATAGCTGTCCGTACCCAGCTCACTAATATGTTCACTTTGAAATATGGACCATTCGGACATCTCAATCCGGCAAACTTACCTAGGATTGATCATGACAGATGGAATGATCTGATTCGAAAAATCCGTGATGAGGCAGTTCACAGCCAGGAACGCTTTGTTGAGCATTACAATCAAAAGTATGCAGAAGAAATTGACTTGCCCTTATGGATGGCAGTGGAACTTATGACATTCGGAATGCTTTTTACTTTTTTTCGGGGCTCGGAGTCCGAAATCAAGCGTTCTGTTGCGGCTGTTTATGGGATATCGGCGGAAGTCCTCGAATCCTGGCTCCATTGCCTTAATCAGGTTCGTAACATTTGTGCTCATCATGGGCGTCTATGGAACAAGGTGCTTGGCGTCAAGCCCGCCATACCACGACGGAACAAACACCCTCAATGGTACATCCCTGTTGAAGTAAAGAACGATAGGCTTTTTTCAGTGTTGACTTTACTGCGTTATCTTATCGCGTATGTTGCGCCTCTGAGTAAGTGGCCGAATCGTGTAGAAAAATTGCTTGCGGATTATTCCGACATACCATTAATGCCAATGGGTTTTCCTGAGAATTGGAAGGATTGCTCAATATGGAAGTAGATTAAAATCTGGTTACATAATATCAAGCAATCTCTATGATAGGATGAGTTATATTGTTGGCATTCCTTCAACTAAATCCGCATAAAAGTAAAACACACTGATCCTGTTTATTGTAATTATGGAGAATGAATTTTTATGACTGAAGCGTTAATTTCAAAAGTATGGTCGTTCTGCAATACTTTGCGCGACGACGGTGTCGGGTACGGCGATTATCTGGAGCAGCTTACCTATTTGCTGTTTCTGAAAATGGCCGACGAGTTCAGCAAACCGCCGCACAACCGGAAGTTGCCCATTCCCAATGAATACAAATGGGAAAGCCTTACCGCAAAAAGCGGCGCGGCTTTGGAATCACATTATACGACATTGCTGCGCGAGCTATCGCATTCCAAGGCTATTCTGGGGCAGATATTCATCAAAAGTCAAAACAAGATTCAAGACCCAGCCAAACTCTACAAATTAATTGATATGATCGATAAAGAGCAATGGACGGTGATGGGAACAGATGTCAAAGGCAAGATTTATGAAGGTTTATTAGAAAAAAACGCCGAAGATACCAAAAGCGGTGCTGGGCAGTATTTTACACCGCGTCCTTTGATTAAGGCGATGGTGGCCTGTATGCAACCGCAGCCGATGAAATCCATTGCCGACCCGGCTTGCGGCACCGGCGGCTTTTTTCTGGCGGCTTATGACTACATTGCCGATTCCAAAAACTTCACTCTGACCAAAGCGCAAAAAGAATTTTTAAAAAATCAAACATTTTACGGCAACGAAATTGTCGCCGGTGCACGCCGGTTGGCGCTGATGAATATGTTCCTGCACAACATCGGCGATATTGATTCTGAGACATTTATTCTGCCCACAGATTCTCTTGTGGCCGATACTGGCTTGCGAGTGGATTATGTATTAACCAATCCACCATTCGGGAAGAAAAGCTCAATGACCTTTACGAATGAAGAAGGCGAACAGGAGAAAGAAGACCTTACTTACAACCGGCAGGACTTCTGGGCGACGACCAGCAATAAGCAACTCAACTTTGTTCAGCACATCCGCACAATGCTCAAAACCACCGGCAAAGCGGCTGTCGTTTTGCCTGATAATGTTTTGTTTGAAGGCGGGGCAGGTGAGACTGTCCGAAAGAAATTGCTGGAGACAACTGATCTTCACACGATCCTGCGATTGCCAACCGGCATATTTTATGCGCAGGGCGTTAAAGCCAATGTGTTGTTCTTTGATAATAAACCGGCCAGTAAAGACCCGTGGACGCAGGAAGTCTGGATTTACGATTACCGCACCAACATCCGCCACACATTAAAGAAATCGCCTTTGAAGTTTGAATACCTTCAGGAATTTATAAAGTGTTACAATCCGGACAACCGGCATAAGCGTAAAGAAACCTGGCATGAGGAAAAAAATCCCGAAGGACGATGGCGAAAATTTACCTACGATGAGATTGTCGACCGCGACAAGACCAGTCTTGATATAACTTGGCTAAAAGATAAAAGCTTAGCTGACCTCGACAATCTTCCTGACCCGGATTTATTGGCCAACGACATCATCGAAAATCTTGAATCAGCAATGGAAAGTTTTAAAGAAATTATGGTTGCCATTAATGGAAAATAGTTGAAGTGTATACATGTGCCGTAATCGGGGACGGTTATATTATGAAAAATATTAGCAACAATTCCCGTTTTATTGGCTTTCTGGATGTGTGCGGCGATCATTCGCCGGAGATCATCGACCGTGACTTTCCAATATTTGTGCTGTGCCTTGTTGTTGTGGAGCGTAAAGTTTAAGCAGAAAAAATAATACTGGCAATGTCTGCGTTCAAATTGCGTTACCTGATTAGTGAGTATTAACAACGGTTCTATTTAAATATTCCTGGATTCCCGATCAGGTCGGGAATGACAAATTAGATTGCCACGCCATCTTAGAGATGGTTCACAATGACGATAAGACTATTGTGCAACGCTTTGCATAATAGTCTTGACTATTGTGCAAAGTTCTGCTAAATAGTCATACCAATTCTAAATCAAAGCGCTATTTTTGTTGGCACAGCCTGCCCCGGCGCAGGCCGGGGTTGTCGGCTTCCTCAACGTATTAGTAACGTGTGACCTTTAGGTTATACGCTTCGTTGCCTCCACCTGGCCGCCTCAATATCATCTTTGATTTATAAATGGGATAAGACATGAAAAGATATCTCTATGATCCGATAAAAAAAGATTTACTAAAAAAGATGGTTGTTCTGACTGGCCCGCGTCAGGTAGGCAAAACCTGGCTTGCCAAAGCGCTCATGTCAGAATTCAAAACACCTCAGTATCTTAATTTTGATAATGTCGCCGACGCGAAGATTATTAATTCACAGTCGTGGCCAGTTAAAAGCGATCTGCTTATTCTTGACGAGATTCATAAAAGGCCGGAATGGAAAAAATTTGTTAAAGGTGTTTTTGACACGCGTCCGAAAAATCAGTCTATCCTGATTACCGGCAGCGCCCGACTGGATACTTACAGGCAATCAGGTGAGTCGCTGGCCGGGCGCTATTTTCCCATACGTCTTAATCCAATATCCGTCAGTGAACTCAAGGAAACAATGGCGCCTGATGAAGTGCTGAGTCTTCTTAACCGTTTCGGGGGATTCCCGGAGCCATTTTTATCCGGTTCGGAAACGGAGGCGGCGCGGTGGCGGAATCAGTATTATACGGATTTAATCAGGGAAGATATTCTGGAATTCGGAAGACTGCAGGAGATTCGCTCTATGAAGCTGTTGCTGGAGCTGTTGCGTTCAAGGGTAGGCTCTCCGGTTTCGTATACGTCTATCGCGCAGGATCTGCAACTGGCGCCGAATACGGTGCGCAGGTATATTGATATGCTGGAAAGTCTTTGCATTGTGTTTACGGTGCGGCCTTATCATTCCAATATAGCGAGATCAATTCTCAAGGAGCCCAAGCTGTATTTTTATGACAGTGGTTTTGTGCAAGGCGATGAAGGAATAAAACTCGAAAATACTTGCGCGGTATGTTTGTTAAAGCATGTTCAGTATTGTCAGGACGTTAACGGTGAAGATATTGAGTTGAATTATGTTAAGACGAAAGACGGCAAGGAAGTTGATTTTTCTCTAAGCAAAGACGGCAAGGCATCTTATTTGATTGAAGTGAAACTTTCAGAGGACAAGCCTTCCATTTCTCTGACTTTTATGGCGAAGAAGATTCCCGGGGCAGAAGCCCTGCAATTGGTTCAGAATTTAAGGCGCGAACAGCAGAAGGATAGTATCGCTGTTGTGGATGCCGGCAAGTGGCTTGCTCAACTTGCCGCATGAAAGGATTATTAATGACTATGAACGATGAAATTGATGATGAGATTCTAGACGCCGAGCTGGAAGACGACGCTCTGGAAAAAAAAATGAGAAAACTGGAGAGCGAAGCCGCACGTATATTAAATCAGTCCAATGAACTGATTCGAGAAATGAATAAAGGAAAGGAAAATCAGAAAGAAACTGAAGAGCAGGGTGAAGGAGTTTTGGCTGAAGACTGAAGGGTGACGTAGTCCGAACCTTTAGGTTCGATTTCTTAACGGGTCTAAAGACAAGTACTACGTTTACTGGATTCCCGATCAGGTCGGGAATGACAAATTAGATTGCCATGCCATCTTAGAGATGGCTCACAATGACAATGCAGTTGGGAATGACAGTGAAAAGGGGAGATTATCATGAAAAATTTAAATTATATGAGCATTGCTGAAGATGCCATGAGCAAAATCAAGAAAGGAGCTTTCTTAACCGTTAAGGCCGCGGATGCGCTCAACACGATGACAATCGGCTGGGCCACTTTCGGCGTCATCTGGCAAAAGCCGATCATGATGGTGGCAGTGCGACCTACACGTCACACTTTTGGTATTATGGAAAAGGCTTTAGACTTTACAGTTACAATACCTACAGGAGATATGAGCAAGGCCATCGCTTTTTGCGGCTCGAAATCGGGCCGTGATGTGGATAAGTTCAAGATGTGCAATCTGGAAACAGCAGACGGGCAGAAAGTCACGTCGCCGATCATCAAGGTGCCGGGGATTCATTTTGAATGCAAAAGAGTTTACAAATCCGCCATGGATACTGCTCATCTGGATAAAAATTATGATAAGGCCCTCTATCCGCAAAAAGATTATCACACGCTTTACTTTGGTGAGATAATCGCTTGTTATGAAACATAATAGAAGGGTGAAAAGTGAAAGGTGAATGGTAAAGAATAGAGGATTGGAAGATTAGACGGGTTGGGAAAAACAAGTAATTAAGTTTTAAGTGTTAAGTAATTAAGAAAGAACTTTGAGTTGGCGCGTGTCAATTTTATTATTTTGTTTGTCATTCCCGACCTGATCGGGAATCCAGTTTTTTGTTCCTGGATTCCGGCCAGGCCCATGCAGGGAATAACAGAAGCGGGAGCGTTAATTAAAGCTATATTACCATCAAATTAACGAATAATTGACAAAAATACGTTAATATTGTATGGTAGCTGCCATGGCAACAACTAACACAACAAAAGATGTTACCAAGGTTCTCAAGACTAAGTACGATCAACTAAGTAAGGGCAAGGCGTCTTTGCTCAAGCTGATTGATGAATCCGAACTTTCGGAAAGTGTTTTTAATTCTAATGCCATCGAGAATTCCACGCTTACTCTCAAAGAAACCGAACGCATTTTAATGGAGTTGCAAGTATCCCGCAATGTGTCGGTACGTGAAGTATTCGAAGCAAAAAATCTCGCGCGGGTTCTGGAATATATCAGAAACAAATCCGTTGAGCCGGTGTTTTCCATAGAATTAATCATCCTTTTGCATAAAATGCTTATGGGCAATATCAATGATGTGATTGCGGGACGTTTCCGTAAAAAGGGTGAATATGTGCGCGTGGGCACGCATATTGCGCCAGCGCCGGAACATGTGGAACGAATGATCGAAGCAATTATTTCAGATTATACCGCTGATCATTCCGTGTATTTCACCGATAAAATTGCCAGATTTCATCTGGATTTTGAAACAATCCATCCATTTTGCGATGGAAACGGCAGAATGGGGCGTGTCGTCATTAATTATCAGCTTGCACGTTTGGGATTTCCCAATGTCATTATTCGCGATAAAGAGAAACAGCCTTATTATGAGGCTTTCGGCGAATACAAGGATTTAAAAAAGACTAAGACAATGGAGAAGATTATTTCTTTGGCGTTGATTGAGTCCCTTCATAAAAGAATTGCTTATCTTCAAGGAGATAAGATAGGCACGCTTGCGGATTATGCCAAGGCACAAAAGAAATCTATCAATACATTATTGAACGCGGCCCGCAGGCAGACGATTCCCGCTTTCCGGGAAAAAGGCGTTTGGAAAATCGGCGAATATAAAGCTTGAAATAAGCGGGCACGGTTCTATTAAAATGTTTTTGGATTCCCTGGTCAACCGGCATGCGCCAGTCTACAAGCCAGGGAATACAAAAGGTTTAAAGCCCCTCCTTTGCTAAAGGAGGGTTAGGGATGATTTTTAAAATCCCCCTCAATCCCCCTTCTTTAATAAGGGGGAAGCAAAGGCAGGTGGAGCAGAAATGTCGGACCTTAAACGAAATAATCTTGATAAATCACTGTCCCCTTATCTTCTGCAGCATACATCCAATCCTGTCTGGTGGCAGGAATGGAGTGCGGAAATAATTCAGCACGCGGTTGACGAGAAAAAACCGCTTTTTGTTTCCGTCGGCTATGCCACCTGCCATTGGTGTCACGTCATGGCTGCTGAGGCTTTTTCGGATATTGAGACCGCCGACTTTCTGAACAGCCATTTTATCTGCATCAAGGTGGATCGGGAACAAAGGCCGGACATAGATCAGTTTATGATGCAATATCTCACCGCGCTAAGCGGAAATGGCGGCTGGCCGCTCAATGTATTCCTGACTGCCGATCTTCGTCCTATTCATGCACTTACCTACGCGCCGCAATCCTCATTTTTAAGCATAGCTAAAAAAGTTTATGAGTATTATGAAAAAAACGCTGATGATATTGAGCCTTTTATCACCGAAGAAGTACACCCGTCGATTGCCGCAGAGGAATCTTTAGTTAAAAATCTATTATCCTATTACGATCCTGAGTATGGCGGTTTTGGTCCGGCACAAAAATTTCCTCCGCACTCCACGCTGTTATATCTTTTGTATTTCCTTTGCGTGGAAAATAATTCTGATGTTCAAACCCTTTGCCGCAAAACTCTTGATGCCATGCGGTTGCGGGGACTCAATGATCATCTGCAAGGCGGTATTTTTCGCTATTGTGTGGATCGCCAATGGACAATTCCGCATTTCGAAAAAATGCTCTATGATCAGGCCATGGCGCTGTGGTGTTATTCCCTGGCTTATAAGGTTATTGGCGAAAACGAGTATAAAAAAATGGCGGAAAGTATTGTCCGTTGTCTTAATGATTGTTTTGCGGATGATGGATTATTCATTTCGGCGCATGACGCGGATACCCGACATGTGGAAGGGGCGACTTATGTCTGGGGCTATCGTGAACTTAAAGATTTCCTTGCGCCGGATGAATTTAAACGTTTTTGTAAATCGTACTATATTGATGAGCAGGGCAACTTTGAAGGCCGTATCCACCTGATTCGGAAAAATGATGTTGATCTTCGGGATATTGAGGAGAAGCTCCTGTCCCTGCGCAAAAAGCGGCCACAACCGGCGTTGGACAATAAAATTATTTGCGGGATAAATGCATTAGTCGCCATTGCGATGATTCAGGCCGGACGGAATCTGGAGCGGCCCCAACTGGAAGAAAAAGCCGCGCAGATCATCCGGCGGTTGGTTGATCTATTTTGGGATGGCAAAGCTCTGGGGCATTCGTATTATAATGGAGCGACACAAAATCAAAGGTTCCTGTTCGATGCCGCGGCGCTGCTTACCGCAATCAGTATGATGTATGAAAATGATGCATCATGGAATACGCTGATGACGACAATGGCCGCTTATGTTGAATCGTTCCGGGACGGCGAGCAATGGGTGGAATCCAGAGCGGCTGATTTTAAGCCGGTGTTTGCGTCATGGTTCGATCATCCTGTTCCTTCGAGTGTCAGCCTTGCCGAAATGGGCTTGACGCGCGTCGCCTTGATTACCGGTAAGGAGAAAAAGTCTAAATCTTATCGGGCGCCTTATCAGGCCGATTTTTTCAATATCACGGCGATGATGACCAACGGGCTTTTCCATATGATCAGTTCCAGGAACGCCGTTGCGTGGTCGCAATTATCGGCAAATTCTCTGCAAATGCGCGGTGAAACCGAAAGCGATTGTTACAGAGGAACATGCGGGGCAGCGGGCAAAACAGAATAAGCGGAATGGTTAAAGATGTCCCGCTCCACACTTTTCTTTTGACATACAGGACTGTTTTGTCTTATGCTTGCGCCATGAAAAATGGAATTATTTCACTCGGATTGTTATTGGTCATTGCTTTTTTCGTGCTTGCGGGTTGCCAGGGGCGTCTTACTACAGTCGTTACGCACATCCCGTTAGAGCCACCGCAAAAAGATTATTTTCGTCAATTGCCGCCGGGCGAACTGGCATTAAGAAAAATTACCGATCCCCAGCAGATTCCAGACTACACAAAGGCTTGCTCTGATCTTAACGGCTTGCAGGAAGCAATCGCCCGCAGTCTAAGCTATATGGCTAAACCGTCCAGCAAAAACTTCTATCCTTATGGCAACATTACTCACGAGCAGGCGGTAAGAAGCCTGCGGGAGCTGGAAAAACTTGTTTCTCTGAAATTGTCTCCACAGCAAATGAACAAGGTTTTGCGGGAAAAATTCGATACGTATATTTCAGTCGGTTGTGATGATCAGGGGACAGTATTGGTTACAGGATATTATACGCCGATTTTTGACGGTTCTTTTGTACGAACAGATCGTTTCAAGTATCCTTTATATAAGACGCCTGACGATCTGATAAAAGATTCCGATGGAACGATTCTGGGACAAATGCAGCCTAATGGACAGATTCACAAATATCCAAGCAGGGTGGATATACAAAAATCCAATATGCTTGCCGGTAGTGAGCTTCTGTGGCTTGGCGATCCGTTTGAAGTTTATATTGTGCATGTGCAGGGTTCAGCCAAAATACGAATGCCTGACGGACAGACCGAAGGTATAGCCTATGCCGCTCATAACGGCTGGGATTACCAGAGTATCAGAAAAAAAATGATAGCTGACGGAAAGTTTACCGAAAAAGATATCAACATGAAAGCTATGATTGATTATTTTAAGGCACATCCTGATGAAGTCGATATGTATGTTAATGAAAATCCCCGTTTTGTTTTCTTCAGGCCTGAAACAGGTGAACCGAGGGGTTCACTCAATGAATCGGTAACTCCATTTAGAACGATTGCCACGGATAAGTCCATTTATCCCAGAGCGATGTTTGCCTTTACCGCGGTTGATTTGGACACGCCCGTAGGATTTGCTTTGGATCAGGATACAGGCGGCGCTATCCGGGCCGCAGGCCGTTGCGATGTTTATATGGGAGTTGGTAACCGTGCCGGTGAACTGGCCGGCAAAACATACCGTGAAGGCCAACTCTATTACCTATTTATCAAACCTGATACTGAAGGGTGAAAGGTGACAAGTAAAGCGAAAAAAACAAGTGCTGGAATTCTGCTGTATCGTGCATTAGATGATGGTTCGGAAGTTTTTCTTGTTCATCCCGGCGGACCTTATTGGGAGAAAAAAGATGATGGAGCATGGTCCGTTCCCAAAGGAGAATTCGAAGAGGGAGAAGATCCTTTGGAAGCAGCGAAGCGTGAATTTCGCGAAGAAACCGGTTCTGATATCACTGGCGAGTTTATAGAATTATCACCACTAAAGCAGCCCAGTGGAAAAATAGTTTATGTTTGGGCGGTTGAAGGAAATATTGATGCAACATCAATAAGGAGTAATATGTTTACGATGGAATGGCCGCCGCGCTCAGGAAAAGAACAGGCATTTCCGGAAGTGGATAAAGGCGGCTGGTTTACAATTTCGCAGGCGCACGAAAAGTTGTTGGTAGGTCAACGCGGTTTTTTGGAACAACTTCAAAAGTATTTGGGAATGGATTAAATAAAATATTGCCGAGTCCGACATGCCGGGACTCGTTCTTAGCGGGCGTCACTGAGGTATTCCCAGCGGTGGTAAAATTTATCCAGGGCTTCTTTATCTGCTGCAATTTCTTCTGTTAATTTATGGAGTAAAATATAGTCACTGAAGTTTTTAGGGTCGGCCAATTGTGCTTCCAGTAATTTGATTTTATCGTGTAAAATTTCAATTTGTTTTTCTACTTCCCGCAGTTCCAGTTTTTCTTTATAGCTCAGTTTTGTTTTTTCTTTTTTAGGTCCTTTATCTTTATCTGTTTTGCGGGCATCGGCGGCATTTTCTTTTTTGTTTGTTTTTAAACTTTCTTCCCATTGTTCGTAGTCGGCAAAAAGTTCCGCCTGGGCATCAGTTGTGAAACCGATAAACAAACCGCATACTCTGGAAATCATGTAGCGATCATGCGAAACTATCACCAGCAAACCGCCAAATTCCAGAAGATTTTCTTCGAGTGTTTCGATTGTTCTTATATCCAGATCATTGGTCGGTTCGTCCAAAAGTAAGATATCCGCGGGTTGAAGCATAAGTTTAGCAATTAATATTCTGGCCTGTTCTCCACCGGATAGCGATGCAATGGTTGAGTTGATCTGCTCAGTTGAAAAACCGAACCGTTTTATCCATGAAACCAGATGAACTGATCTGTCTTTAAATATTACGGTGTCATTGCCGTCGGCTAAAAATTGTTTGATGGTTTTTTGTTGCTGCAGCGATTCTCTGGCCTGGTCAAAATAAACTATTTTTAAATTGTCGGCATGCTCCACGCTGCCTGCATCAGGTTCAATTTGTTTGCTGAGCAATTTTAGCAGGGTCGTTTTACCAACGCCGTTTCCTCCGAGCAATCCGATACGTAAACCGGTTGTAAAATTGACGGTGAAGTTTTTCAAAATATGTTTATCGCCGAATGATTTGCCGATGTTTTTGATTTTAACCAGCACTTTGGTTTTTCTGTTGGAGGCACTGAATTCTATTTCGGTTCTGGATGTTTGCTTTTTCTCTTTTAAATCCGCCAGGTCTTTTATTAAGTTATGAGCTTCGTCTATTCTGTATTTCGCTTTTGTCCTGCGGGCTTTCGGGCCTCTTCTTAACCACTCTATTTCCGCCCGTACTTTGTTGGACATTACGGCTTCGAGTTTGTTTTGTTGTTCAATATAGAGCAGGCGTTTTTCTAAGAAATCATCATATCTGCCTTCGGATTGAAAAATATTGCCTTCGTATCGTTTGTTTATTTCCATAATTCTGTTGGCGCATCGCTCCAGTAAAAATCTGTCGTGACTGACCATTACCCACGTAAACCTGGCGGAACTTAAAAAATTTTCCAGCCAGGCCAGTGCCTGATGATCCAAGTGGTTTGTCGGCTCGTCTAAAATTAATAGTTCCGGTTCATTAATTATCCCGCAGGCAATATCCAGCCGCTTTGTCCAGCCGCCGGAAAGTGTGTTGACTTTTACGGTATGATCATCAAAACCAACGATACTTAAAGCTTTTGCTGTTTTTACGTCGGCATTTTTAAAATCGGTGGTAGCCCTGCCGGCAACAATATCCCACACAGTGGCGAAAGCCTCGTAATTACTGACTTGAGGTATATAGGCTGTTTTCAGGTTTTTTCTGATGGCGATATTGCCTGCATCGGCGCTTTCGAGGTTCACCATTATTTTGGTCAACGTGGTTTTTCCCGTTCCGTTATCACCGATGATTCCTATCCTGTCGCCTTCGTTAACGGTCAGGCAAAAGTCTGTAAAAAGAGCTTTGGTTCCAAATGATTTACTGATTTTGTCGAGATTCAATAATACGGCCATGCGCGGGACTATATATTACCTTCGGAAGAAATTAAAGGGAAGATTTGAAGGTTAGACGGGTTGGAGGATTTGAAAATAGTTTGATTGACATTCAAGGCTGAAATTCTTATAGTTCAACTTCTGTTGGAATTACCGGACAGAGAGGTGTTTAATATCCCGCGGCACTGTGTGCCTGGGATAATTCCCCAATAGCCTTTGGCTAATGGATAATTCGACTAACAAGTTTCAGTGTGCTACGCTTCTGAAACTTGGGACTCAATAAGGAGGATGGAAAATGACTGCTGCAAGCGCTCAAGCATTAAGTGTTTTAAGAAGCACTGAAAACCTGCAATGGTACATCATACCGTTGATGGTGTCCGTCGTGTACATCTACTTTGTTGAAATCGAGAAGAAAAACTGGAGTCCGGTTTTGCTGGGGCTGGCGTTTTGGGCAACCGAGTTTATCTGGGAGATATTCAACGCGCTGCTGTTATACATTACAGATTACGCGCCCCTGTGGACAACGCCGGGTAAATCATCTTTTGTCATCTACGCGGGCCTGAACATCGAAATATCCTTCTTCTTCGCTGTTTACGGCTTGATGGTCTTAAAAATTCTGCCGGAAGATAAAAATATGAAAATCATGGGCATTCCCAACCGGTTATTCATCCCCACGATCCTGGGTCTTGCCGGCGTATTTGTCGAGGTGCTTTTAAACAAAAGCAACATGCTGATATGGGCCTATAAATACTGGAACTGGCCTAACATTTATTTCATTGTTGTTGCCTACTGTGTCCCATTGCTGGTGCTTGTCTGGCTGCATGATAATCTGACGTTGCGGGCGAAAAAGATCGGCGTGGTGCTTATGCCTGTCCTTGCAATCACGTGTCATATTGTGTTTGCAACAATACTCGGGTGGGTTTGAGAAAGCAATTAAGTTTTAAATTTTAAGTAGCTAAGTAGCCGTCCCTGAAAAGGTCATTTTTTCTAAAAAGCATGAACGTGGAGCAGTTGAAAATATTTTTCGTTCATATATTGACCTGTAAATTGAGCCGAATGTTGAAAATGGTTTTCCAAAAGCCATCGAAAAAAAGACAAAAAGAAAGCTCTGAGGAGCTTTCTCAGGTTGAAACCACAACCGGACAGAATCGCGTTGATGCGGTCACCGTCTTTCCCCTGAAGATGATTCCGTTCTAATCGATTGTCTGTTTTCAAGTGACCAAAGATCGGCTCAATGGCTGACCGCCGCGCATACCATTGCCAGAGACTGGCTTTCATGCTCTTTTTCTTCTTTCCGGATAAGTGAACTTCTGTGTCCGTAATCTCTTTGGCCACGCCACGGTAACCCCGGTCACAGTAAGCGTGCAGCGGCTGCCAGCCGGTGTTGTCTTTCACTTGCATGAGTGAATCTTTCAGTGTATGTCCGTCATAGGGATTGCCTTGAACGGCATCAATCGCTAATATCCAATTGTCCCTGGAACTGCTGACCATCGCCACCTTGCAGCCCAATTCATATTTCTTGTGAACTTTGCCCCGGGCAATACATTCCACCTCCGGAGCGTGAACACTGTAAACTTTATTTGTATCGTTTCTTTTCTGTTGGAAGATGTCACAGGCCCTGGAGAGAATTGGGGCTAAACGCCCTTCCGGGTTGGAACACTTGCGTTAATATCCCGAATGACGCAACCCAACATGGTCTTGAGTCTCTTCGTTTCTTTCTTTGCCCGATTATGCTGACCTGCGCTGGCATAGCGCCCTTGCTTAAGAAACACTTTCTGGCCTGTTTGTTCGTAACTCCTCCGTAAATTGATATCCATCTTCTTTGCGGCCTTAACAAGAACCCGGCGCACTTTATGGTAAAGTCTTGCGTCCGTGGGAAAAGCAATCGCTTTCTCCTGAACCGTTGTATCCACGTTCACTCTTTCCACATGTCTCTCGGTCAATAGATTTTTCTCTTTTGCCGTGTCGATGGCCACCAATAATGAGCTTTCAATCTTATCCGGCCCCAAACGTTTGCGCCATCGCGTCATGGATGACGGATCTATCGGCAAGGCATGCTGGAATCGCTTGTATCCGCTTGATCTTATTGGCCAGCATAGACAAAGGATGTCTTCTGTTTGAGCTTGTTCCAAATCGGATCTGAACAAATCCCCATGGGACTCTTCAAAGCTGTTGTCTTTCGGTCGCATAAATTTGCCGGTTTTTAGCTCCTTTTCTGATATTTCCGGTATCTACAGCACGTATCATTTAACAAATAAAGCAATTATATCAATATGTTATGAATGTTTCAGGGACGACTAATTAAAGATATCTCCAATTAATGAGGGAGGTTGTGATGACCAATAAAGTATTGCCGGGTGTTGGAAAAAATGTTGTTCCTGTTCCATTCTGGTTGTGCAAAGGGGGATTCCAGATTGCCGGGATGACGATGCGAACAATTTTCCCCATGATTTTTTCTGAAGAACACTTCCAGGTCAGGAAATTTCTATTCATGGAACTTATTCGTCTGCAGAAACCAATCTCACCTGCTTATATCACTGAAAAACTGAACATGTCCATTGATAAGGTTCAGTCTATTCTGAAGGCGATTGCCAAAAATCAGATATGGATTATAAGGAATGAACAGGGTAACGTCACCTGGACTTATCCTGTTACCGTGGAAGAAACAAAATTCAAAATAACTTATAGTACCGGTGAGCAGGTCTGGGGCCCTTGAGGGGCGGACTCCATTGGAGAGCCCTTCGTGAAAGGGCAATTAACCGGCCAGCCATGCAGTATGACTTTGGAAACAAAATGTGCCAATTCGTTACACCCGATCCGCATGGAAATAGATAGTTCTTTGAACTATCGTATGCTGGATGGCGGCGCTCCGCCAATTCTTTTTTTCCCGATGGTTACATTACGCGCATATCTTCAGGGAACAAGGGAGAGATTTTGACCGCTGTGCGTGTTCTTCCGGTCGGAAGACGATGCCAGGAAATACCGGAAAAATAATAAAACCGTCATGGGGCTTTATTTCCGCATGGGCACAAGCATTGAACTTGTAATAAGTATTTTTTTCAAAGCTCTTTATCTGATTGAGTAAGAAATTAATAGACGAAAGGAGTAAGCAAAAATGAAAATAAAAAAAACATTTTTTGCTGTAGTGTTTATAGAGAACGGTTGCAATGACAGCGTGGACCGGATCTGCCGCCGGACATATTGGAAGTATTCTGGACATGACATATGCTTATGACGAAAATACGATCTACTGGCCAAACGCAACACCGTTTAAATTGACGTCGGAATTCCATGGAATGACCGGAAAAGGTTACTGGTATGCGGCCAACTTTTATGCCGCGTCGGAACACGGCGGCACACAATTTTATCCCGATCCAAAGAATGTTTTAGGAACCGACAAGAAAGGTCTGCCGGCGCTTCCTGAATTGAGTTTCCCGGCGTTTTCCCGGGAATCGGCGGAGTTTCTTACGAAACAACGAAATATCAAAGGGATTGCCTTGACACACCAAGCATTGATTATGGCAAGTCAACTGAATTTTTACCCAGCGCCTTGTGTCCCAGCGCCGTAACCACAGAGGAATCCACTCCTCCGGATACTATGCAGCCTATTAAAATAATGCCTTGTCTGGATATGAAAAACGGAAAACTTGTCAGGAGATGGGCGCAGGTGTTATTCTGCCCACAAGCATGGACGGTGACGGCACCAAAGCCGGTTATGATATTCCTTTCACCAAAGCAATTTCCGCAGCCGTCACCCTGCCGGTTGTGGCCTCCGGCGGCGCGGGCAAGCTGGAAGATTTTTACGAGGCGGTTGTTGAAGGCGGCGCAACGATACTCAAATAACCATTGACACGCAGCCGATACTCTCTTATCTTTCTAAGCTAAAGTAAAAAATCTCATCAAATATAACCTTAGGAGCAGACATATGACAAAAGATAATAAAGTAGTTCTGCGCAACAAGAAGGGTGATCTCAAAAAGCTCGTCATGTTGATGAACAAGCAAAACAAAAGATTCTGGCCGCCGTTTTTCCCCTTGCTAAATATGCTTGATCTGGTCCTGACTCCAGAGGAGTTAAACCTCCTACTTAGGATGCGCACTGATTTATACTCATATGAACAGGCCTTCGCTGTTAGCGCCATGGGCAAAGAAAATTTCAACGCTATTTTTGAATCGCTAAGGGCAAAGGGGTTTATTGGTACAAAACATGAAACCGATCAGGAACAATATACCCTTCACCCTTTTATTGTCGGGTGGTTAGAAGCTATTGTTCCGTATATGATCGGGAAACCTGAAGAAAAAGAATTTGCCCGCCGATATATGTCTTTTTTCAAAGCGATACAGAAAAATAATTTCTTCCCGGCCAGGAATATAATGAACATTATGACTAAGTTTGCTTCTGTATCCAATCAGAGTGTAGGCAGTGTTCCTGAATCAAAGGATGCAAAGGGAAAGTCTAAAATCATTATTGATGAGAAAATTGTTGCGCCGGATTCCAGAATTTATCCGACAAGTACTATTAATGATATTATTATGGAATATGGAAGTAAAAGCATCATTGGTCAGTTTAAAGCCTGCATGTGCAGGAAGGTAACTGAAAATGTTGGTGATCCATGCCGCTTCAAGATGAAAGATGACGTAGCATGCATGATTTTCGGCGATCCTGCTAAACAATATATAAAATATGGTCACGCGCGCCAGATAAGTAAGGAAGAAGCGTTTGATATTATACAAAAGGCAAGAGATCTCGGCGCTGTTCATTCGGTGTTTCACGAAAAGGATGATACGAAGCTTCCTCAAGTCGCTCTGTGCAACTGCTGCTGGGATTGCTGCGGACAGTTCCGATTATATAACATGGGGGCGCTGCCTTTGCGTTATAGTTGTTTTTACGTGGCTAAGATTGCAGAAGTATCAAAATGCAATGGATGCGGTTTGTGTGAGAAGTTCTGCCCGACGGCGGCGATAAAAGTCGTGGAGAAAAAAGTGGAGTTGGATACCAGGAAGTGCATTGGTTGCGGTCAATGCGTACATCAGTGTGTACGCTCGGTCACGGAGCTTGTTGAAAGCAAACGCACTGTGTTTCTGCCGATGCTCAAAAAATCCGAGATAAGAATAACAACATAATTACGATGTCACGCATATGAAACTCTGGGAGAACAATAAGGTATTGCTGATTAAGTTCAAATGAATAATCGATTTTAATCAATACTTTCATCTATGGAAAAATAACATGGCTTTAATCGAAATGAAAAACATCACCAAAGATTATTATCTTGGTGAAACGATAGTGCACGCGCTGAGAGGCATTGACCTGCAGATAGATAAGAAAGAGTTTGTGGCTATATGGGGGCCGTCAGGTTCCGGCAAGACCACTCTCCTGAACCTTATCAGCGCCATTGATGAACCAACTACGGGGGAATTGGCAATTGCCGGTAAGGATGTCCGGTCTTTGACTGATAACCAAAAAAGCGAACATCGCAATAAAACGATCGGTTTTGTCTTTCAGGGATTCAATCTGGTTCCTGTTCTTTCCGCACTGGAGAATGTAATGCTGCCTCTACAGATTAGGGGCGCATCGGCGACAGAAGCCAGAACGCAGGCCCTGAGCCGCTTGGAAGAAGTCGGCTTGAGCGACCTGATCAATAATCGCCCGGCGAAAATGTCCGGTGGGCAGCAGCAAAGAGTATCTATCGCGCGGGCGCTGGTGAATAACCCATCGCTTGTAATTGCCGATGAACCGACAGCCAATCTTGATTCCGAAACTGCAAGAATGATTATCGACATCATGCGCGAATTAAATGAAAAAGACCATATCACTTTTATTTTTTCCACTCATGATCAGAGGCTGCTGGAGAGGGTCAAACGATTAGTGCGTCTGGAAGACGGAAAGATCGTTAATGGAGGGGCAACGCAATGATGAAATGGCTAAAACTGGCAGTCCGGAATATTTTCAGAAACAAGCGCCGTTCTTTTGTCACGCTGATGGCGATCGGCGTGGGCTTTGCCTCGATAAGTCTTTTTCAGGGCTATATCGATCATGTGTATTACGGACTAAGGGTTATAGCCATTCACGGAGAGGGATTGGGTCATTTAAGAGTCAACAAGGTTGGTTGGCAGGAAAAGGGAAAGCTTGAACCGGAAAAATACATGTTCTCCAAAGAGGAAACTCAAAAGATTATCAAGCTTGTTACGGAAGAAAATACTGTAATATTAGCGACGCCACAGATTCAAGTAACCGGTATAGTAACCAATGGGATTGCCTCGACTATTTTTATCGCTCAGGGTGTCGTTCCTAAAGATGACAAGACTATTAAAGGAACTTGGGCTAGTTTTTTGCCGATTAAAGGGCAGACATTGAATGACGAAAAACTCTATGGTATAGAGATAGCAGAAGACTTGAGCAATTATCTTAGCCTGACACAGGACAAAGAAGGGGTGGTAATGGCCCCCACCTTAAGCGGGCAAATGAACGCTTTGGATGTAAAAATAAATGGCGTCTATAACACCGGTTCTGAATTTTCTAATGATAAATTTATGCGCTTCAATTTTTACTTCGCTCAGTCTCTGCTCGACACTCAATCGGCGGAAAGAATTGTGATACTGCTGAAAGATTGGGAGGATACCGAACGGATGCGCACAGTCCTTCTTGCAAAGCTGAAAGCTGGCGGCATCGATTGTGAAATTCGAACATGGGAAGATTTATCCCTGTTCTTTTCAAAAGAGAAAGCATTTCTCAGAGTGATGTTTACGTTTCTCTTTTCCATAGTTTTGGTTATTGTAGTGATGACTACAGTCAATACGATGGGCATGGCCATTCTCGAAAGAACCAGAGAGATTGGAACTCTGCGGGCTTTGGGTTTAAAACGCAGAGGGGTATCTCTTCTTTTTGCTTTGGAAGGAGCGTTACTGGGCTTTTTCGGCAGTGTGATGGGCCTTATATTGCACACATGTGTGTGGACAATAATGAGAATTTATCCACCAAAATATACGCCTCCGGGAATAGCCATGCCCATAGATCTGGTTGTGCACATGGTGCCGTGGATGCTCTTTATCTTACTGTTTTGTTTTGTTCTGTTTTCCATGTTTGCTGCATTAATTCCGGCCAGACGGGCAGCCAAACAAAATATTGTGGATTCTCTGGGACATGTTTAAAATACTTTGAAGGAGAAAAATGATGAATCAACAACATAAAAAACAATGCATTATTGTTCTGGGATTTATATTTATTTTTTGCCTGAGCATTTCCGTGCCAACGGTTCATGCACAGATGAGTCACAAGGAAATGCTTCAAAAAGCGGATGAAGCCCGCGGCAACGCCGAAGGAATACAATGGGAGATTTCCATGGATTCTATTGAGGGCGGACGTGAGCAGCATAGAACATTAAGGGTAAACGCCAGAGGTTATAATTCTCTTGTCGATACTTTGGCGCCGGCTAATGTAAAAGGTCAAAAGCTGTTAATGCAGGACCGTAATATGTGGTTTTCCAAGCCGGGGCTTTCCAAAGCGGTTCCGATTTCCCCGCGGCAAAAACTTATGGGCACCGCGGCTAATGGAGATATTGCTTCTACTAATTACGCAGGTGATTATAAAATTGTAAGCTCCGAAGACGGTCAATTTAACGGTGAAGCGTGTTGGGTAATGGCTTTGCAGGCCGTGGACAGCAGAGCAACTTACGACCGGATAAAATACTGGGTATCGAAGGAACGTATTGTCGGGTTAAAAGCCGAATTCTATACCGTCTCCGGCAAAATGTTTAAAACGGCGACGTTCGAATACAAGAACAGCATTACCATCAATGACCAGCCGCGTGAGTTTATCTCCAAAATGATAATCAACAGCGCGATAATAAAAGATGATGTTACGGCTATTAAATATAGCAAACCTGTACTAAAAAAAATTTCGGATG
>JQDQ01000198.1 GCA_000747625.2 Smithella sp. SCADC
CTAAAATCGCGGGGTGACTTTTTACATGTTCATCAAAATTACAAAATTAGGAGAAAAGATGGATTTATTGCAGGAATATTATCTTGGAAATACATTACAAAGCTGGCTGTGCGCTTTGATTACACTGATAGTCGCACTCACGGCACTGATAATTACTCAAAAAGTATTAATAAATAAACTATCCAAACTGGCAGCGGCAACGGATAATCAAATTGATGATCTTATTGTTAACATGCTTAGACAAACAAAACATTTTATTCTAGTCATCGCATCAATTTACCTTGCGTCACTGACGATTACCCTTAAACCTTCTCTTGCCGAATTATGGCAAAAAGTCGTTATTCTGATGTTTATATTTCAGGCAGGATTATGGGCCAGCGCAGGGATCTCTTTTGTACTTGGCGAAATAATTAGAAAACGCTCAGCAGAAGATACGTCCACCAAAACTACCATTACATTTTTGGGGTTCGTAGCTCGTTTCGTCTTATGGATCATCATTTTTCTTTTGATTCTGGATAATCTTGGTGTGAATATTACAGGGTTGGTTGCCGGATTAGGCATCGGTGGTATAGCTGTGGCTCTGGCAGTACAAAATATTCTGGGAGACTTACTGGCTTCTCTTTCCATTGTCTTGGACAAGCCCTTTGTCATTGGCGATTTTATAGTTGTAGATTCTCTTTCCGGAACAATTGAACATATCGGCTTAAAGACCACAAGAATTCGCAGTCTAAGCGGAGAACAACTGATCTTTTCCAACAATGATCTTCTAAAAACCCGCATACGCAATTACAAGCGTATGTCTGAAAGAAGGATTGTTTTCAGTTTTGGCATTATTTATCAGACACCGACAGAAAAACTAAAGAACGTCAATAAAATAGTAAGAGATATTATTGAAAAAACAGAAAACGCTCGATTTGATCGTGTTCATTTTAAAGAATACGGCGATTCATCGCTAAACTTTGAAGTCGTTTATTTCGTTATTGATCCTGATTATAATATTTACATGGACGTTCAGGAGTCAATCAATCTGGAAATATTCCGGCAATTCGGAGAGGAAGGGATTGAGTTTGCCTATCCCACTCAAACATTATATGTTAGCAATTAATTCCATTGAATATGAGATACTGAATGACAAGAAAACTTAACATCTTATATATAACGCTGTTATTCTGTTTCATCATTCCTTATACATGTCTGGCCGCAGACAGTTCAACCAACCCCGGCCCCCTGCTGCCTTTGTGGTCAGTATTACCTTTTGTGGGAATTTTACTTTCCATAGCTTTGATACCCCTTGCCTTCCCTCATTTCTGGCATAATCATTTCCCCAAAGTATCCTTTTTTTGGGCATTGGTGTTCGCGATACCTTTTATATATTTTTTCAAAGAAACCGCGCTTCGTGAAATAGCACATATTATCATCATTGATTATATTCCCTTTATATTGCTGCTTGGGTCTTTATATATAGTATCAGGAGGTATCTACATAAAGGGAACTCTAAAAGGAACACCTGCTGTCAACTCAATTATTCTACTTATCGGAACAATACTAGCATCTGTCATAGGAACAACCGGCGCATCCATGCTTTTGATCCGGCCAATTCTTCGTTCCAATTCCTGGCGAGTTTACAAAGTCCACACCATTGTGTTCTTCATTTTTCTGGTAAGTAACATTGGCGGATCACTCACGCCACTGGGAGACCCGCCTCTTTTTCTGGGGTTTTTGCATGGTGTGCCCTTTTTCTGGACGATGAAAATTCTGCCGGAGATGGCGTTTGCCAGCATAGTTCTTCTGTTTCTTTATTTTATTCTCGATTCTCACTACTACAAAAAAGAAATCATGACTGCTGTGCCCGACTCCGAACAAGAACCTGTAAAAATTGAGGGTTCACATAATTTTATTTTTTTATTTGGAATTATCGGTGCAGTATTATTCAGTGGCAGCGTCAAATTAGGACAAATAAATCTTTTCGGTATTAATCAAACTATAGAAAATTTAATCAAGGATGCTATCCTGATTCTAATGGGTATTGCATCTCTAATATCCACGCGGCAGGAAATTCATAAAAATAACGAATTCAGCTGGGCGCCAATTTTGGAAGTAGCTTATCTCTTTGCCGGAATATTCATAACAATCATTCCCGCTCTGGCAATTCTGAAAGCCGGCGAAAATGGATCATTGCACTGGTTGATAAAGTCAGTTGATTCACCGGCACAGTATTTCTGGACGGTAGGAATGCTATCCAGTTTTCTGGATAACGCTCCTACCTATCTTACTTTCTTCAACAGCATCCTTGGCAAATTTTATCCGGGAATACCGGAAGCTTCCGCGGTTGCTTTGCTGATTGTAGAAAAAATTCCTCATCTGGCAGCAATATCCGTGGGAGCTGTTTTCATGGGAGCCAATACCTATATCGGCAACGCGCCTAACTTTATGGTCAAATCCATAGCCGAAGAAGCAGGCGTGAAGATGCCCAGTTTTTTCGGATACATCTTTAGATATTCCATGCCCATTTTAGTGGTTCTATTCACTATAATGACTTTTATATTCTATTAAGGTCTTGATTTTCAAAAAATAATTACCTATTTACTCAATAGAGGAAATACTTCTTGAAGATACTCATGAAAGCAGATATAGCTTTTTTAAGTTGCCCGATATTGGGCATAAGGAGTAGAAAATATGGTTGCAACATTACGTAAATCTTTAAAAACAATAGAGGATTACAAATCGGCGAGTCCTCATTATACCGATCTTTTGGATATAATGGCAGATATCTTAATTCTGCGGAAAGAATACCGCAACAGTATGAAGGATTCCATTTTCAGTGTGGAAGAAAATTTAATCACAAAAAAAATGGAAGGAGGGCTCCCCTTAATTGATTTTATTGGAAAGGAGTATGATTTAACGCGTCCCAAAGAGTATTTTAGTACACTAATTTCCATTGCTGAAAAAAGAATGCCCGAAGTCGCGCAAAACATTATCGATATAATCAAAAGTCAACAATTTGATTGGGAAAAGATGGTTCGTGCTTCTTTTGACCGCAAGGTTGAAGAAACTAATCCACAGGGATTTCCGGCTGCTCGCGAAGCCGAAGAAAGCATCGACTTAATTGATCTTTTTGCTGAAGAAAGTTTAAGACCGGAACTGGAAAGCATTGCTGAAAAATACGGTGAAATAGTTGAAAAATCTAAATGGCCGGAGGGGTATTGCCCCATTTGCGGCAAAGAACCTAAGATTGGTGAAATCAGAAAAGACGAAGATGGAAAGCGGTATCTTTTTTGTCATCAGTGCGGATTTAAATGGAATTTTAACCGGATCAAATGCCCTTTTTGCGGCAATGAGGAACAGCATTCTTTGGCTTATTTTGAAGTGGAAGGCGAAGAGCGTTATCGCGTAGATGTCTGTAATAAGTGTCGACGTTATATAAAAACAGTTGAATTGCCTAAATCAAGCGAAGAACCGGACCTTGATGTTGAAGACATCGCCACCCTGCATCTGGATATGATTGCTTATGATGAAGGCTACAACTAGAAGCATGATTAAAATTTTTTGACCTTTTGGTTAAATTTGTGCTTAAAAGCCCGCTCCCCTTTATTTAAGAGAAGCGGGCTTTTAATTTAAGAAGTCTTTATGGAAACCTTTGTTCCTTTTTCTTTGGCCTTCTGATTTTTAGGAATCTTAATATCCAGAATGCCGTTCTTGAAACTCGCTTGAGCCTTGTCTGTTTCTATTTCCGTCTCCAGTGGAATCACTCTGCTGAATAATTTTAATATCTATGTAATAAAGATAAGAGTTTTCGAGATCACGCCCTTGACACCGGATATACCGATAACTATATTAGGGTCGCCTTGCTGGATATACTAAAAAATGGTTCCCGAAAGGTAGGTATGGAAGATCACATAATAAAAACCTTTAAGGAAAGCAGTCGTGTCAAAGACGCTTTTATTAACGAGAACCTGTCTAAACTGGTGAAGGTTATAGAAGCTGTTATAACGGCCTTAAAAGCGGGCAATAAAATTTTGATTTTCGGCAATGGTGGATCGGCCGCCGATGCGCAACATATTGCCGCGGAATTTGTCAACCGCTTTATAATAGAGAGACCGCCGCTTCCAGCGATAGCTTTAACTACCGATACTTCTGTGATCACGAGTATCGGCAATGATTACGATTTTTCTGAAATATTCAGTAAGCAGATAAGAGCGATCGGCCAGTCTGGAGACATTGCCTGGGGTATCAGCACCAGCGGGAACTCCGCCAATGTTTTAAAAGGTTTGGAAATGGCTAAAAAACTGGGATTGATAACTGTTGCGTTTACCGGAAAAGACGGAGGGGAAATCGCAAAGATGGCTGATTTTTCCATTCATGTGTCTTCTTCCAATACAGCGCGAATCCAGGAGACACATATTACAGCCGGTCATGCTATTTGTGAAATGGTTGATATAAAATTGTTTCAGAAACCAGATTTTAAATAACAAAGATTTTTCCGAGGTAAGGGTGAAAAATAAAAAAGAACATTCTGAACATAATGCAAAACACACTAATTCCGTCGAAGAACATAACGAAAAATTTGTCGTGGAAGATCATAATAAGGAAATTGAAGATCTGAGAAAAAAGATCGAAGAAACGGAAAAAGAGGCTACGGCCAATTTCGATAAATATCTACGCTCAGTTGCCGAATTGGATAATTATAAAAAACGGGCAATCAAAGAAAAGGCCGACATAATCAAGTACGGTAAAGAAGAGCTGGTAAAAGATATTTTGCCTTTCATGGACTCTCTGGACAGAGCACTGGGGCACGACACTGGTGACATTCAGGCCTTTAAGAACGGAATAGCTCTTATTCAGGACCAGCTTCTGTGTTGTTTGAAAAAGCACGGAGTAGAACGAATTGAAACTGCCGGCGCTGATTTCGATCCGAATTTCCATGAAGCTTTAATGCAAGTGGAAAGCGACCAGCATGAAGATAACAAAATAGTCAATGAAATGGAAAAGGGTTATTTATTAAACGGAAGGCTCGTAAGGCCATCAAGGGTCTGCGTCTGCAAGAAAACGAAAAAAGAGAACGATGACTTATGTGAAATAAATGAGGATATGGAAGAATAAGGAGGAAAAAAAATGGGAAAAATTATTGGAATTGATTTAGGGACTACAAATTCATGCGTAGCCATAATGGAAGGCGGAGACCCTGTCGTTATCGCCAATCAGGAAGGTAATCGTACCACGCCGTCCATTGTAGCCATTGCGGAAAACGGTGAAAGGTTAGTAGGACAGGTAGCCAAAAGACAGGCCATTACTAACTCAGAAAATACTATCTATGCCGTCAAGAGACTGATCGGCAGAAAATATACATCTAAGGAAGTGCAGCAGGACATCAAGATTATTCCTTATAAGATAACGGAAGCTTCCAACGACGACGCGCAAGTTACCGTACGCGGGAAAAATTATTCTCCCGCAGAAATATCAGCAATGATTCTGACAAAAATGAAACAGACGGCTGAAGATTATCTGGGAGAGAAAGTAAACGATGCGGTTATTACCGTTCCGGCCTATTTTAACGATTCACAAAGGCAGGCAACCAAAGACGCCGGCAAGGTTGCCGGACTGAATGTTTTACGCATAATCAATGAACCGACAGCAGCCGCTCTGGCTTATGGTCTGGATAAAAAGAAAGATGAAAAGATCGCCGTATTCGATTTGGGCGGCGGCACATTCGATATTTCGATTCTGGAATTAGGCGATGGCGTCTTTGAGGTTAAATCCACCAATGGCGATACCCATCTGGGCGGTGAAGACTTCGATCAACGTGTCATGGATTATCTGGTCGCCGAATTTAAAAAGGATCAGGGCATTGATCTGCGCAGCGACAAGATGGCTCTGCAGCGCCTTAAAGAAGCGGCGGAGAAAGCGAAGATGGAACTTTCCACGGCGCTGGAAACCGACATCAATCTGCCCTTTATCACAGCGGACGCTTCCGGGCCCAAACATATGAATATGAAACTCTCCAGAGCTAAACTGGAATCACTCGTGGAAGAATTGATTAATAAAGTGGTCGGCCCCTGCCAGACAGCGATTAAAGACGCCAACCTTTCAACGAAAGATATTGACGAAGTTATTCTGGTTGGAGGTATGACCCGCATGCCGCGTGTGCAGCAGAAGGTCAAAGAAATTTTCGGTAAAGAACCTCACAAAGGCGTCAATCCTGATGAGGTGGTAGCGATAGGAGCAGCCATTCAGGGCGGCGTTCTGGCAGGCGACGTCAAAGACGTCTTATTGCTGGATGTAACTCCTCTTTCTTTGGGTATTGAAACATTAGGCGGGGTTATGACACGACTTATCGAAAAAAACACGACTATCCCCTGCAAGAAGAGTCAGATTTTCTCCACGGCCGCTGACAATCAGCCGGCAGTGAGCATTCATGTTCTGCAGGGCGAACGTCAGATGGCTCCTGACAACAGAACGCTGGGACGCTTTGAGTTGGTAGGCATTCCTCCCGCGCCGCGCGGCGTTCCGCAAATTGAAGTTTCCTTTGATATTGATGCGAACGGAATTGTACACGTGAACGCGAAAGACCTCGGCACCGGTAAGGAACAGAGTATCAAGATTACGGCATCCAGCGGATTGAGTGAAGCTGAAATTGAAAAACTCGTTAAAGACGCTGAAATGCATGCGGAAGAAGACAAGCGCCGCAAGGAACTTATCGAAGCCCGAAATCAGGCCGATACCATGGTTTACTCTGTCGAAAAAAACATCAAAGAGTTTGGCGACAAGGTTGATGCGGCGGAAAAAGCCAAGATCGAAGAAGCCCTTACCAAAGCGAAGAAAGCTCTCGAAGGCGACGATATCGAAGCCATCAAGAAGACTCAGGATGCGTTGATGAATGTCTCTCACAAACTGGCGGAGGCCATGTACGCGAAGACATCAGGTGGTCAGGGAGGTCCCGGCCCCGGAGCCGATGGCGGAGCACAGCAGCAATCCGGAAATGAGCAGGCATCGGGCAAGAAGAATGACGACGTGGTGGATGCCGATTTTGAAGATGTAAAATAAATATTCTTAAATCTAATTATTTCAAAGCCCGAAAAGGCCAGATCCTTTTCGGGCTTTTTATGTCGACCTAAACTGAAAAATATTATAAAATAGTCCGCAAATGAATAGAATTTCTTTTGGAAAAAAAATAATAGCCGTGCTGTTTGCCGGCATTGTCTTGATTGCAACCGTAGTTTTCTGCGCCGCCGCTTCGAAGAAGTCCGGTCAAAATTCACCAGCCGGAAGTCAGGCGGTCATTCTTGCCAATGAAGATTATCTCCCCGCTCTCTTGAGAACCATTGATGAAGCGCAAAACGAAATCTTCATATCAATCTTTTCTTTTAAAGCCGGCGAGCACAAAAACAGTTATCCCGATCGGATTCTTGACCATCTGGCAAAAGCACTAAAAAGAGGCGTAAAAGTGTATGTTATTTTAGAAACGACAGACCGCAAATCGGATGAACTGAATATTCAAAACAAGCAGACAGGAAAACTTCTGGAAGAAAAAGGAGTAAATGTATATTTCGATTCTCCACGACAAACTACACATACAAAACTTGTGGTCATCGATCAGCACCTGGTTTTGCTGGGCAGTCATAATTTTACGCAATCAGCGCTAAAATACAATAATGAGATTTCCATCTTGCTGGATAGTCCGGAGATGGCCCAAAACGCCCGTAACTATATCCTGAGAATTATCAAGGAGGCAAAATGAAATTTTATCGGCCACCCGGCAAGATATTTATTCTGATGACGGTCATTTTCTCCCTCTGCTTCTCAAAAATAGCTATTGCTGACGAAAAGCCAGTCCAGATTCCCAATGCTGAAGTAAAATCATTGCCGGTAAAACCGCCGGCAAACACACTCTCCTCCAGTAAGTTCGACCGTAATACTTTAGGATGTGTGCTTCCCCTGTCCGGGCAATATGCTGATTGGGGAAATAAGGCGCGGGATGCAATTTTACTGGCTACTGAAGCAGTTGATGAAAAAAATAATCCTTTATGGAAAGTCATTTTTGAAGACTCCCGGGGATTGCCGGAAGACATAAAAACAGCCATAGCAAATTTAGCCAATGCTGAAAATGTCATAGCGATTATTGCCGTTACCGGAGGGGCAGAAGCCATGGACGCGGCTCGTGAAGCAGATAAGTGGAAAGTTCCATTAATCTTAATAACACCCAAAGAAGGAGTGACGTCCGCAGGCGAATATGTTTTTCAGAATTTTCTGACCCCCAGACAGCAAATCAAAGCGCTGGCAAAGTACGCGCTGGATGATTTGAATTGCGCAATATTCTCCATTTTATATCCTCAGGATGATTATGGCAAGGAAATGGCAAAAAATTTTCGGGAGGAGGTAATGCGTCTGGGCGGCAAGGTGGAAAAGGAAATTTCCTACGACAAAAATCAAACAGATTTTAAAGAAGAAATCAGCAAATTAACCGGAGTCAAAGTCAGCGCTCCGCAAAGAAAAGGGACCAATCAAGAAGAAAATAAAGACACCGTCTCCGTTGATTTTGAAGCTTTGTTTATTCCCGATTCTTATACGCGTGCAAAATTGATCACTTCACAACTTGATTTTTATAATGTAAAAGACTTTAACCTTTTAGGCACAAGTTTATGGCATTCGCCGAATTTACTGAAAAGTGACGCACAATACCTGGAAGGAGCCATCTTTGTTGATAGTTTTTTTGCCCATAGTTCTTATCTGGAGACAAGTAACTTTGTTGAAGTTTATTACAAAAAGTATAAACGTGAGCCGGAAAACATTGAAGCGCTCGCTTACGATACAGCCGCAATAATCACAGGCACTCTGGATAATAAAGAAATTAAAACACGCGAACAATTTGCCGCAGCCTTGAATAAAGTGGAAAATTACAATGGATCAACAGGAAATTTTTATTTTGATTCAAACAGAGTCGCTCAAAAGACTGCTTTTATATTGAGAGTTGAAAACGGACAATTGGAGCAGGTAAAATAGGTTAAAAGTTCAAAGATAAAGGATGAAAAAATATATGCGATTTTTACTTACCAACGATGATGGAATTTACGCCAAAGGATTGAGTGCTCTTTATGCCGAGCTTTCCAGGGAAGCAGATTGTTTAATTGTCGCTCCGGAGACAGAACAAAGCGCAGTGGGACATGCCATTACAATTTCCCGTCCCTTGATGGTGCGCCGCGCTACCAAAAATGATAAATTTCTAGGATACGCTGTCTGCGGCACACCGGCGGACTGCGTAAAAATAGGAATCACGGAATTATCGGATAAACCGGTTGATTTGGTTGTCTCCGGAATCAACAGAGGGAGCAACGCCGGCATTAATGTTCTTTATTCTGGAACAGTCTCTGCCGCAACCGAAGGGGCAATTTTGGGCTTTCCCTCTATGGCTGTTTCTCTGGACACTCACAAAGAGGCTGATTTTACCTACGCCGCCAAATTCGCCCGCAAGATGACCCGATTAATACTGAGCAATCCTCAAAAACTCAAAGGAAGTGCAATTAATGTCAATATTCCGTGTCTTCCTCCTGAAAAAATCAAAGGCGTCGTTGTTGTCCGGCAAGCTCAAAGCAACATTATCGAAACTTTTGAAAAACGCACAGATCCACGAGAAAATATTTACTACTGGTTTGCCAGCGAATCTCAATCCGCCCGCAAGCAGAAAGATACTGATGTCGGCGCGCTGGCTGCAGGCTTCATAACAATCACACCAATTCATTATGATCTGACC
The DNA here is from genome assembly GCA_000747625.2 of Smithella sp. SCADC. Lineage (GTDB taxonomy): Bacteria > Desulfobacterota > Syntrophia > Syntrophales > Smithellaceae > Smithella. Next base: position 9,746 of record JQDQ01000198.1, read on the forward strand.
AGACATGATTTGCTCGACACTCTCAAAGACGCCATAAAGCAAGGCAATTTATAATTGAATCATTTTGAATTAACTTCCGTTAACGGATGAGAAAAACGGGAATCGGGCTTTTACGGATAACGTGAGATGTGGTGCTGCCCAGGAAAAATTCGCGCAGGCGGTTGTGGCCATAGGCTCCCATAACCATTAATTCCACCGATCCTTCGCGGATGAACTTGATTATTTCATCGGGTTCCTTGCCGGCAAGGATTATTGTTTCGCAATCGGCCATCGGGGGTTCATCCGGGTCCTTTTGGTTTGCCTCCTTGACCTGAGCAATTAAAGCTGCCGCTTTTTTGGAATCCGCCGTGATAATGATAACTGTCAACGGCCAGGCGTTTTGTTGGGATAATTGCAGGGAAAGATCAAGCGCCTTGGTAGCGGAGGCGCTCCCGTCGAAGGCAAGAGCCATGCTTTCTATGTCCACAAAATTCTCAGGAGTGACCAGCACTGGTTTGCCCGAATTGCGCGTAACGGCTTCGGCAACCGATCCAAGAAGTCCGCCTTCCTTCAGGTGAAAGTTTTCTCCTTTTTTCGCCATCAAAATCAAATCCGCGTTTTGAGCTTCTTCAATTATTACCGAACTGATTTTGCCGATTACTTTTTTTACTTCGGCTTTTATTCCATTCTTCTGACAGTACTCCTGAAATTCTTTCAGGATAAAGTCGGCTTTTTCATCTAAAGATTTTTCAATGGCTTCGAAGAAACCCTCATAAGGCGGCATTCCGACTGAACCGGAAATATCGGTGAGCATCGGCCCCTGGATCAGGTTAACATCAATTACATAGAGACCCGTCAGGGCGGCTTCCAGTTTACGGGCAATATAAATTCCGTATTTAAGAGCTGTAAGGCTGTTGGCGGAACCATCGGTGGGAATAAGAATTTTTTTTATCATGGCAACTCCTTAAAATAAAGAGACATGATTATTTTTGTTTTTCGTCGAAATGCTTCAAATCCTGGAGCAAACCAGCAACTTCATGTTCTTCCCAGACACGGGAAGAGCCGTTTTCTTCATTATCCGAATCCTGATTTCCGGCGCTGATTTCAGTAAAAACAAGAAACTTTCCTTTTAAATTTCCGTTTTTATAAGTAGCCTTTTCTTTTATCTGGCCGCTTCTGAAATAAGCAAAATATTCGCCTTCCCTTTTATCATTTTTAAAAAACCCCTTTTCCTTAATCTGCCCGTTCTTGTAGTAGCAAATATAGTCACCTTCAAATTTATCGTTCTTGAAATTCTCTTCTTCTTTTAATTGTCCATTTTTATAAAAAATCTGATATTTGCCGTTGAGCCTGCCATGTTTGTAATATTCCCGTTCCCTGATATTCCCGTTTTGATAATAAGAAGTATATTCGCCATCCATTCGGCCATTAGTATAATTTGCCTTCTCTCTTATCAGGCCGTCGTTATAATAAGTCGCTGCGGGGCCATTCTTTCTGCCGTGAACAAAATTAATCTGTGCCAGTATTTGACCATTTTTATAATAAGAAGTGTATTCACCTTCCAGTTTACCATTCTTGATAATTTTTTTCTCTCTTATAGATCCATCGGAGAAAAACAATTTTTGTTCTTCGGCGGTTGTATTTGTTTTAGCCATAAAAACATCATCTCTTTTAAAGCTTTTAACTTTATTTAATCATTTTAGACTCGGCAGGATAATCCCCGGTTGATAAATTTCCCTATATTAAAGATATACTATTTTAAAAGATTAAGACATTGCTTTTTTTAAA
>JQDQ01000199.1 GCA_000747625.2 Smithella sp. SCADC
CTACTCTACCCTGATTTCCTCCCCGGATTTTCGGATTTTTGTCTATTTAAAATTCACCTATTACCTTGACATACAATACCGAAATTCTTATATGTTAACAATGAACATCCGAGGGAATTTATGAAAGTAGTCGATCTTTTTTCTGGCGCTGGTGGTTTATCTTGTGGCCTTGAATTGGCGGGTTTTAAGCCTGTCTTGGCAAATGAGATAAATCCTGCATATGCAAATACATACAAGAAAAATCATCCAGAAACTTTTGTTGTAGTGGAAGACATAAGGAATATATCGGAAACCAATTTTTTAACTGATCATGATATTTTACCTGGCAGCATCGATCTAGTTGCTGGTGGTCCACCGTGCCAAGGTTTTTCTGTTAACGCACCTATTCGTTCATTAGAAGATCCTCGAAATCATCTTTTTAAAGATTTTCTAAGAATCGCTGCAATATTAAAACCCAAAGCAATTTTAATTGAAAATGTGCCAGGAATTGTATCTTTAGGTAAAGGTACTGTAGTAGAACAAATATACAAAGAATTAGACTCGCTTGGTTATAAAGTTTCTCATCGCATCTTATTTGCTGGTCATTACGGTGTTCCTCAAATGAGATTCAGGACAGTATTTTTAGCAATAAAAAAAGAAAATGAAAAAATCATTGAGTTTCCAAAACCACAGTATAATTCAAAAGCGGTTGCAAACTTTTCAAAAGCAAAAGATCTTTGTTTTGAAATACAACCATTATTTGAACAAAATTTAAAAAAGCAAATCAATGTTGATGAAGTGTTTTCTGATTTACCCCAAATTATACAAGGAAAGATCATTGAGAATTTAAATTATAAATTAAACCCTCAAAATGATTATCAAAAGTATTTACGATCCAATTGCACCAAATTAAATAATCACTATTGCAGCAAAATATCATCAATTAATTTAAATAGATTGCAACATATACCTCAAGGTGGCAGTTGGAGAGATATTCCTTTTGATTTACTTCCAAATGGATTAAAAAGAGCGAGAAGAAGTGATCATACAAAAAGGTATGGCCGTTTACATCCAAATGGTTTGTGTTCTACTATTCTGACAAAATGTGATCCGCATTGGGGATCTTTTTTCCATCCATATGAAGAAAGAATAATTTCAGTAAGGGAAGCCGCACGAATACAATCCTTTCCTGATAATTATACATTTTATGGCTCTCTTACAGAACAATATGAGCAAGTAGGAAATGCAGTACCCCCGCTTTTAGCAAAGGCATTAGGGGGGAAAATATCATCGCTTATAAAGGAATGAAAAATGGGAAGAGATTTAATAGAAATATTTGGGAACAATCCTAGAAATACAAGTAAAGAAGTACGCAAATTATGGAATTTAGGGGCTTGTCCTTTTATTTTGAAACCTTGCACAAAGCATAATCATGATCAAAGTATAATTTACGGAACGTGTAGTGTTACATCATCTTATGGTGATATTGTAATTTGCCCCAATAGGCTTTATGCAAATAATTATGAATCCATTAAAAACGTTGCAACTGATGCATTTGGACTTGATTTAAAATTTTTCTTTTATGATGAATTTATTAAAAATGAAACTGATAAAATCGATTGTGTTGTTGCCCTTGGTACAAATTCCGGAAAAGAAGTTAAAGTTGGAAGATCGCTTTCAATGGATTGGGTTTTGGCAAAAATATCTAATAATATTTTAACAGAATATATTGGAATTGAAGTACAAAGTATTGACATTACGGGCAATTATAGAGATTCATGGCATGGTTATAAAAATATTAAGGCAGAGAATGAAAAGATACCAGATAGCGAGCATGGATTAAACTGGGCAAATGTCCATAAAAGATTAATTCCGCAAATTATTCGAAAAGGAGTGATTTATTCACAATCAAAGTATTGTAAAAAAGGCTTATATTTTATTCTTCCTGACATAGTATATAAAAAATTCGAGGAAGTTGTTGGTAATGATTTATCAAATGTTTCCGTTCCAAATAATGAAACTTTAACCGTCTTTACATATTCGCTTGGAGAAAAAAGTCTAAAGAAAGTTCGCCATTTAAATCTTGAACGTAGAATTTGTTTCTCATTAGATGAGTTTGCTAACCGTTTTATTGCTGGGCCTAATCTTCCAAAATCTGGAGAACTAGACTCAATAATAAAGAAAATTCTTGGCGTCAAATAGTAAGTAAAACCCCAAAAATAGAGATTGCTTTTTTAAAGAATTCAAAATTCATAAATTTGGGGATTGGGGGATAAGCCGAGCTGAAATTTCGGTTGTTAAATGTCGGCCAAGCTCTTTATTCGGAGAATATTGTGTCTAAAATGAAGCTTTGCCGATAAAAAACCGGTTGCGGAACACACCAATCCCTCCGTCTTTAATCTCCTTGTTTTTCAACAACTGTTTTTTGTTTATTCCAGCATCAACTCGTAATTACGTTTCCTCATTGACAAAAACATCAGGTATTTTTCAACTCCGGCGGCAATCTTCAACATGGTCATCCGGCCATGTTCGATAAGCTTGCCAGCCGTCTCCACTAATAACCAGCGAATACTCTTAATCGTCTTATTCTTCCAATCCGCCGGCATCGTCAAAAACTTCTGCGCAATAAAAAGATTATAGGTCATCATCCCGATCCCAAAATGAACGGCATTGCCCTGAAAATCTCCCGAAGGCATTCTCTCCATGCCGAATCCGCAGGAAATCCGGGGACAGCATACTGGTTTTAGAGATTAAAAGATTGATGAACATAACACTCGATTAATTTGATTTGATGATTTTTTGTCAGGTGACGCGGCTGAAAGGTGAACAGATTTTTCAAAAAGACGGAAGTCGCAATGTGCCTGTAGCACGGTCATTAGCGGCGTACCCCACATCTTGTGGCAGAATATTCTTGACACACAAGTGAATGTTTCTTATACTGCCGATAACGAAAAGCAAGTTCTTATCAATAAGGGAGTATCCTTTGATCGATCATCATCCTGGACTGACGCTCGCGGAACTCAAAGAGATCATTGCAGAGGAAAGAGTTGTCGCTCAGTTTCAGTCGATCCTGTCGGCGCGCAATCATTCCATCATCGGGTTCGAAGGATTGATCCGGGGAAAAACGCGGGATGGAGATCTGATTTCCCCTGTTCTTCTGTTCGATGCCGCCCGGGACTATAACCTATCCCTGGAGTTCGACCGCCTCTGCCGGGAAAAAGTGTTGGCTGCTTTTAAGAATATTTATCATGATCAAAAAAACAGTCTGCTGTTTCTCAATCTCGAAACATCCTTTTTATCCTCTGCGATCGTCGGATCAGGATACCTCCTTGATCAGGTAACGAAGCATAAAATTCCACCGGCCAACGTGGTCATCGAGATTGTGGAATCGAAGACCACGGATACCGCGGCCTTGATTCGTTTTGTGAACACCTACCGCGAATGCGGACTGAATATTGCCCTCGACGATGTGGGGACCGGATACTCCAACTTTGACCGGATATTTCTCTTTCGGCCCAATATTATCAAGATCGACCGGTCCATTATCAAGGGCATGGCAAGCAATTATTTTAAACAGGAAATCTTCAAGTCCCTGAGCAATTTATGCCAAAGCATCGGATGCCTCACTCTGTCGGAAGGCGTGGAAACACAAGAAGAGGTCATCTGCAGTATCGAATATGGCGCTGATCTGCTGCAAGGGCATTTTTTTTCCCTGCCGAAAGACATCGGGCCGCAGGAAGCGAATGAGGAAGAAAAAAAGCTGGAGAATCTTCTTGCGACCTTCAGGACGAAAAAGATTGACATCATAAAATCGCGGCGATTGCAAAACAAGCAATACCAAAAGATAGTCCGGAACATCGTCCGGCAAATTCAGGGCAGGTCTCCGGAAGAAACAAATGCCTTGCTGAAGGATATCATGAATGCGTCCGACATCATCGATGCTTTCTATATTATCAACAACGAGGGCATCCAGATCACAGATACGATTATGAAAAAAGACAGGCGACAACGCATCAATCCCATTTTCCGGGCGGCCAACCGGAACGAAAACATGTCGCACAAGGACTACGTATATCAGTTAATCAACACGGACCTCCGACGGTATACGACGGACCGCTATATATCGTTCGCTACGGGAAATCTTTGCGTGACGTTAAGCCATTTGTTCAAAGACGAAAAAAACCGTCCCTCCATTTTGTGCACAGACTTTCTTGCGGCGAGCGGCGACTCCTGATTGATCCAGCCTGATTGATCCAGCCAGACTCATCATTTTAATTGTTATTTCATTGCATCGGGCGGCGAAGAATCAGCATGACTATCAATGCTGTCCAAATTTGAATTTTCACCGCATTGGCCGACGTTCCCACAAAGGTTTTAATCTTGAGGTTCTGTTTCAATGCTGTAAAGAACAGCTCAATCTGCCAGCGGTCTTTATAAATGGCCACGATGGTTGTTGCCCCCAACTTCAAATGATTGGTCAGGTAAACAAAAGTCTCGTCCTTCTCAGCATTGTAGTAGGTCCCCTTGCGCAAAGGATAAGGGCATTTCTTGGCTGCAGTACCGGTGAACTGAATGATTTCGTCGCTGAGAAATGAGCGATTTTGGGGAATCTCTCTCGTTTCCGTAACAATGTAAACAGCATTGTTCTTCATTCGGGTATCAAAAAATACTCCCTGATCCGTCCATTTGGCAAACAACTGGTAATCATTGTACCCGCGATCATCAACAATGATTGTCCCAGGTTCAAATCGCAACGTGTGGGCCACCTTTACCTCGTGGCATTTTCCATCCGTCACAACACCGAAGGAAGGCAAATACCCGTCATGATCCAACACCAAATGCAGTTTTACCGCTCCTTTTGCCCGTGAAATCTGAAATCTGGGTAGAGTAGAGAACTGGCAATGACCTCTTTAGGCTGACTTATCTGTTTC
>JQDQ01000200.1 GCA_000747625.2 Smithella sp. SCADC
GATCCTCCTTATTATTATTATTTAGTGATCGCAAAGATTTTCGCCCGCTTGCAGTGTCCCCGCGAAATAATCAGCAATCAGTTTTTCAGGTGTTTCAACCGGTGCGCCGACCACGACCTGGATGCCCTGCTGGGCAAAAAGCTGTTGGGCGCGTTGACCCATACCACCCGCGATGATCATATTTGCGCCGCGCTCGGCCAACCAGGGCGGCAATAGACCCGGTTCATGAGGCGGAGAAGTAATGTCCTCGCGTTTGATGATTTTTCTTGTCTGGTCCTCAACTTCAACAATGGCGAAACTCTCGCAGTGACCAAAATGCATGGTTAGTTTACCTTGGGCTAATGGTATTGCAATTTTCATGGTATTTTTCTCCTTATGAATTAAGTTTTTTTGTTTTATCCAAGTCTGCTGTAATCTGATCGATGATGTCCTGCATGATTTTCCCCGTTGGTGTTTTGGAAGAATGGTAAATGAATACTTTACCGGTGTCGCCGGATTGAGCAATTGCCGGGTCCATCGGAATAGCGCCAAGGTATGGCACTTTCATATCCGAGGCAATTATTTTGCCACCACCCGCGGGTAGAATCTGGGTGATTTCTCCACATTTCGGACAAACGAATCCGCTCATGTTTTCGACCACGCCTAATACAGGAACATCAAGTCTCCGGCAGAAACTGATGGATTTGCGGACATCTATTGCCGCCACTCTTTGTGGTGTTGTGACGATGATCGCGCCGTCCAGTGGTTGAATCAACTGGCAAATTGATAAAGGTTCGTCACCCGTGCCCGGAGGAGCGTCCACGATGAGATAATCCAGATCACCCCAATGCACATCTGTTAAAAACTGCTTGATAACACCCATCTTCATCGGACCGCGCCAGATGACCGCGTCATCTGGATTTTGCAACAAAAATCCCAAAGACATTATTTTTAACCCGCCAAACTCAACAGGGAAAAGTCCATCGGGACCGCCTTTGAGCGTTTCATTTTCCAATCCCAGCATCGTGGGTACACTAGGTCCGTGAATATCAACATCCAGTAATCCAACTCTTTGACCGTTGAGCGCCAGAGCCGTTGCCAAATTAACTGCAACGGTGCTTTTCCCGACACCGCCTTTGCCGGAGAGTACAACGATTTTTTTCTGAATACGGCATAATGTCGCCTGCAATTTGCGGCGATCAGCGTATTCTTCCTTGCTTTCATCCTTTTTCTGTTTTTGAGCCGAGCAACTGGAATCGCCGCACGTATCACATGTTTTCTTGTTTTCCAATTTTTTTATCCTCCTTTTTACTTTTCTTTTGAACCTCCTGAAGATGTAAATTATTCCAAAGTTGCCGGATATCGTCGGCACTGGGCGCGTCGATTTCCACAACGGCCTTTTGTTGAATCTGAGCGCGAGTTACGGCGCTGTCGTAGCAAATGCGACCTGCAATCTTCGCACCCCGGGCAACCGCTTTTTCTTCAATGCGAGCCGTCATTTCCTGATTAATGTCCCACTTATTGACGCAAATCGACGCGGGGATCTGAAAATGGCGCGCCAGAGAAAGCACTCTTTCCAGATCGTGTTCACCCGAAACGGTGGGTTCGGTAACAATCAAAACCTGTGTGGCGCCGGTCAGCGAGGCGATAACAGGACAACCAATCCCCGGCGGACCATCCACAATAACGATTTTGTAATCTTCTTTCTCCGCCAATTGCCTTGCCTCGCGACGCACGGTCGAAACAAGCTTGCCGGAATTTTCGGCGGCGATGCCGAGACGCGCGTGAACCATCGGACCACAGCGCGTGTCGGATATAAACCACTGACCGCAATGACATTCCGGAAAATCAATGGCCTCAGCCGGACAAAACCGCACACAAACGCCGCAGCCTTCGCAGGAAACATGATCGATAAAATACTCCATACTTCCCTTATTGTTTTGCCTGGTTTTTACCGCGCCGAAACGGCACAGTTCAGCGCATACGCCACAGGCCGTGCAGTCCGCCGGTCTGATGATCGCCTCATAACCGCTTTCAAATTCGTGGCGCTCGCGGATACTAGGTTCCAAAACCAGATGTAAATCAGCCGCATCCACATCACAGTCGCAGATAACAGGGCGATTCGCCAGTACGGCAAAGGACGCCGTCACGCTGGTTTTCCCTGTTCCTCCCTTACCGCTGATAATCACGAGTTCTTTCAAGATTTATTTCTCCCTCTGCTGCTGTGTGTTTTTGTCTATGAAATTATTATTTATGGTTCCATAAATGACATATAAAGCCGCCTCGCTGGGGTTATTACTCTTGAAAATACGATCACCTTCCACTCCCAAAATATATTCCGTTTGCACAGTATAGAATTCTTCAACGGCATCAAAAGAAGATTCTGCGAAAGGCATACTTTCAGCGCTTCCCGCGAACGTTCTGATAGAATCCGGCGCACATTTGAGAGCTTCAGCAGAAACATCAAGGCCGGTTACGTTAAACCCATAACCGCTTAATCTGCCTTCAATGATGGCTGGACCGCAACCAACGCTCAGAATATCGCGACAACCTTGCAAACGCTCAATAAGGCATTCCGTCTCGAATTGGAAAATATTTTGCCAGAACTTCTCCTGGCATATTTCCACATACCTTTTTACATCTTCTGCAACGTTCATCTTATGTGATTAACCTCCTGTGACCTATCAGCACATCTTGAGCCGGGCTATGGAATTCTTCCAGATTGAGTCCCAGTTCGATGAATACATCTTTTGCGTCTGTCATTGTCCCCGAATTCACTTCGTGTTTTCGTCCTTCGAGCGCGTGAATCTTATCTAATATTGCCAGGCCGTTAGCATTGAAATCACTCAGTATGATTTTACCATGGGGAGATAATATTCTGACTAACTCACAGCAGGATTTGCGCACTGCTGATAAATGGTGAATGATATTGACGGCAAAGATCACATCGAAGAAGACATCGTCACAGGGTATACACTCAACGTTAGCTATAACGAAAGAAACTTGTTTTTGCAATTCATAGTACTTAAGATTAAGCAGAGCGTATCTTTGTTCCGACGCTGCAATGTCAAAAGAAAAGAAGTTAAACCCAGCTCTTGCCAGAGCCAGCGTAAAATATCCCTTGCCCGTACCCACTTCCAGAATATTTCCGGCAAGGGGTTGTGCTTTTTCAATAATGAAAGATCCCTCTTTTTCAATATCATAGCCGAATTTACTATAAAGTTCGACTCGTTTTAAATAGCGCTGATGATTTTCAATAACTTCATTTTCCATAATCGCAAACAATGCCTTTTCCTGAAATCTAACAGATTGTTTATTTTAAAATTGCAATAATATCTTTTGCCCCTTTTACATGATCTCCGAGCTTGACTTTGATTTCGGAGTTTTCAGGCAAAAATATATCCACCCGTGAACCAAAGCATATCAATCCATAACGTTCACCTTTTTTAATGACATCGCCTGGTTTTACGTAACAAATGATGCGCCGTGCAATAAATCCGGCAATTTGTTTTACAAGTATTTTTGTGCTGCCGCTGCCAATGACCATCGAAGTTTGTTCGTTTTCCAGTGAGGCCTTGGCGACGGCTGCAATGTGAAATTTACCCGGGTTGTATTTGATTATTTCAACCTTTCCGCCTACGGGAACTCTGTTTACGTGTACGTTAAATATTGAGAGGAAAATACTAATTTGACAGACAGGTTGGTCAAGATAATCCTTTTCGTGAATTTTAGTGACCACCACCACCTTGCCGTCGGCCGGGGAAACCACAAGCCCGTCGTCTGAAGGAATAATTCTCTGGGGATCGCGGAAAAAAAACGCAACAAACAAAGTAAATATTAATATTATAAATCCCGCAATGATCCATTGCCATAAAAAAAATAATCCCGTAAGAACAGCCAAAGGAATAATTAGTTTAAATCCTTCAACGGCTATGGGAAATCTTCTTTTGTCATCCACGGAAGAACTCCTTTCTTTGTCAGTGTTTATCACATATCTTATAAAACACTTCGCTTTTAGAACGTATGGCCACAATACGTTTTTCATCAATGAGCCGCATCAGTATTTTAGCCGTTTCGTGAACGTGTAAGTTTAATCCGGATGAAATTCCGGTCAACGTGCAGGGGCGTCTTGTCAGCAGATTAATTATTTCTGAATCGGTCACTTCTGTCGTTGAAGTAATATTAATGTTATGGGATTCATCTCCACTGATAACTTCCACATCCCCTGGAAAAAATAACGCCAGTTTCTCCATTTGTCTTTTATTTACAGCGCTGATGTAATCTTCTTCCACTGGCCGGCAAACCGTGTTGAGTTGTATCTTATCAGCGCCTATTTCTTTTGTGTAAGCGGCAATTTTCTGCACTTCCGCGTTCATGCCGGTTATGCCGGAGAGAACGAAAACCTCCAGCCATACTTTACCCGGGAAATTTCGGGTAAATTCAATCAGACCGTTTATCATTTTTTCAAAAGATATATCCGGATGCGGACGGTTGACATAACCAAACAGGTTTTCATCTCCAGCATCCAGTGAAGGAATTACCAGATCGGCCGGTTCCAGGGCTTTGCGGACTTCCGGCAGATAAAGCAAAGATCCGTTTGTTATAACAGCGACGGGAATATTTGTTATTTTCTTGATTTGTTCAATTAAATCGCCAATCCCTGAATGCAGCGTCGGTTCACCGGAACCGGCAACACTTATATAATCGGGAAATTCGCCCATTGCCAATTTTATTTCCAACTCATTTAAAATATCCTTGACGGGAACGTAGGGAAGTCGCGCCATTGTTTTGTTCGTCGTCCTTCCTAATTGACAATAGATGCAATCGTAGGTGCAGGTTTTAAACGGCACCAGATCAATACCCAGAGAGCGTCCTAATCTTCGCGACGGAACCGGTCCATAAATATATTTATATACGCCAGTACTCATCTTAATCTCCGCAAGGGGATTGCCCGCATTTTCTATTCGCGCCGCAGCAAGTTTTCCCGGTTTCTTCGAAGGAACAGCTTTTGGCAGAGTCGCGCATACTGACACCAGATGATTTCATAATAAAACCGCTGCCACCGCTAACCAGTCTCTGGACTTCTGCCCCGCATTCGGGGCAGACCTTGATGGGCGCATCTTTCATGCCTTGTTGTCTTTCAAAGTGCGTGCCGCAGTGGCTGCATGCATATTCATACGTGGGCATAATTTGTATTTCCTCCTGTTTTTTCAAAAGATGTCATTTCCCCTATCAAACTATGAAAAAGACCCTGATATTCCGGAAGCGCATCCACCATAAGAATACCCCGGGAATAGCTTTCAGCGATCCGCCGGTCATCAGGTATTTCCAGCAAAATAGGGATGCCTTTTTTTTCGCAATAATAGTGCACACGCTCATCCCCGCTGCCCATGCGATTGACGATGACGCCAAAAGGAACTTTAAGTTCGTTAACCATATCCACTGCCAGCGAAAGATCGTTCAGACCGAACGGCGTTGGTTCCGTGACGAGTAAAACCATATCAGTATCCCGAATTGCAGCAATGACCGGACACGATGTTCCCGGAGGCGCATCCAGGATGGCCGGCATATCATTTTGCAAACGTTCTCTAACCGCCCTGATCAATGGAGGAGCCATGGCTACGCCCACATCCAACCTTCCACTAATGAGCGTGATGTTGTCTGATTTTGTAGTTTCAATTACGCCTATTCGCCTGCCGGCTTCCTGAATGGCTTTGGTGGGACAAACCATCGCGCATCCGCCACATCCGTGACACAACTCAGGAAATATCAGCGGGGCAGTTCCAAATGTTACAATCGCATGATATTTGCAGAATTTGCCGCATTCTCCACAACCGTTACAAAGCGCTTCATCAACTTGAGGAACAGGAATAGTTACAATTTCCTCTTTGAGTTTGTTGCCCCTGATAAACAAATGCGCATTGGGCTCTTCTACGTCACAGTCCAGAAGTTGCACGGGAACGCCAAACGTTCGTGCCAGGTTTACGGATACAGTAGTCTTACCGGTTCCGCCTTTACCGGAGGCGATAGCTATTTTCATCGCGCACCTCCATGAGTAACAGGAGAGACGATTTCTGCATCATTCTTTTTTATCCACAAGAGCGGAAAAACGATATCGCTGGTACAGCAGGGAACCCATACCGCTAAAAATAGAAAGACCGCTACTAAAATGGCGGTTACAACATCGATGGATGTGCCCATTGCCATCATAATGTGAAACAATGACGCCCAAGTGCTTAAAAACACATGAATCGTATGAGAAAATTTCGTTTTTGGATTTATGTACCCTATTGCTATTCCGGCAAAAGCCAGCGGATTTACCAGCCACCATTTTTCGATAAAGCCCAGATGAATGCCGCGATGAGGCATATTGAGCAGCCATTCGCCGACAAAAGGAATCAGCGAGTCACTGAGTGTGGCGATGCCTACGGAGCCAATATATCCGATGATGATTGTGGGCCAGAACCTGCCGTTAGAATGCAACCGGTACATGGCGGTGGTCACTAAAGCGCTCACCAGCACGTGCAGAGGATGGAGGGTCCAGAAAAGCGTGGACGAAATTTCCCTTGATATCTGGAATTGGATAAAAGCGGCCATGATGACAATGCCCGTTACGGTTCCAAACGCCGTAAAGGGGGCGTGCGCTTTGAGTTCGGTGGCAATCACGACAGCTTTCATGAACGATATCCTCTTTTTCCTCTTTTTATTGCCGTTTCATGGTCAACTTCATCCTGCCAGCCATTTTTCGTGACATTGCGAAGATCAAACTTGGCCGTGTAAGGTTTGATGTCCAGAAGCGGCGTTCCGTCCAGTATATCCACACCGTCCAGATGCAAAATATTGCCTTCAATGCCGAGTAATTCCACTACACTCAATCCGATAGGGTTGGGGCGGCAGGGCGCGCGCGTCGAAAAAATGCCGCGATCAACATCCTGCAAAAATGGCTTAACGATTAGCTTAACCTCTCGCGATTTGTGAAAATGATAAATAAGGTAGCTATGCGAAAAATCGCTAAGATCACGCAAGCCACCTACAAACTCCGGAAGCAGTTCAACGTACCCCTTGCAGCCTTTAGCGTAAACAGGCTGGATGGGAGTTTTTTCAGCTATCGTGTGCTCACTATGGATGATACCGATAGTCCAATAAAGAATTTCGCATTTGTTCATGCCCAGTGTCCTTCAACATCTGCCGATTTGGATTCATCTAATTTTCCGGCAAGGTAAAGTTCCAGCGCTTCTTTTACGGTGGAGGCGGAAGTATTGTAGATTTTGATGCCTGCCGCTTCCAATACACGAAACGCTTTCGGACCGCAATGCCCTGTAACAAGAGCCTTTACACCAAGCCGGGCGATATTTTGCGCCGACTGAATCCCCGCGCCCTGTGCCGCGTTTAAATTCTGTTCGTTATCGATGATCTCGAATGTTTTAGCTTCCAGATCGTAGATAAGAAATTTTGGCGCCCGCCCGAATCTACTGTCCAACGGAGCATTCAGATCATTACCGGATGTTGTAATTGCAATTTTCATTTTTTTATCCTCTTCAATCGTATGTTTTTTTTATTTCTTCCGGTTCCTGCAAAAGATATGCAGCCACTTCACTCATATTGCTATCATTCCAAAAGGAAAGTCGTGCATGCGCCTCCAAGTATTTTTGAGGAATGGGATGGGTCCCTACAACTACGGATAATCCATAGATTGTTTCGATAAATGTCTGGAAATATCGAATGTTCGGACACGGCGGATAACCGACCACCAAACCAGTCGCGAGATGAATGATTTCTGCGCCGTTTTTCTTCATTTCTGCCGGGACATACTCAATATTTCCACCAGGACAACCGCCGCAATTAGAATAGCCTACGATTTCCACCAATTCTGTAAGCGGATAGTGAGAAAAGGCGCCTACACGTTCCCGTAACGCCCGAAAACACTTTCCCCCTCCACAATTTTTATAACGTGCACAGATGATAATGCCAATTTTGATCATAATAAGATTCCTTTTTATAACTTACCGGAATCGGTATTTCCAATTAGAGCAGTGTTGCTGTCTGCATCTTTTTACAAATATTTTATTGCGGTGACAGCGCGAAGCGGCGACTTACGCGCCATCACCGCGCTGCATGGATTAAATCCGTGCAGCTATGGGGCAGAAGAGGCTATTTATTCTGCGCTTTAATGTTTAATTCATCCAGACGTTTTTTAATGGCATCCAACTCGGTCTGTAGTATTTCCGCCTGATTATTAAGCGCCTGTTTCTCTGCCTCCGGATCGGTATTTTGATATGAAGCGGCCATTCCACCACCGAACCAAAAACTTCGCGGTACGCCTGTGGCAAAGCGATTGCGAAACCCAAAACCTCCGCCGCGTGCGCCTCGACCACCAAAACCGGCGCCTCTTCCGGAGCCCCTTCCAAAACCACGTCCTCCAACGTTATTCATATAACCGGGCACTCCAAAACCAGCACAATACCCGGCTCCTCTACCAGTCATCGGTCTCATTCCCATGGGGCCTGTTGCATCTCCTCTTGGCATAATAAAATCCTCCTTTTCCAGATTTTTTATTCTCTAATTAAAGTTGTTCCGCACTGCGGACACTTTTTTTGCAAACAGGGAACTCCGCGCTCGTGTGGTTCGCGATGACCGCATTTAGTACACACACAATCACCTCCTGCTCCCGCGGCACGGGCTCCGCCCATTCGACCTGCACCCTGGCCACGGCCCTGTCCCATTCCTCTGCCGTCCCGATTATTACTATTCATAAAAAATTCCTCCTGTACTATTTACGCAATCTTCAAAAAACAAAGACAGCCGCTGCCAGCACTGTTGTATATTTACCGCTCTTTAGCACGCTCGATTGTGTCGTATTACGTGTGCCGACTATTTTGCCGCTAATCTTGAACAACTTCTTTTTTTCGTCCCAACTTTCATCTACATTGAAATCAATGCCCAGCGTCGAAGCCAGCATAGCTGCTGCCAGATCCTCGGCGTAATCTCCTGTTTGTCTTTCCGTGTATCCGAAAGCGTGGTGCTCGCTGATGTAACCGTAAGTTCTTTTATCGACGGGAATCGCGCAACCGGCGGACGCGGAAATCAGCCGGTGCGGTTCGTTGCTGCAGCAGCGGCTCATCACGCAAAAAGTAATGGCGCCCGGCAAAAGTTTTTTCAGGCCTTCCGTTCTGGAGATAATCTTGCAGTGAGGAGGTAAAATACTCGAAACCTGGACAAGATTACATTTTTCGATACCGGCATCACGCAGCGCCAATTCGAAAGAATGAAGTTGCTCTTTGTGCGTGCCTACGCCTTTGGTGAAAAAAAGTTTTTTAGGGATGGACTGATTCAATGTATTTTCCTCCTTAATCTTTTTCCTGAAACAAGATCTCTAAAGTCATTTTTTTATTTTGGCCAAATTCTTTTTTAATTCCGTTAATCCATTCCAGATTTCTTCATCGCCAATGAATGTTTTAATGTCCTTTCCAGGATACCTAATCACGCAGGTTGGTGTAGCTTTAATATTATTTTCTCTGATTTTCGCACTGAGCAATAAAAAAACTGATTTTTCATCCATCGATTTCCATGAAATATTGTTATCTTTCATATATGAGAGAAGGGTCTTTTCTTCTCTGATATTTTTATCCTGTGCGGCATCAAAAAATTTTTTTCTAACATGCAATAAATTGCTTGCGTCGGAATTTGCGTTTGTCGAGTAAAGATAATACTTGGCATATATCGGTGTGACCCTGGAAATAGGCACATCAACAAAAGTTATTTTGACATTGCCGTCTGCCAGCCATTCCTTCAACAAAGGTTCGGCTTTTATATCAATACGCCGGCACGGTGAACAAAAATAGTCAGTAAATAATGTAATTTCATAAGCGCCCTTGCCTAGCGAAGGAATTTCATTGATCGGATTCTGCCCATAGGCAGGCGCAACTGAACCGGAAAAAGTCACTAAAATTGTCAAATATCCTAATAAGCTAAACAGCAGTAAAGGTAGCTTGTTTAATTTAAACATCGGGAAACTTACCTCCCCAGGAAAATACAGCCACATTCGACTGCGTTTTTCCCGCCATGCTGAAGGTATCTCATAATTAATCAAGAAAGACAGAATCAACGTTGCCGAAAATGCCAGACAGAAAGGACAATAAACTTCGTTTTGCACTTGAAATGCATACAGGTGAATTTCAACTCCCAATCCAAAAGCCAACAGTGCCCGCATAAAAGAAGACTGATTAAATACCGCAAATGCGATAACGACTGACACATAAAAGATTCCAACCCATTTAAGATCGATCCCGAAAATATCACCTTTAAGATAACTGCATGTCGTGTCACAGTAATCATAATAAGCCATCAACCCTATACCGATCAGCGAAAGAGCAATCGTAAGGATGTTGCGATATCTTTTTATGCTTTCTAATATCTTCAGCATTTAACATGTAACCTTAGAATATTTGTTTCACTATATTTTTATCTCCAGGGGCAACGCGATCCGCGCATTCTGTTGCGGCCGGCTCCCGCCATTCGCCCCCGGCAACCGGGCAGGGTAAAAACAGCCTGCTCCAAGCTGTTGCTTTTATAGGCAGCCAATACTTCTTCAACCTGACCCCGGACAAAAGCAAAAACCCGTATGTCCAAAGAAATGAGCAGTGTTTCAAGGGGACGCGAAATTGCTCCGCAAATCAAAACATCAATTTGCTGCTCTTTCAATTCGTTGGCCCGTTCCTTCACATCGGTAGAGATCAATTTGATGGTTGTTCTCTTGTATCCGCTTGTTCCGTCAGGTTCAAAAATCAATAATTGATCCGCCGCATCAAAAACAGTGGAGATACAATCTTTCCATATTGACAGAGCAATCTTCATGCTGTTCACACCTTTCTAAACGGTCTGCGTAAATCACTTGGTTTCATGATTATAATATGTTGCAAGGAGAGTGCCAAATGCTTTTTGTTTTTATTTTCATCAATAATCACTGTTAATTGCATAATAAGGAGATATCCCTGGAGCTGAAGATAGTTGCATATATGCAACTCTAATTGCGACCAAGTAGATATTTTGCGACTATTAAACTTGTTTTTTATTGAAAGACAAGGATGGTTTTCAGATTAAGGCTGATATTACGATTCACACAGATGATGATATCTTCAGAGAAAATGTCCGATGGGTGAAAAGCATCAAAGATACTTTGAATCCGAAATCGGCCATCGTGGCAAAAATAACCGCCGTTTATGCGGTTAAAAGCGGAGCGGATGCCGGTAAACAGATTGTTTAAAAAAAATAAAATAGCAAGAATGCCGATTCGACAATGAACGATGAGGAGTTACAAAAATGAGCGAGGAACAAGTCAAAACTGAAGAACAAATCAAACAGGAAATGATTGATCTGCTTATGGAAAAAATAACGGGCGGCCTTTCCGAAAAAGTTATTGATTACGGAAACGATCCGAGAAATTACGGAACGCTTGAAAAACCGGACGGCTACGCCAAAATAAAAGGACCATGTGGGGATACCATAGAGATGTTCCTCAAAATCAGAAACGACAAAATCGTGGACATTTCCTATACGACTGACGGATGCATAACATCTCACGCCGCAGGTTCGGCGGCGACCGTGATGGCGAAGGGGCAACCTGTCAGAGAGTGCATAAAAATAAACCAGAGTTCCATTCTGGAACATCTCGGCGGCATGCCCAAGGATTCAGAGCATTGCGCTCTGCTGGCCGCCAAGACCTTTCATAAAGCCTTGCGCGACTATGCGATAGGCAAGAAAAAATGAGTGCCGCTACTCATATATAATTTTGAATTAAAAATTTGGCAGGAATTTCGGGAACAGGTCAATCGTAAAAATTTTATACAAGATAACAAACGGTTAAGCTTGTTAAAATAAGAATTTACGATAGTATCAGATTTAACAATCCTCCCACAACCAAAGCCGTTGTAACCATTATCGCGGTTGATTTGAGCATGTTCACCAATCCCAGTTCTCTCAGGAGAACAACAAATGTAGCAATGCAGGGGAAAAACATTGCCAAAACCACACAACCTACCACAAGTTGTTCAGCGGTGAGCGCCAGAGGCGCCAGCATACCCACAGCCACATCCTTGCGCAGAAAACCAATGACCAAAGCGGTCACCGCTTCTTTGGGAAGGCCAAGAACCCCATTAACCACCGGCGCCGTAAAATTGGCAATGGTTTCAAAGATACCCATGTAAAATAATACATTTATAACGATGATAGCACCGAGAATCATGGGAACAGCCTCCATTAAAAATCCATACGTTCTCATCCATAGCTTCTGCAATGTCGCTTTCCACGGTGGCAGACGGTAAGGCGGTATCTCAATTAGCAATTCCGGTGTAAATCCTTTGACTGCCTGACGCAGTATTACCCCGAGAACAATCCAAACCGCGAAAAGTGTACCGTAAACAATAGCCACATATTTCCACCCGTGTGGGCCAAGCAAACCGAAAATCATTGCCTGCAGGGCAGCGCAGGGTACGGCAATCGAGATGAGAGTAGCAGCGATAAACCGTTCTCGGTTGCTTTCCAAAATTCTTGTTGCCAAAACCGCCGGCACATTACAGCCAAATCCGAGCAAAGTTGGAATGATCGCATAACCGTGTAATCCCAGCCTGTGCATAATGATATCCGCAAGTATGGCCAGACGCGGCAAATAACCGGTATCTTCAAGCAGACCGAGAACCAGATAAAAAGAAATTATATAGGGAAGAACCATGGCAAAGGGAACATAGAGACCACTGGAGAGCAGCCCGAAGGACTGCACAAAATCTACGTTACCTTCAATCAGTGTACCGATTAGAATATTATGGAGAAATCCGCCACCTCCAAGCGAAGCACTTAATCCGGCCAACACAGGCACCCAGAAATTGGTAAACAAAGGATCAAACACATAGCCAATCAATGCCTCACCGATGAAACGAATCACCAAAAAGGCGGTGACAAGCACAACCAATGCAATGAGTCCTCCGGAAAAAGAGCGGACGCTGGCATCAGACAGACGCTCAAACCAGGTATGATGGCGATGCGTGACCTGTTGAACCTGCTCGATAATGTTGCCGACAGCAGCCCAGCGTTCTTCATGGCTGCAAATTGGTATTGCCGGTGAAACGGCTTTAGGTAAATTATCTACCAGCGTTTTGATTCCCTCTCCTGTTTTTGCTACTGTCGGAAATACCGGAACACCCAATATCTTTCGTAGTTTGTCCAAATCAATGTTTATTCCCAGATGCCGGGTGTCATCCCACATGTTCAAAGCAACAACCAACGGAATCTTTCTCTCAAGCAATTGTAAAGTCAGATACAGGTTTCTTTCCAGATTTGTAGCGTTGACAACATTTATCACCATATCTCCGGAGTCCAGCATGCGTAAGGCAACTTCTTCAGCTTCACAGGTCGGTTCCAGGGTATAGGTGCCGGGAACATCGATAATTTCGACCTGGTTTTCACCAAGCTTCATAGAACCTTTTGTGTAATTTACTGTTGTACCGGGATAATTGGAAGTAAGGACATGAATACCGGTTAACCGTGAGAAAATTACGCTCTTCCCCACGTTGGGATTCCCTATCAACAGGATCTTCATTTGCTGGAATCCTCAAACGCAACCAATATTTTTCTAGCCATGCCGAAACCGATGGCTATCTGAGTTCTATTGACCTCAATCGTTACCGGACCGCCCATCACACCGGCACTGAGCTTTTTGATGCTACTTCCCAGTCTTATGTCCAGAGCCGCCAAACGGCTAACCATGTTATGCCCGCCATCAATTTGAGTTATCTTCCCGCTATCACCGGATTTAAGGTCTTTTAAAATCTTTATTTCCATATCTATCCTTTATTATAACTAATTAAATTTTCTCGTATTGAATGTAACAAAATCATTCCTTTTTCTGTTTGCACTTTGGACAATAGCCTTCCATCTTCAACTGGATAGAAGTAATATAAAAACCATTCTCCCGTTGAATCTTTGCTGTGGCTTTGGCAATAGACGGACTGTCAAATTCGATAATCTGTCCACATCCCAGACAGACAAGATGGTGGTGTTCTGCCGCACTTTTAATTTCATAGTGGGAGTGTGTATCTCCCAGATTGCTTTCGGCAATGAGACCAAGTTCCTTGAATAGCTTCAGATTACGGTACACCGTTGCCAGACTGATGCGAGGTGCTTTGCTTTTGGCCATACGGTACAATTCATCGGCATCCAGATGTCGATTAGCACGGCGAATAATATCAAGTAGTAGGCTACGCTGAGTGGTTACCGGTCGACCTGCTATTTGTTTCACATTTTTGCGAATGATTATCATTCTTATTTTTATAACATTAGACCTTCTCTTTGTCAACAATCAAGTTATGTAAGTTAATAACAACATTTTTGATAAAAATCGGCAATGATAAAACTTTATGGTTCACCATTATTATCTTGAAAAATATTTTCCCAAATGTTTGCATCTTTCAAAGTTGTGATGTATCAATAAGCGGAAAGATAAATATTGAAAGCATATCTTAATCATTGCGATATATGATGAACAACCAACAATAAATAAAGCACAAAGCTATTCCGAACAACCAAGATACGAGACGAGAAAATGACAAAAAAGGAACATGATTCCCTGCAAATTTGGTTTGAACGTTACGTGAACCGGTATCGTAATGCCGACGGCGTCTTGCCCGCCGCACTGGAACTGAAATATCATCACAGCCGGCGCGTGGCTGACAATGCTTGATTGATTGCTCAGATGCTCGGGTGGGGGCAGGCAGAAGTTTTTACAGCCGAAAGCTGCGGGCTTATACACGACATCGGACGTTTTCCCCAGCATTTCCGTTACGGTTCTTTTCATGACGCGGATACTATGGATCACGGCAGGGCAGGTCGTTTGCTCTTGCAAGAAGAAGGAATGCCTTCGCTTCTTAAAGATAATGAGTGGCAAAAAATATCCTGCGCCGTGGAATATCACAATAAAAAAGTTTCCGATATCCCCGGTAATCTGCCGGATGATGCGGTGTTGCTGTTAAAGCTAATACGGGACGCCGATAAGATGGATATTATGGATCTGGTGATAAATTCAGTTAGCGATAACGGATTTAAAGAACTTCCCGATATGCTCCCCCACATTACCCCCGGGCGCGAACTGACACCGGAAGTCATCTCTCAAACTCCGTTTTGCCATTAACGAAATACTCCGGGCATTTGGCGAAAATACTGCCCGCTGAGCAAACGATTTGAAAAATTTATGACCTCTGAATTCCGCACTCTGGTTGCCGCAGTTCTCTTTGCACATTGTTTCCTATTCCTAATCCGTGATAACTGTGAGCAGTCAACAAAGAACGGTTATTCCTGTGACTAGCCAACGATTTATTCTTGCAATATTTACAAGAAGTTGTATTATTTTCCGCAATTAGTCTTATTTGCTTTCAGGAAATCAATACGGAATTCAAAAAACTTAAAGGCAGCCGCCACGAACGGCCCATTGATGAAATCGCTATTGAGAAATGTGGCTTCTATCTGCCGCCGGAAGCACGTTACGACTATCTCTTGAATCTGCCCGAAAAAGTAGAGATTGCCCGGCCTTGAAAAGGGCTATGCAACTCATCGAGGAATACAAACCGGAACTCAAAGACACGCTGCCGCAAGATGAATACTTTCGCTTAGTCCGCAAGCCTGAATATCGTGGTATTCCCAAACAGCTTCTGAAAAACTTTGCCGATATTCCGAAAGACGCTTCCGGCGATATGTTCGGGCAGATTTATGAATACTTTCTTGGTAAATTTGCCATGGCTGAAGGACAGGGCTGTGGTGAATTCTTTACCCCGCGTTCCGTTGTCCGCCTGATGGTACAAATCATTGAACCTCACAAGGGAACCGTTTTTGATCCCGCCTGCGGTTCCGGCGGCATGTTTGTGCAATCCGCGCTATTCATCGAAGGTCGCAAAACACCCGGCGAGGACACCAGCCTTTTTGTCTATGGACAAGAAAAAACATTGGAAATGGTCAAACTTGCCAAGATGAACATAGCCGTCAACGGCTTGCGCGGCGATATTCGACAGGCCAACACCTATCGCCTGCATCGGGGCAACCGCCGGGCGTTTGTTGAATTGGTGGATGGCTATTACAACAAAGGATTTGCCCGCCTGACCGAAAACCGCCCCAATCTTTATGCCGTATCCAAAAATGTCATCAGTTTTCTAAAAGAAAATAACGGCAAAGATATTCCTGATTTTGCGCCGGTTTTAAAAGATACAGATAAATTATTAAAAGCTTAGCCGATTACAGAAAGTCAATGAATGTTGATCTGATCGACAAAGCCAATAAAGCCCAAAGGAAACTTGCTGAAACTATCGCACCTTTTTTTGCGGCGCTTCATGAACTTTTAAGAGAAGTGGATAAAAAAGTACGGCATATTGAAAAGGACTTGAAGATGAACAAAGATTTGAAAGCCCTCAAAGTCGAACTTGAAAATTTGCATAAAGAGGCCAAAGCTACCGAATACTTCTTCGGTCATATTGCCTGGTTGCATGAGCGCTTTCCCGAAGCGCAATACGAAGACGTCACGGGACTGTGTAAACTGGCCGGACTTGATGAAGTCAAAGAACAGGAATACTCTCTTAACCCCGGTCGTTATGTCGGTGTCGTCATTGAAGAAGACGGCAAGACCGAGGAAGAATTTATCGAAGAAATGATTGCATTGAACGACGAACTCAATAAACTGAACAAAGAAGCAAAAGCGCTGGAAGGCGTTATAAATCATAATATTAGACAGATTGCCGGAGACGTATGAGACGGTTTGAAGAATCCGCCACAATTGAATACAAAAGAGAACTGACGGAAAAATTTGAAAGGGAGGTCGTTGCCTTTCTGAACAGCAGTGAAGGTGGAGTAATCTTTTTGGGAATTGACGCGGATCGCCAGAGTGTCATTGGTCTGAAAAATGCCGACGCCATGCAGCTTGCCGTCAAAGACCGCATTAGAAACAACATCCTCCCCTCCGCTCTTGGTCTTTACCGATGAACTCAAAACAAATTGAAGATTTCTTTTTCAAGCGTTCCCGCAACACCATCGGTCTGATCTGTTCCCCGCAGCAAAAGCTGTCTTTCCAGCAGTTGAAAATCTTTTATCAGGAAGCCGGGTTTGAACTCAATGACAATTTCGCGCAAACTCTGGAATTGCTCACCCCTGATGGCCTTTACAATTATGCCGCCTATCTCCTTGCCGACGCCAATGGCACATCCATCAAGGTCGCCAAATACAGCGGCACGGACAGAGTGGATTTGACCGAAAACAATGAGTACGGTTACTGCTGTCTGATCAAAGCTACCCAGCGGGTTCTCGACAAGCTGGAAGTGGAAAACCGCACCTTCACAAAAATTACCTCAAAGCGCCGCTTGCAGAAACGCATGATCGAAGCCAACGCCCTGCGCGAAGCCGTCATCAACGCCATTATCCATAATGACTACTCCTATGAGGCGCCGCCCAAGTTCGAACTCTTCTCCAACCGGATGGAAATTACCTCAACCGGCGGGCTGCCTTTCGGCTTAAACAGAGATGATTTCTATACGGGTGTTTCGGTGCCGCGCAACAAAGAATTGATGCGGGTATTTCGGGATATGGAACTGGTGGAATATCTCGGGTCCGGCATTCCCCGCATTCTTCGGAAATACGACGCCTCCGTATTTCATCTCTCGGACAACTTTACGAGAATTGTTTTCCCCTACGAAACGGGGTATCCGGAAAGCCTGGAGATTACCCCCCAAGTCATTGCAGATGAGGGAGTAAGTGAGGGAGTAAGAAAAGTGTATGCATTCATAAGCAAAACCCCCTTATGCCGGGTTCCGGCTATTTCTAAAGGCACGGGAATACCGGTAAAAACCGTCGAGCGTTATATCCGAAAATTGAAGGCAGAGGGCAAAATTGAATTTACCGGCGCGCCCAAAACCGGAGGATACAGGCAGATTGCGGGAGAAGAATGAAGATAAGAGATGTTGTGAAAATTAATGAGCTAAACATTAATTCAAAATATCCTTATTCTGAAATTGAATATATTGATACATCTTCTGTAACAGAAGGTCGTTTTGAGAAACTTCAATATACTCAGCTTAAAGATGCACCCTCAAGAGCAAAAAGAATAGTTCGCCATAAAGACATATTAATATCAACTGTACGTCCAAATTTAAAACACTACGGAATAGCAAGAAATCCAAGTAACAACACGATAGCTTCAACTGGTTTTGCAGTAATTACTTGCAAGAAGGTATGTCCAGATTATCTTTATAGGATTTTAACAACGAATTGGTACACAGATTTCTTATCGGGAATTGCAGAAAGTCAGCAATCAAATTATCCAGCTTTTAATCCCTCGCTTATTGAAAATACTAATATCGAACTTCCTCTTATACCTGTTCAGCGTAAGATTGCCGCAGTGCTTTCGGCGTATGATGATCTTATTGAAAACAACAATCGCCGTATTGCCATTCTGGAGCGGATGGCCGAGGAACTCTACCGCGAATGGTTCGTGCGCCTTCGCTTCCCTGGACATGAGAAGGCAAAGATCGTCAAAGGCGTGCCGGAAGGTTGGGAAGTAAAGCGCATGGGGGAAGTCTTATCATTTTAATTTGGCTATACTGAGTCCGCTATTGAAGATGATCAATATCCGAAATTTTTGCGTGTCATGGATATAAATAAAGCAAGCTATGTAAAATGGTCAGAAGTACCAAACTGTAAGATTGATGAAAACGAAAAAGAAAAATATCTTCTAAATAAATTAGATTTGGTTATAGCAAGGATGGCAAGTCCCGGCAAAGTTGCTATTATTGAACGCGATATCAATGCTGTGTTTGCTTCTTATTTGATCAAGATGACATTAAATAAGAAAATTATTTTGCCATATTACGCGTTCTATACTCTTACAAATGACTATTACCAAGGATTGTTTTCAAATACAGATACTTCGGCTACACGTGGAAATATAAATGGCAAAATAATTTCAAACTTTCAAATAATTATTCGTTGAAATCACGCATTACTCAAACTCCTTGAATGGCGAGATTTATAGGCAATAAAATATTATCTGTCAATGTTATTACACTATATGCCGGAGGAACTGCTACAGGCCTATGGTGATAAGATAACGAAACCCTTGTCCAAAAGGATTCCTCTTTTTATGCTGGCTTTTATGAAACACCCAGACATTCCCTTTCAAACATGTGGACGCGGAAATATCCATTGGTTAATTTAAGGAAGATTGCGCGAAATAGACTTTTTATTCGTGAGACTCACATTTCAGGAGTGAGCGAACTGAAATTTGTTAGTCGAACAATCCCGACGAAGTCGGAGGGTATGATATCTCGCAACTCTGCTGCGGAATAAGTTTCCAAAGCTTGCTTTGGGGTTTCATACCCGTGATTTAGTGCCTTTAGTTTTTTCCTGCCGGATCATTTCTTCCAGTATTCCGGCGGCGTCACCGACCAGTTGAACACAGGGACGTTTTCTGTAATAGCCAGCTGTTCTTGATTCCGGGATGGGATTATCCTGCTTTACAGCTAGACCCAGCAAATCCCTGCAAATAATGGAGCCATGGATTTCTTTAAACTGATTGGCGAGCTTTTGTATCCTTCGATAATGTTCGGTCTTGGCGCGATTGTCGTCCGGTTCGGTATAGCCCCAAAACATTCCCGCGACCATGAACATGCCACTGACCGCTCCGCAGACCTCGCGGAGCCTTCCCATTCCGCCGCCGAATGAGGAGGTCAGTTTTATGGCGGTGTTTTTATCCATTTTGAAATCATCGGCAAATGCCAGAAACACGGCCTGAGCGCAATTGTAGCCTTCTTTGAAAAATGCTTTGGCTTTTTCCTCTTTTGTCATCATTTCCGTCATTATCCGGGCAGCGTGATGTGGAGGGATTTTATCTTTCGATAAAGCGTGCTTTTGTGAATGCCCAGTTGTTTGGCTGTTTTTAAGCAATCCCAACTGTTTTGCTCAAGAGCTTTAACAAGATATGTTTTTTCCATATTCTTCAAAGATATGTCATTAGTAGGGGAAATATCTGCCGATACGAGAAAAAGAGATTCCGGCAGATGCTTCTTTTCAATAAGACCTGTCTTGCAAAGAATAAAGGCCCTTTCAATAATATTGGCCAGTTCACGGATATTGCCCGGATAGGTATATCCCATTAAAACAGCCATTGCCTCATCACTAATACCGGAGATGTCATTCTTCTGCATCGTGTTGAAACGGCCGATAAAATGTTCGCACAGTAAAGGAATATCTTCCATGCGCTCGCGTAGCGGCGGTAGTGTTATTTTAAACACATTAATCCGATAAAACAAATCTTCCCGGAATCGTTCCTGCCGCACCAGTTCCTCAAGTCTCTTGTTGGTGGCGACAATAATACGGACATGATGTTCAACACTTTGCGTAGCGCCTAGAGGTTCGAAAGTTTTTTCCTGTATGACCCGCAACAACTTGACCTGCATAGCTGGTGTGATATCAGCGATTTCATCAAGAAACAGCGTGCCGTTCTCAGCCAACTGGAATCTTCCAGGTTTGTCCTTTTTGGCATCGGTAAACGCACCTGCTTTATAACCGAATAGTTCCGATTCCAGCAGCGTATCCGGCAGTGCGCCGCAATTGACGGCTATGAATGGTTGTTTCTTCCTCGCGCTGAGAGTATGAATGGCACGGGCGAAAAGTTCTTTGCCTGTTCCGCTTTCTCCTTCGATGAGCACGGTGCTGGCGCTGTCTGCGATGTCGGGCAGGATATCAAAAAGCTGCAGCATCTGATGATTCTTTGAAATGATATCGGAAAAAGAATACTTCTCCTTGATGGCCTTTCGCAGATCTTCTTCCACGCTGATGTCGCGGAAAGTTTCCACCGCGCCCAGCAGTAAGCCTTTTTTGTCGCGCAGTAAAGCGGTGGAAATACTGATGGGAAACCTGTGGCCATCGGCGTCAATAATCTGCACCTTTTTATTGACAATCGGTTCACCGGTTTTCATGGTGGCGCGCAGGCAGCAGCTTTTCTCGCAAATGTCGGCTTTGAGAACGTCCTTGCACAGTTGGCCGATGGCTTCCTCTTTGGGAACGCCGGTTATTTTTTCCGCTGCCCGGTTGAACGAGGTTATTTGCCAATCCTTATTGACCGTGAAAACACCATCGGCAATAGAATCGAGGATAATATTTTGCCCGTCAATAAGATTGAGGGGCAAAGAATTAAGGGTATTTTTTAATTTCATTTCATATCATTAAATTAAATTGTGATTTCAGCCTTCATGGCAGCCATGCTCATGCTGTGAGCAGGCAATACCGGAATCTTTCAGGTTGCCGGCAAGCCATCTTTCAACGACATCTTTTACATTACCGGAACAGCCGCGCAAAACCTGGATTCCGTTGTTTCCCAAAACGTTTACGGCTCCTTGTCCCATATTTCCGGCAAGCATATGCGTCACGCCCATTTGCGCCAGTATCGAGGCAATATCCGATTTGCAGCCACAACCAGCGGGCGGCGTGATGGTTTCCTGTGAAAGTATTTTGTTTTTGTCGTCGATCGTGAATACGGCAAAATATTCACAGTGGCCGAAATGTTCGTCCACCTGATTCTGATTGGATGGTAATGCGATTTTCATAAATTTCTCCTTTAAAAAATATTAATTATTCTTATCCGCCCTGCGGCCTTTTCCATGGCCGCAAGATTTATTTTCGTCTAAATTAACTTCTTCGCCTTCGATCTTCAGCGCTTTCCCGTTCAGAAGAACGTCCGCTATTTTTTTGTGCGCCGCTTCAATTATCCTGCCGAACGTCTGGCGGGAAATGTTCATTTTTGCCGCCGCTTCTTCCTGATATAACTGTTCGTAATCCGCTAGACGAATCGCTTCAAATTCATCCAGGTTAAGAACAATCTCTTCCAAATCCACAGTAGGTATTCCCCGTGGCTTGAAATAATTTTTGTCAGGAATTCCACAGACATTACGGTGACATTTAGGACGGGGCATATGTCTTTATTACTCCTTTTGAACTATTATAGGCATATGCCCATAACTTGTCAAGGGTTTATTTTGTTTTTATTTTGTTTTTTGCTTTGGAAAATGTCAGGTGAATTATCAGGCCAATACATCCAATAATTTTCGTTTGAAATCTTGTAATTTAGTCGAGATTGACGATTTGCTGCTTTGATGTGACCATAAGATGGTTATTTTCCTAATTCATTACTTCTCTGTGTAATGTAGCAAAATTGTTTAAGCCCCAGCAGACTGGCAACGCCGGTGATGGTCACACCATAAAAATAGGTATCCCTGTCCGCTTCTATTATTTCATCAATTGTACCATTTACAACCGTGCTTCCTGTTGCAAATATTGTCCCGGCCCATTTAGCGTTTTCAGAAAAACGCTCCGGCCCGTCAATTACAACACCGCATTTAGACTTTCCAATGTTATCAGGGTTCAGGTCGCAGACCCTTACATTATTCAGCGCCGTCAACTTCTCTAAAAGGCGCGGCTGCAAACCGACGAGCAGAACATTATCCGTTTTAAAAGACTGATTCTTGACGAAATTGAGGAAGTGATCGGCACATCTCATAAGATCATCATCCTTGCAGTGAAGCGTTTGGGATATTCTGCCCAAATAGGCCATTATCGCGTTCAGGGATGAAATAAAAATGGCTCTCCTTGCGTTGGTTCCCAGATTCAGAGCAAGAATGTCGCTTACCTTCCCGCTGTAATTAAAATAGGAATCTGAAAAAGCCTGTCCTTTTTTGCCCATAAAATCCGCCTCGATAATCCTCTCTTTACCCAGTTGAATGGGGTAGTCGTCATGAAGCGGATTGCCAATAGCTTCTTCAGGGGTCAGTGTCTTGCAGGTTATGTTAATTTCCTTGTCATGAATATTTTGTTTGTCTATCGTTTCTATAAGTCGTTTTCTGGCTTGTTCTAAAATCAAACAAATTCTCCTTTGTTACCTTAATAAATCATTTCCAGATGAATAAAAACTTTTCCCCCTAACAGCTGGCAAACGTCTCTCGAACCATCAAGCACCATGTCAGCATAAGGTATATCAATCAGTGTTTGTTTGGTGTCTGTTTGTAACCGTATTTCTTTTTAATTTTATCAGCCTCTGGCGAATTCAGAAACGCGGCAAAACGGTGGGCAAGTTCACGGTTTTTAGAACTCTTTAACACACATGCCGAGTAAACGACATCGGGGGCTTCTTTCATTTCATAATAACAACCTTTTTTCCCCTTCTCGGTATATGCATGGGCGTGAGAACAAAAAGCGGCATCCACGGCACCTTCCGTGGCCCACTGGAACACCTGTGCCAAATCTGGTGCGTAAACGAGCTTTGTTGCTATCAAATCCCAGAGACCGACATCCTGAAGTGCTTTTTTGGCTCTTTCTCCATGAACTGCTGTTTCTGGATTCGCTATGGCTATTTTTTTTACGCCGTCTTTTTTGAGCGCTGAAAACCAGTTATCAGAGGAGCAGAAATTTTTATTCGATGACCAGAGGACAGTCTCGCCTATCGCATAAATAAATGGTTTTTCAGAAAAAGCTTTTCCAAAAAGAAGATCTGGTCTCTCCTTATCAGCAGAAAGAAAGATATCATAGGGAGCGCCGTTGATTATCTGACTGTAGAGTTTGCCAGCTGACGAAAAAGTTACCTCAACTTTTACACCGGTTTTCGCTTCGTAGGTTGAGGAAATCTCCTGAAACGTCTGAATGAATCCGGCGACAACCGCCGCACTAATCTTTTCATTGGCAACAGCCTGATTTGGCGTGAATATGAAAGCCACAACGCCAATTATCATAATGAAAACGTCTACAACAATCCATTTGAATTTTGATCGTTTCATAAATAACATGTCCTCTCTTTTCCGAAATTAAATAATGCCGTAGCTATGTATGTTATAATTAGCACTATGTCAAGAATAACTTAATGACAGGTGATTTCTGTAGAAAGTTAGGCTTCCATTCAAAGCCCCCGTCAAGCAAAATATATCTTATTGCCAATGAATTTTATTTTTGCCGACGGATGATGCCATCGCCTTAGTATTTCTTTAAGTTATAATACCAATCATTATATTGCTATTATGAATTTGCTTTTCGTTTTTTATGTCGCTATAAACCCACAACTTATCTCAAGGGGAGGTTTTATGAAGAACATTTTTTCAACCCGCACAGGTATTATTATTGTCGGCGCCATTATCGGCATTGGCGCAGCAGTACTGCAGTATTTCGGCAATCCGCCAAACATGGGCATTTGTGTGGCCTGCTTTGAACGGGATATTGCCGGTGCTTTAGGTTTGCACCGGGCTGATGTTGTCCAGTATCTGCGACCGGAAATTATGGGGTTTGTTCTGGGCGCTTTTATCGCGGCGGCTTTGGCCGGCGAGTATAAACCGCGCGGCGGTTCATCTCCTTTAATCCGTTTTTTTCTGGGATTATTTGCCATGATCGGCGCTCTGATATTTCTAGGCTGTCCATGGCGGGCGCTCTTGCGTCTGGCCGGCGGTGACGGAAACGCTATTCTGGGAATACTGGGCTTGATAACGGGAATATTTATCGGCATTATGTTTTTAAAAAACGGCTTCAGCCTTGGACGTTCCTATTCTCAGGCAAGAACCAGTGGATGGATTATGCTTGGCCTGATGCTTGGATTACTTTTTTTACTAACATTCCATGTATTATTTGCTCCAGGCGGGCCCATCTTTTTCAGTGCCAAAGGTCCTGGTTCAATGCACGCCTCTATCGTAATTAGTCTTGCCGCCGGTCTTATAATTGGCGTCCTTGCTCAGCGCAGCCGTTTCTGCACAATGGGGGCATTCAGGGATGTTATGCTTACCAAAGATTTTCATCTGATCAGTGGCGTAATTTCTTTGCTGGTTTTCGCCTTTGTGGCAAACCTCATTTTGGGACAGTTCCATCCCGGCTTTGAAGGCCAGCCTGTAGCCCATACAAATCATGTGTGGAACTTCATGGGAATGTCTCTCTCCGGCCTTGCTTTCGCGCTGGCAGGGGGTTGTCCCGGCAGACAGCTTTTTCTTTCCGGCGAAGGTGACGCGGATGCGGGAGTCTTCGTTCTGGGAATGATTGTGGGCGCTGGTATCTCGCATAATTTCGCTATGGCCAGTTCTCCCAAAGGCGTTGCCGCCTTCGGACCCATTGCTGTTATTGTCGGAATTATATTTTGCCTGATTATCGGTTTTTCAATGATGCAGAAAGCGAAATAGGAAAATAAACTGATGTTGTTCGGCAAAAAAAATAAAAATGTTTTTGAAGGTGGCGGGCTCGTTCTTTTTCAAGCCGTTGAGGAAGCGATAGCGGCGGAAAAAATTCTTAAAACTGAAAATTACGAAGTTAAATTGGTTGCACCTCCGCCTCAGTTGCGCAAAGGCTGTGATTTAGCCGTGGAAATTAATATTGTGGAAAAGGCGGGCGTGGAAAGATTACTCCGTCAAAAGGAAACTTGTTTTGTGGAAATACTTCCGTTGAAAGGCGCGGGAGAGCTGCTGGATATTGTCAAAATAAAATGTTTTGATAATGCCTGTATGGTCAAAGCGGGAAACATGAAGCTTTCTTTTGATAAAAAAACCGGCGTGATTTTGAACATCTCAGGAGGAGGCTGTCCCGATATACCTTTTTTGCATATCAGTATGCTGGATAAGAAATTAACTGAAGTATCCAGTCCAAAAGAAAAAGGCTACACTCTTTGCGCGCTGATGCTGGATCGGGCTTTTACCGAAGCTCTGGATATCTGGAATAAGGAGGGCAACTGAAATGCTCCTTATTTGCGGAACAATTCCTCAGGAAAACATATCAGTCATAACCGGCGAAGCACAATTCGACGGGAATAAGTTATTTATCCAGAATACGGAAATACCATGCACTCAAGGAACAGCCGCATTGATCAGCGCAGCCTGTGTTACGGCTCAACATTTTAAAAGCCCTCCACCACGTGTTATTCTTGCTGGTGATATCGGCAAAGGCAAGGGCAGTCACCTTCTTTATGACTACATCATTAAGAATATTGCTCAGATCAACCCTGATATTCTCCTTATGCATTATATTCTTCCGGTAATGGGCCTGATGAAGAAGGTCAATGCCGCGGCATCTAAATGCAAAAAAAAGCCGGTGATGATCGCGGACGCTTCCTCAATGTACGCAGCCAAAGCCGCCGGACTGGCCCCTCAATTCGATATCTTCACGCCGGATATTTGCGAGATGGCCTTTCTGGCCGACCCGGACGCTATTCATCCTGCTTATATCAGCCATCATTTATTCAGCGCGGAATCCGCCCAGGCGCAGGAGTTAATCACCGCCGCTAGCAGGCAGACAAGTGCGGCAAAAATTCTAATTGTCAAAGGCGCAACTGATTACGTTGTTAAGGACGGTAAAATTGTTTTTACAATCTCCGAACCGGACATACCGGCGCTGGAAGCTATCGGCGGGACCGGAGACACAATAAGCGGCATGGTTGGCGCCATGATTAATGCGGGATTGACTCATAATAACGCCGCCATCACGGCACTTAAAGCCAACCGTAAGGCCGGCGAATATGTTCAGGCGACACCAGCCACTAAAATTCGCCAAATTGTTGCCGCTATTCCCACGGCATTAAAAACTCTATAATTTAAAAGAAAGGATGGAAATTATGATCGAAGTAGATGTGAAAGGCTTAAGTTGCCCGATACCGGTTGTAAGAACAAAACAGGCTATGGAAAAAAATCCGGTCGAGATAATTACTGTTTTTGCGGACAGCACGGTTTCCAAAGAAAATGTCTCAAGACTGGCGGAATCGAAAAAATATTCGGTAAAGGTGGAGACCATTGCCGAGGAAGAATACAAACTGGTTTTGACGCCATCAGCCTGATAACGCTTTTAAAAATGTCAGATGTAATTTTTGCTACAGGGTTAATATACAACTGCTTTGCGGGATGAATTCAACTAATAAATGTTATTGCACTGCGTTTGTAATATTTGAGTTTTATCCATTTGACCTGCAAACTTTAGCACACTCTGTTTCTGAAGATTGGGTTTCATTAATACTTGAATATATTCAAACTGAAAAACCGTCAGGAAATAAAATCCTTGACGGTTTTTCTTTTTTTCGTCAACCTGTCAAGTAATGGAAAAGGAAATAACCAGTAAGCAAATACGCTGTCCGCGCTTAGGAGATGAAATTGCCCTTTCTTATTGCCTGAAAGAATCCGGTGATCTGCCCTGTTCACTGGTTGTGCGTTGCTGGTCGCCTTATTTTGATATAAACGCTTTCCTAAAAGAAAATTTGACTCCTGAACAATGGAATAAATTTACAAGTTGCCGACCGAACGATAAAATTACAAGCCTTATCGAATTAATTGAAGCAGCAAAGGCAAAAATATGAAGAATTTAGTGATTATAGGTGGCGGTGCGGGAGGGGCATCCACAGCCGCCGAAGCAAAGCGCAACGACTCTTCTTTGAAAGTTACAATTCTGCAGGAAGGCCAGTTTGTTTCATACGCATCATGTCCGACTCCTTATTATATCGGCGATCTCATCAGAGATGTTAACAAACTGGTTGCCCGTACGCCGGAGAGGTTCAGCCAGGATGGCATCGATGTCCAGCTTAATACTCAGGTCATAAATATAGATGCTAAAGCAGGTTTCGTTGAAACAAAAGAGAGTCGCCGGGTCCCTTATGATTTTCTAATGATGAGCACCGGAACATCTGCGATTGTGCCGGACATGCCCGGCATCGATCTGCCCGGTGTCTTTTCGCTAAGGAATCTGGAAGATGCAATTAATATCAAAACCTGGTTACGGGAGAAAAAGGCAAAGCGGGTTGTGATCATCGGTGGCGGTTTTATCGGCCTGGAAATGAGCGAAGCACTGCATGCTGCAAACATTAAAACAACTATCATCCATAAGGATTCGCTGCCAGCCAATCGCTGGGACGCAGCCCTGTCTGCAATTATGCTCGAAGAACTACAGGCGCATGGCGTGGAATTCTTAGGCAATGCACAAGCAAATGCCATTGAAAAAGGAACGAGTGCGCCGCTTAAAGTAACAACAGATAAAGGCTTGTGGGAAGGGGATCTGGTTTTATTGGCTGTCGGTGTTCGTCCGGACGCGCGATTGGCAAAATCCATCGGTCTCGATATAGGCAAAACCGGCGCGATTGCCGTAAATTTCGCTCAACAAACATCTTTGGAAAGTATATATGCGGCTGGTGACTGCTGTGAGTCATTTCATAAGGTCAGCCGCCGCTGGGTAAATATCCCTCTCGGTGATATTGCCAACAAACAGGGACGCGTCGCTGGACGCAACATCGCTGGCAAACCTTTAACTTTTGACGGCATTGTCGGCGCTCAGTCTTTCCGACTGTTTGATCTGGAATGCGCAGCAACAGGCCTATCGGAGAAAGAAGCTCTCGCCGTTGGGTATGTGCCGGTCAGTAACATTACGTGGGGCAGTGCAATGGCGCCTGCATTAGGTATGAGAAAAATCGGCCTGAAACTTATAGCCGATAAATCATCAGGCAAACTGCTGGGAGCGCAGGCTGTCGGTGTAGCCGGCGCGGTGGGCAGAATAAACACTCTTTCCGTTGCGCTTTGGACAGGGCTTGACATCGATCAGATCAGTTATCTGGATCTGGCTTACGCACCGCCCTTCAGCGCCGCTTGGGACATCATTCATAATGCTGCGCAGGCGTTGCGCCGTATAATATGATATTTTGTTTATTGGTTAATCGCCTTCGGCCAGTTGTTCCAGCGCTTTGTGATCCCGAATGGTGATGACACGGCCTGCTGTGGAGAGGATACCGTCATTGGCCATTTTTCTTAAGGCGCTGGGATAATATCTGAATGATGTTGAAAAGAAGAGGCGGTTCCTGCCTTGCTATCGCCTCCATGACCGTGCCGGGTATTAGAAGAACGGCGCTTTCTTCTATGGCCATGGCAGATGCCGGAAAGGATTCGGTTGCAAATGCCGTGCAAAGGCCGAAAGGATCCCCCGGGCCGAGCAGTTGCAGGGTCTGTTCTTTGCCTTCCGCTGAACTCCTATAAAGTTTCAACTGACCGGAGATGACCACATAAAAAGACCGGATGGGATCCGACTTGCCGATAACCATTTCACCCGGTTTAAACTTCTTCTACGTTGCCTGCGCTATCAGTGAGCTTAATTTTAGTACAGTGGTATTAAAAGAAGAAACGCCGACTTTGGTGGATTTCTGGGCGCCCTGGTGCGGTCCATGCAGGGTAATCGGCCCGATTTTAGAAGAGCTTGCGGCCGAATACGGCGAACGGATCAATATAGTCAAAGTGAATGTAGATGATAATCCGGCAACCGCTTCTCAGTATGGAGTTCGGAGCATACCGACATTGATTTTATTTACAACTGTATAGGCAGGTAAGAAAGTATGAAAACATACCCAGGTGTTGCAGTAAATTGTACTTGAACAGACCTTGTTTTTATAAAATAGATGGTTAAACTATATTAAATAATTTCTTCCCTACGTGGGAAGCCGAATCAAAATTGAAAAGATTAACGATTAGATAAAATTAGAGAGGAGCCAAAGATAATGAAAAAAATATTTTTCTTTATTCTTTTATTATTTACGCCAGTATTAGCCATGGGTTGTCTTCCCTGTGGGCCAATGCGAGGATTGGAAAACGGGTATATGATGAATTACGGCTTTGGATACGGAGGTATGTTTATGTGGTTACTATTTTTAATCGTTTTCGGTGTGGCGATTTATTTTATCATTCAGGTTTCAAAATCAAAGGATGTTGTTGGTCGGTCTCAAGATACGCCTCTTGATATTCTCAAAAAACGCTATGCAAAAGGTGAGATTACCAAAGAAGAATTTGACCGGATGAAAAAAGATTTGGAATAGCGCTAGTACCTACTTGCAGAAAAACGATGTCATCTCGAAGGAACGGAGTGACTGAGAAATATGCGAGATCACTAAATAGATTTCTCCCTGCGGTCGAAATGACAAATCACGAACTTCTGCAAGTAGGTACTAGTGTCGTTGCTTGATAAGAACTTGAACTAACCGTTAAAATGGGAGACTGGCTAACCGTCTTCCCGTATAAAAAAAGAAGGCAAAAAATGAACGATACACTAATTTTACTTTTGGTACTGGCTGTGTGGATTTTTTTGCAGGGGTGGCTATTGCCGCGCATGGGCGTCTCCACCTGAGTGAGGCAAGCTTGTCCGGTGGACAAGAAGGAAAGAACTGTGGCGGAAAGCGATCAGAAACACTGATAGCATTATTTTATCAAATTAAAGAAAGGATAAACATATGAAAAAGAACATGGGAACAATAGACCGGGTTATTAGAATATTACTGGCCATTGTGGTAATTGTCCTTTACTTAAACGGCAGTATTACAGGTGTTGCTGCGATTATTCTGGGCATTGTGGCCTTTATTTTTATAGTAACGAGCCTGATCGGTTTTTGCCCTTTATATGTACCTCTTAACATTTCCACGATCGGTAAACCAAAGTGAAGCGAGGGGGAGATGAAATAAATACTAAAAAACGTAATTTCGATCAGGATGCCGCTAACTGGGATCAGGTTCCCGACCGTGTAAAAGTGGCTCAAGATATTGCTCAGAGCATGATTCGGGAAATAACCTTAACGCCCGATATGGACATTCTGGATTTCGGTTGCGGTACAGGACTGCTGACGCTTGCCTTGCAGCCTTTTGTCCATTCCATAACCGGCGTGGATAGCTCCCCGGCGATGCTTGATGTTTTTAAAACAAAGATCAGAGAACAAAACCTGAAAAAAGTAAAAGCCGAATACGTTAACCTGGACAAGGGTGATGTTCTGACTGATTCTTATCATCTGATTGTCAGTAGCATGACCTTGCATCACGTTAAAAACACACCCGCTTTGTTAAAACAATTTAATTCGGTTTTACTCCCGGCCGGCCTACTTGCCATTGCTGATCTGGATCTGGATGACGGCCAGTTTCACAGCAATAATGAAGGTGTATTCCACTTCGGGTTTGATCGGGAAGCTTTGCGCCTTATATTGATGGATTCAGGATTCCGAAATATTCGATCACTTAAGGCGGCCGAAATTGAAAAACCGGTTGGTAATGGTAAAAACCGGCTGTTTACAATATTCTTGATGACAGCCTGCAAATAAAAATTAGTCAAATCCAATCCTGCTGTATGGAATTCTCTGGCTTCAGCCGTGGGAGACTCCGCTAAAATATTTTTGATTGTTGTGAAAAGAATATAGCTGTGCTAACAAATTGCCTTATCTAATTAATATAATATTAAGGATTTTGTGATGCAGAGTATCATAAGCAAAGTTCACGCTCATATGCCGTATCATCTTCTGCCTAAGTATCTGAAGTTTGTTCTTCAACAGAAGCTTAATCTGGAAATATATTTTCATCATTGGATTTTGCAGGATTTGGATAAATCAAAATGCTTGGAAACGGCAAAACTTTTGGCTGGGAACGGTTTAAAAGTAACTTTCCATGCTCCTTTTTTAGATCTGCGTCCGGCGGCGCTGGATGATAAAATCCGGCAAACAAGTCTTGACCGGATTAAGCAGGTATTCGATTTAGCACCTTATTTCCATCCTTTAAAAATCGTCTGTCATCCGTCTTTTGACGACCGTTATTATGTATCGGCAGATGATTTGTGGCTGGAGAACAGCGTTAAAACATGGACAGAGTTGATTGCGCGGGCTAAAGACGCTAAAACAATTATTGCCCTGGAAAATGTATATGAAAAAAATCCGTATATTTTACGTCGTCTTTTCGATGCGCTGTCTTCAGATAAAATTTGTTTTTGTTTTGATACCGGCCATTTTAATGTATTTTCACATGAGCCGCTTGATATTTGGTTGCGGGAATTGGGAAAATATTTAGGGCATCTTCATTTGCATGATAATTTCGGACGGTTGGATGAGCACCTTCCTGTAGGCAATGGTACATTTCCTTTTGCAAAATTTTTTCAAAAGCTAAAAAAAATAAAAGTAAAACCGACTATAACACTGGAAGCTCATAATCCCGATACTTTCTTGCAGTCGGTAAAGAATGTCAAAGATATGAAGCTGTTGTTTTTCTAAAAAGAGATGAATTGATTATTTTCAGAGGGAAAGATTGTTAAAGTACATTGTAAAAAGAATATTATTTATGATTCCGCTTCTGCTGGGGATTACGATAATTTGTTTTTTCGTTATGCACCTGGCTCCCGGTTCTCCCACAGACTTGCAGACTCAAATGAATCCCAAGGCTTCTGCACAGATGAAGGAGCGTCTTCAGGCTTTATATGAACTGGATAAGCCGATTCATATTCAATATTGGTCCTGGCTGAAAAAAATCAGCCGTGGAGATCTGGGTGTTTCGTTTTCGTCGGACCACCGGCCGGTTAACGCAAAGATTATGGAACGTCTACCCATTACCATCATTATAGAATTTTTGTCTCTTCTCATTATTATAGCTGTTGCCATACCGATAGGAGTGCTTTCCGCTGTCCATCAGAATTCGCTTTTTGATAAGATCGCCGGAGTGTTCGTTTTTATTGGATTTGCGATTCCGACTTTCTGGCTGGCTTTATTATTAATGATATTTTTCGGCATCAATCTGGGATGGCTGCCCATTTCCGGATTGCGTTCTTTAAATTATGAGTACCTTACACCCGGGGCGCGGTTTATTGATTTAGCCAAACATTTAATTCTGCCTTTATTTATTTCTTCCTTTGGGGGATTGGCCGGTCTTTCCCGTTACATGCGTGCAAACATGCTGGAAGTTATCAGGCAGGATTATATAATGACTGCCCGCGCCAAGGGATTGAGCGAAAGAGATGTAATTTACAAACACGCGCTGCGCAACGCGCTTCTGCCGGCTATTACAATTTTGGGGCTCTCCATTCCCGGTCTTATCGGCGGAAGTGTTATTTTTGAAACAATTTTTGCTATTCCGGGCATGGGACAGCTTTTTTATATGTCGGTTATGGCCAGAGATTACCCGACCATTATGGGTATTTTGCTCATTGGCGCAATATTAACACTTTTAGGCAATTTGATTGCTGATGTGTCGTATGCTGCTGCGGATCCTCGCATCCGCGTTTCTTGAAGGTTTTGGAAAAATGAATTTATGGGAAGCGTTGCGCAAAAATAAATTGATGCTTGCCGGCAGCGGGCTTGTTTTATTGCTGTTATTTGTTTCGCTTTTGGCGCCGTGGCTGGCTCCTTATGATCCCGGTCAAATTGATTTGACCAATGTGTTAGCGTCACCATCCTTTAAACATTTATTCGGAACGGATCAGTTGGGGCGTGATGTATTGTCCCGTATGATCTGGGGCGCGAGAATATCATTGAAAGTCGGATTCGTGGCTACCGGTGTGGCCATCATTATCGGAACGATTCTGGGGGCTGTAGCCGGATATTATGGCGGTTGGGTGGATTCAGTGATAATGCGGTTTGTAGATATCATGCTTTGCTTTCCCACTTTTTTCCTGATTCTGGCGGTAATCGCTTTTCTGGAACCTTCTATCTGGAATATCATGATCATTATCGGTTTGACAGGTTGGATGGGCGTAACAAGGCTGGTAAGGGCTGATTTCATTTCATTGCGGGAAAGGGACTTTGTTAAGGCGGCAAGAGCCATAGGAGCCGGCGACTTGCGGATTATTTTCCTGCATATCCTTCCTAACGCCATGGCTTCGATTCTGGTTGCGGCGACATTGGGTATTGCCGGGGCGATACTTACCGAGTCGGCCTTGAGTTTTTTAGGCATTGGTGTGCAACCTCCTACGCCCAGTTGGGGCAATATTTTGACTGCGGGTAAAGACAATATCGATATTGCCTGGTGGCTTTCTTTTTATCCGGGCCTGGCTATATTGATTACTGTTGTAGGTTACAATCTCCTGGGAGAGGGAATAAGAGATTTGCTCGATCCGCGCCTGAAAAAATGACGTCTTCCTTCTGGTTTTTGTTCAGGCTTGATTAAATTGCAAAAGTGTATTAGTAGTCGGCTCGTTCAATTCACGCAAGGAGAAGAGATTAACATGCCCCAAAAATTTGATGCAGAATTACTTGACCTTGATAAACGTATTGCTTCACGCAAGGTTTTGCTCGGCGAGGTTTCCGAAAAAGAATTACAAAACCTTTTGAAAAAACTTCCTGACGTTGCGGATAATGCCGAGGAAGTTAGTCTGGATGAAAACGAAAATAGTTTCCTATGCTTATTGATTCCCACGCCCATTTGGAAATGAGAGAGTTTGATTCTGACCGCGAGGAAGTGATCAAACGATCCGGAGAAGGGGGGTTGATTTTATTATCACTGTGGGAATAAATTTAGAATTCAGCCTCAAAGCTGTTAACCTTGCCCAAAAACATGAAAATATTTATGCAGCAATAGGCGTGCATCCCCATGATGTCGCGAACGCTGATAATAGTACCTACGTTGCTCTTAATGAGCTTGCGCACAGGCAAAAAGTTGTTGCCTATGGCGAAATCGGGTTGGATTTTTTCCGTAATCTTTCACCTCAAGAAAAACAATTAGAAGCATTTGGCCGGCAACTGGAATTGGCGCAGGAACTTAATCTTCCTGTCATTATCCATGATCGTGAAGCTCATAAGCAGTCTATCGAAATCGTGAAATCATCAAGGGTGCGCCGCGGAGTATTTCACTGTTTTTCCGGAGATTACGAAATGGCTAAAAAATGCATTGATCTTGGATTTTACATCTCAATTCCAGGCGTGGTGACATTTGATAAATCGAAAACACTTCAGGAAGTCGCCCAGCGCGTTCCTCTTGCTAATTTATTGCTGGAAACGGATTGTCCCTATCTCGCCCCTGTTCCGCACCGCG
>JQDQ01000201.1 GCA_000747625.2 Smithella sp. SCADC
TTTAACTCAACTAGTGCTTGATTTCAATATTAACCGTGTCATTTCGAAGGAACGAAGTGACTGAGAAATCTTTATAATCATTGAATAAGATTTCTCCCTTCGGTCGAAATGACATATCGGTAACTTTTGCAAGTATGCACTAGTGTACTGAGTCTAACACTTCCTTACATATAGTGTTTGTTTTGTATGATCATAATTACCGTAAATCCGCATAGAACAAGGGGTTGCAACCCCTTGTTCTGCGGTATTTCTCTCTGAACCAGTGCCAAGGGATTTACGACGCACTACACTGGTGTCTCCGCGCCATCGACTCATGATTAATGGTTACTTGTTGGATTTCATAAAATCCCTCCTAACCTCCCTTTCATAAAGGAAGACACTCCCCTCTTTTTTAAAGAGGGGTGGGGAAAATTTCTTTGCCACGTCTATATTATTTATGAGACTGTTTTTAACCTTTTCTTTTCTTTAATTCTTCCGCCCGCAATTCTTTACGCAGCACCTTTCCTACAGTACTCTTGGGTAATTCCCTGCGGAATTCAACTTCCGCCGGCAGCTTATAGGCGGCAAGATGAGCCTTGCCAAATTCAATCATTTCCTCGGCCGTAGCCGTTTGGCCTTCTTTGAGAACGATAAAAAGCTTGACGTTTTCTCCGCGTTTGGCGTCGGGGATACCGATAGAACAAGCTTCCTGAACTTTAGGATTACCGTAATAGACTTCATCGATATCGCGGGGGTACACCTTGTAGCCACCGGAAATAATCATATCTTTTTTACGGTCAACTATATAAAAATAGCCTTCTTCATCCATTGTCGCGATGTCACCCGTATACATCCAGCCATCTTTCAGAACGTTGGCCGTTTCTTCAGCCATTCCCTTGTAGCCCCTCATCACCTGCGGCCCTCTGATGATAAGTTCACCCGGCTTGCCGATGGGCATGTCCGTTATACCATCATCAAGATTGACGATCCGGGCCAAGGTATCGGAGATGGGAAGGCCAATACTGCCAACCTTCTGTTTCCCGTTAAAGGGATTTATGTGCGTCACGGGACAGGTTTCCGTCATGCCGAAACCTTCGGAAATGAATGCCCCTGTCTGTTTCTGGAATTCCTGAATGACTTCCACCGGTAGAGGGGCGCTTCCGGAAAAAGCTCCTTTAATACAACTCATGTCCGTTTTCTTTAAATCGGGATGATTGAGCATGCCGATAAACATGGTCGGAACCAGGGGCGTAAAGGTCGGCTTGTATTCCCTAATTGCCTGCAGTAAAGGTTCGGGCTGCGGCCGGGGAATGAGAATCTGATTCCATCCCATATAAACGCTCATATTCATGGTTGTAGAAAGTCCAAACACATGGAAATAAGGCAATGCGCCCAACATTACTTCTTTTCCTTTTTTAAATGTTGGGAACCAGGCGTTGATCTGCTGGACCTGTTTGCTGAGATTCCCATGCGTCAGGATAACGCCTTTGGAGACACCGGTTGTTCCTCCGGTATACTGGTACATGGCAATATCATCGAAGGTGAGTTTGACCTTCGGCGGATTAGGCTGATATTTTTTAATGCAATCCATCCAGCGATAAACGTCCGGAGCGGCCTTTACATCGGCAAAGGGAAATCTTTTCAGTTTCTTACCGAGGAATCTTTTAAT
This sequence comes from Smithella sp. SCADC, assembly GCA_000747625.2. Taxonomy (GTDB): domain Bacteria; phylum Desulfobacterota; class Syntrophia; order Syntrophales; family Smithellaceae; genus Smithella. The sequence continues at coordinate 1,649 of JQDQ01000201.1, forward strand.
CGGATTCAGGAAGTCCCCTATCCCCATATAAACGATCTGCTTGATCTTTGTTTTCGGCCGCAAATTGATCATGCGGTTGCCGAGGGCATCAAGAGTAATCAAAACTTTGGAATCGGAATCCGTGAACTGATGCTCCAGTTCCGGATCCGAATAGAGAGGATTATTCAGGACAACGATGGCGCCGATTTTCAGAATGGCGTAATAGGCGACAACGCAGGGAATACTGTTCGGCAGAAGAATCGCCACGGCATCCCCTTTCTTCACGCCGAATTCCGTCAGGCAGGTGGCGAAACGATCCACCTGATCCTTAAACTGGCGGTATGTCAACTTGTAGCCGACAAATACCATAGCCGTGGCATCAGGAAAATCTTTCGCTGATTTTTCCAGATAGTCCGGCATGGTGAGTTCCTCATATTTTATGCTTTCCGGAACGCTTTTTTCGTAGGATTTCAACCAGGGTTTGCTTTCATAAGTTATATTGGTCTCCATAGATTGCCATCCTCCTTTTTTGTTAATTATCTATTTTTCCATTATATCCTGCCATACTTTAATTTCAAACACAAATTTATTTTTTTACAAAAAAAGGCCCTGCTTGAAATCAATCAGCCCGGGCCTTTAATAAAAAATCACTTTGAATAGTTACTTAACTTGCACAAACATCAACAGGAGCTTTTGTCTCCTCAATTCCCATAGCTTTAACAACGATTTCGGCAATATCCAGAGCGACCATGCTTTCCGTCTTCTGCCTGTCTTTGATTCCATCCGATATCATGGTCAGACAGAACGGACAGCCGACAGCCACCGTACCGGCGTTCGTTGCTATGGCCTGATCGGTACGCATGTTATTGATGCGATCTCCGACATCTTCTTCCATCCACATTCGTCCTCCGCCGGCGCCGCAGCAGAAGCTCTTGGACAGATTACGTTCCATTTCAGCAAGCTGCATTCCGGGAATAGCGTTCAAAATCTGACGCGGCTGATCGTAAACCTGATTGTAGCGGCCGAGGAAGCAGGAATCATGATAAGTGAACGTTCCATCCAGTTTCTGGGTAAATTTAATCTTACCCTTGGCAATCAGGTCGGCAATGATCTCGGTATGATGGTAAACTTCATAATTGCCGCCAAAATTGGGATAATCTTTCTTGATACAGTTATAACCGTGCGGGCAGATGGCGATAATTTTCTTCACGCCATAGCCGTTCATAATTTCGATATTGGCCTGAGCCTGAGACTGGAAAAGATAATCATTACCGCCGCGCATAGCCGAATCGCCACAGCAGCTTTCTTCCGTTCCCAAAATGCCGAAGCTGACTCCAGCCGCCTGCAGAATCCTGGCAAAGGCAACGGAGATTTTCTTGCCACGGTCATCAAAAGACCCGGAACAACCGACATAGAAGAGGTATTCCACGTTGGGATCTTCCGACAGAGTCTTAACGCCCAATTCTTTCGCCCAGTCACCGCGCATATGAGCGCCGATACCCCAGGGGTTGGAATTATTTTCCATGTTGCGGTAAGTCAGTTGCAGTTCCGGAGCGAAATCCGCTTCGGTCAGAACTTTATAGCGGCGCATATCGATAATCTTTTGTACATGTTCAATTGAAGCTGAGCAGTTTTCCACACAATACATACAGTTGGTGCAATCCCACAGTTCATGCATACTAACAACGTCACCCAAAAGTGCTTTTTCCGGAGCCGCGCCTTCCGCAGCCTCGACAGGAACCGGCGCTTCCGCACCCTCAGCGCCTTCTGCCGCGGGAACAACAGCCTTGGCCGCCGCCAGCGGTGCTTGTTCCAGCCAGTATGTCTTAATATCCTGAACTAACTTCTTGGGAGATAAATGTTTACCGGAAAGATAAGCGGGACATCCGTCCTGACAACGTCCGCACTTTGTGCAGGCGTCGGAATCAAAAATCTGTTTCCAGGTAAATTCTTCCAGTTTGGAGACACCGAAAGATTCCGCTGTGTCAAAATCACGAATCGGTTCGACATATCCGGCCGGTTTCAGGGTTGCGAAGAAGTGATTGGCCGGTGTTGTAATGATATGCAGCAGTCTGGAATAAGGAATGTAAGCGATAAATCCCAGAGCGATAAATGTATGTGTCCACCAGGTTATCTTGTGCGCTGTTTTGGCGCTTTCAACATCCATACCGGAAATAATATTGGCCAGAGTCCAGCCGGCAAACGAAGCTGTTTCCCACATGGCGTAACCGGTGGCAGCATCCTTTGTGGCGTGAATACGTAAAGCTTCAATGATGAATCCGGTGATAATAATACCGGCAATCAGCAAAAGAGCAACGGCGTCATCGGTGGTAGTATCCGGTGTGCCTTTGTAACCGAGACGATCCGGTTTTTGAACGTACCGGCGGTACGCGGCCATCAATACTCCGACGAGCACCAGCAGACCGAACAGATCCATCAGGAAGGAAAATCCCAGATAAAAGCTGCCGCGTAAAAACGCCCAGCTAAACAAAGGTTCCGTGATATGGAATTCTCCGGCGTCAAAAGCGGCTCCGAAAATTAAAACAAAAAAGCCAAAAAAGATGCAACCATGCATAATTCCCGGGTAAGCGTCTTTCCATGTTTTAACCTGCAGGAAACCGTTCACAATCAACGATTTTATTCTCAGGGGAAGCTGATCCCAGCGAATTTCATCTTTGCCCATCGCCTTCCAAAGCTGCCAGCGGCGGTAAACACCGTAAGCAAATATAGCCATGGCGATGGCAGTAAAAAGAAAAAGGAACGGCTCAAAGCTATGAGCGTTCCAGAAAACCTGACGACCTTCATTACCTATTCCAATAGGGCTAATATTTTCCATTGATCCTCCGAAATATTGAGGGTGATTATTTATGCCCTCGTAAAAAGTCCGCGCGCTGTCATTCCCGCGAAGGCGGGAATCCACAACATGTTTAAATCACTAGATTCCCGCCTTCGCGGGAATGACAAAAAACATAAAATTTACTTTTTACGAAACTATCATTATTTACTTTACAATGAAGATATCTGCCCCTTTATATTTTGGGGCAGATATCTTCGTGATTAAATTTTAAGCCATCAATTTCTTGCAGGCTGCGGTTAATTCGGGAACAACCTTGAAAAGATCATCCACGACGCCGAAATCGGCTTTGGTAAAGATGGGAGCTTCCGCATCCTTATTAATAGCTACGATGCATTTGGATGAGCTCATGCCCGCCAGATGCTGAATAGCTCCGGAAATACCACAGGCAATGTACAGATTGGGAGAAACAACTTTTCCGGTCTGTCCGACCTGATCTTTCTGCGGTCTCCACCCTGCGTCAACTGCCGCGCGGGAAGCGCCGACCGTGCCTTTAAGCACGTCAGCCAGTTCTTCGAGAATCTTATATTCATCCGGACCTTTCATACCGCGTCCACCGGAAACAATAATGTTGGCTTCAGTCAAGTCAACCTTGCCACTGGCATCTTTCTGCACTTCCAGAACCTTGCTCTTGACACCGTCAACAGCAACATCAACCTTGGTCACGGTAGCAGCTTTGGCATTTTCCACAGCCGCAAACACGTTGGGACGCAGAGATGCCATTGCCGGGGTGGTATTGAAAACCACTTCGCCGAAACATTTGCCGGCATACATCGGGCGAACGGCAACCAGTTTGCCTCCGTCAACCTTTACATCTGTGCAGTCTGTGGCCAGACCACCGGCCAGTTTAGCGGCCACGCGGGCGGAAAGATCCTTGCCCTGAACGGAAGCGCCAAACAGAGCGATTGCCGCATCATTATCTTTTAATATTTTGGCCACTACCTGCGCATGCGCTTCGGTAATATAAGGTTCCAAAGCTGCGTTGTCGCCGACAAAAACTTTATCCACACCGAATTTACCCAATTCGGCAGCCATATTTTCTACGCCAGAACCAAGCAGAATAGCGCTGACTTCATCACCTGTCTGATCAGCCAGTTTTCTGGCTGCGGAAGCAAGCTCAAAACTTACTTTACGCAGGGCGCCGTCTCTTTGTTCTGCAATTACAAATACTCCTTTTGCCATTTTTCAATTCCTCCGCTTTAAAATTAAATTGCTTTAGCTTCTTCCCTGAGACACCGGGCCAATTCCGCCGCTTTCTGCGCTGCATCATCACCGCAGATTACCTTTCCTGCCGCTCTGGCGGGAGGCGGAACAACTTTGGCTACTTTGGCTTTCACATCTGTGGCGATTCCCAAAGCCGCCGCGTTTTTCACATCAACCGGTTTCTTCTTGGCTTTCATAATGCCGGGAAGCGACGCGTAGCGGGGTTCGTTGAGACCTTTCTGAGCCGTTACCACGCAGGGTAAGCTGGTTTCTATTGAGAGCTGTGCTCCTTCAATCGGCCGAATTACTTTTACGGAAGTTCCGGCAAAATCCAATTTGGTGACCAGGGTCAACTGGGAAATTCCCAGAAGCTCGGCCAGCATTGCTCCGACTTGACCGGAATCATCGTCAATGGCGCGCTGTCCGCAGAAAATAATGTCATGGGGCAATCCTTTGATAGCAGCGGCCAGCGCTGATGCCGTCACAAAAGCATCGGCGTTATCCAGAGCTGCATCGCAGATATGAATACCTTTATCCGCGCCCATCGCCAGAGCGGTTCTGATTGTTTCCATTGCTCTTGCCGGTCCAACGGAGACAATTGTTACGTCTCCGCCGTTTTTTTCTTTCAGTTTCAGAGCTTCTTCCACACCGTACTCGTCATAAGGATTCATGACCCACTTGATCTGGCCATCATCTATCCCTGATCCGTCAGCTTTGACCTTGATCTGGGCTTCGGTATCCGGTACCTGTTTTACACATGCGATAATATTCACTTTGTCCAACCTCCTTCTTCTGCACATCTTTCTTTTGAGGGAAAAACACGCATTTTTATTTTTTCTTTGTAGGTTTTATAAAAAAGTCCGATCCCCTTTTTGAGGGAACCGGACTTAATGTTTTACTGTCTGTTTTTGACGATATCGTCAACCACAGAAGGATCTGCCAGCGTGCTGGTATCACCCAGGTTGCTAACGTCATTGGCAGCGACTTTCTTCAAAATTCTTCTCATGATCTTACCGCTTCTGGTCTTGGGAAGAGCGTCCGCCCACTGAATCTTGTCCGGTGTCGCAATCGGTCCGATGACTGTGCGGACATGGGCAACCAGTTCTTTCTTCAGAGCGTCGGATTTCTCCTGGCCGGTCTTCAGGGTTACGTAAGCATAAATGCCCTGACCCTTAATTTCATGAGGCATGCCGACAACGGCGGCTTCGGCGACAGACTTATGAGCAACCAGAGCGCTTTCCACTTCAGCGGTGCCCATGCGGTGACCGGAAACATTGATAACGTCGTCGATACGACCGGTAATCTGATAGTAACCATCTTTGTCACGGCGGCAGCCGTCACCGGTTACATAGTAGCCGGGGAACTGCTCGAAATAGGTTTCCTGGAATCTCTTGGGATCGCCATAAACGCCTCTCATAATTCCGGGCCATGGTTTCTTGATGCACAGAGCGCCGCTGGCGATTGTGTCGGTGAACTCTTTGCCTTCGTCATCAACCAGCACCGGCTGTACGCCGAAGAAAGGCAGAGTGGCCATGCCGGGTTTGATGTCAATCGCGCCGGGCAGCGGGGTAATCAAAACTCCGCCGGTTTCAGTCTGCCACCAGGTGTCCACGATGGGGCATTCGCCGCGGCCGATAACATTATAGTACCAGTTCCAGGCTTCGGGGTTGATCGGCTCGCCGACTGTTCCCAGAATTCTCAATGAAGAAATGTCGCACTTCTTGACGAATTCGTCGCCTTCTTTGGCAATCGCGCGGATCGCTGTCGGAGCGGTATAGAAGATGCTGACCTTGTATTTTTCGACGGTCTGCCAGAAGCGGCTGTAGGTCGGGTAGTTGGGAACGCCTTCAAACATAACGGAGGTAGCGCCGTTGCAGAGAGGCCCGTAAACGATATAGCTGTGTCCTGTTACCCAGCCGATATCCGCGGTGCACCAGAAGATATCTTCTTCATGATAATCGAAGATTATTTTGTGCGTGTAGGATACATAGGTCAGATAACCGCCGGTGGTGTGCATAACGCCCTTGGGTTGTCCGGTGGAACCTGATGTATAAAGGATGAAGAGAGGATCTTCGGAATCCATCCATTCCGGTTCACATTGGGCGTCAACTTTAGCCATTTCTTCATGCCACCATTTGTCTTTGCCCGCGTTCAAATCGCACTTGATTTTATCGCCGACTCTCTTGACAACAATGACTGACTTGACGGACGGGCATGATTTCAATGCTTCATCGGCAATCGCTTTCTGAGGAACGGCTTTAGCGCCACGGAAGGTGCCGTCGCAGACGACGAGTAATTTCGCACCGGAGTTAACAATTCTATCGCGCAGAGCGTCAGCGCTGAAACCGCCGAAGACGATTCCATGAATGGCGCCGATGCGGGTACAGGCCAGCATGGCGATGGCCAGCTCGGGAACCATGGGCATATAAAGAACTACACGGTCGCCCTTCTTGATTCCGTTAGCTTTGAGGACATTGGCGAATTTACAGACTTCTTCGTGCAGCATTTTGTAGGTTATAGCTTTTGCTTCGCCCGGTTCGTTGCCTTCCCACTGAATAGCAACCTTGTTGGCGCGTGTTTTCAAGTTTTTATCCAGACAGTTATAAGAAACATTGAGTTTGCCACCTTCAAAGAATTTTACAAAAATGGGACCTTTTTTAATGTCAAAGTTATAATCCATAACTTTATCCCATTTTTTAAACCATTCGACGTATTCGCCGGCAACTTCACTCCAAAAAGCTTCCGGCTCTTCAATAGATCTTTTCCACAGCTTATCGTAAGCTTCCCTGCCGCTTACCCAGGCTTTTTTCTTCGCCGCTTCCGGAATCGGATATATTTCCTTTAATTGAACTTTTGCATCCGCCATCTTAAATATTCCTCCCTAATTTTTTTATGATTTTAAACGTCTTTAGTAACGCCTTGATACGGGCAACGCAATTACTCTAGCTACTTAATGTTGTATGACATTTTATGAACAGAGGTCATAATTTGACTGCAAGTCATATCTATCTTGCGCCTTCCCTACCCTAAGATCGCTTTGATGTCAAGAAATATTTAAAAGTAGGACGGAGGTGGATAATAAATATAGCCATTTAATGTCCTCCGCTGGCGCGTCTAGTCCGGCGTATGCCTGGAGAGGTGTCACACAGTGACGGAGGTGGATAAAATTCACGTAATACGTAAATGTCCAATAAGTATGTTTTAAAAACTTCCACCCCCTGCCCCCGCCAGCGGGGGACATTCGATAGTTCCCTATTATATATGTCTTTCGGACACCCCCTACCCCCGCCAGCGGGGGACATTCGAGGCGAAACCCTTTGCGGCGGCGAGACGGTTACCCCTTCCCCCGCCAGCGGGGGACATTCCTCATTACGTACAATAAATATTTGCAGTTGCGACACAGTCTCCTACGCCGGGCAGGCCTCGCCGTCCGCAACACGGCGTGTTGGGGAACAACCTGATAACCTGAAGGTCACGCGACGCGCCCTGCTACCTGCTTGCAGAAAAACGATGTCATCTCGAAGGAACGGAGTGACTGAGAAATCTGCGAGATCACTAAATAGATTTCTCCCCGCGGTCGAAATGACAAATCACGAACTTCTGCAAGCAGGTACTGCAATATCCACCTCCGGAAAAAGGAATGACAGTCTTTGTTATTGCGGCACAGGAAAACATGGTTTAGGTATTGCTGAAATTTCTAATAATTACGGCTGAAAACCATCCTAAATTTTTTCTTGACAACTTTTATTATCTTGTGCTACTATCTGCTTGCAGAAAAACGATGTCATCTCGAAGGAACGGAGTGACTGAGAGATCTGCGAGATCACTAAATAGATTTCTCCCTGCGGTCGAAATGACAAATCACGAACTTCTGCAAGCAGGTGCTGGTAATAATCAAATATCTTGCGCACGGTTATGGAAAACAATTCCATAAAAGGGCAAGATCAGTGAAGCAGAAGTCGCTTTCAGGAAATGCCCGTTTCCCGAAGGCGGAGATTATTAACTCTTTATTATTAAGGAGGAAAGAATGAAAAGATTTTGGTTAGTTTTGTTGTCACTGGGGCTGGTCATGGCCTTCAGTGCATCGGCCTTCGCGGTCGATGTTAAGGTTAGCGGCGAATATTATGCCGCCGGAGTGTATTTAGATAAAAGTACTGTAATGGGTAATGACACGGCTAACAGCAGCGCTTTCTATTTCCAGAGACTGCGCGTCGGAACAGACTTTGTCGTGTCTCCGTGCCTGAAGCTGGTCACCCGCTTTGACGCCATGGAAAGAATCTGGGGCGGAGCGAGATCGGAAACAACTTATGATTCTCATGGAAATATTCTAAATGGAAAGGATTCGCAGTCCGCGGGAACCCGTGAGGAAAATGAAAACATCGCCTTTGATCTGCTCTATATTGATTACACCTCACCCATCGGTTTGTTCCGGGTTGGTTATCAGCCGGATAACGTCTGGGGAACAGTTTTCGGAGATAGAGGCAAGGGTCCCACCGCCGGCCAAATCACCTATGCGGTGCCTATCGGACCGGTCATTATTTCAGCCCAATACGCCAAAGAAGGTGACAATAGCCTTAGCGCTGTTAACTATAGTACCTATCCTGGTGTAACAGACAGAGATTTCGACTCTTACCGGGTGGGCGTCACTTATAATTTTAATACCGCTCAGGCCAAGGGCGAAGTCGGCACTCTCTTCCACTACGACCGTGATGCGAAAAATAGAGACGGCTTACCGATTGATAATCCGCTTTACCCGTATTACGGGGCAGGCTATCTATCCAACGTTTACAAGGTAATACCTTATTTTAAGGCCAAGGTTGGACCTGTTGACATTCAGGGTGAATTCGAGTATACATTTGGAGACGCGATAAAAGCTGAAGCTCCCGCTTCTAACCCAGACATGGACATCGACGCCTGGAGCGTCTTCCTTGATGCCACCGCCAATTTCGGCCAGTTTTATGTCGGCGGCTCTTTTGTTTACCTTACCGGCGATGATCCCAACAGCAATGATACGGTGGAAGGCGGTTCTCTTATTAATCCCGCCGGTCTGGATTGGAATCCCTGCCTGATGATGTTCAACACGGAGACCTTCGGCTACTGGGTAGGCGGAGTTTCCGGTCACGACAACACCGTCATCGGCGAAGAGATGTCCAATGTCATTTTCGGCCAGTTAAGAGTCGGTGTGAGACCCACTCCTCAGTTGGATATCAATCTGGCCATTGCTTATGCGACGGCCGACGAGAAACCGGCATACTTCGACAACGGCGATTACGGTACGGAAGTTGATCTCACCGGCACCTACAAAATCACCAATAATCTGTCGTATATGCTGGGCGCCGGTTATTTATTCACCGGCGATTACTATAAAGGTTCCAATGGAAATAATGAGGTTGACAATGACTTCATCGTCCTCAACAAACTTACTCTTAGTTTCTAAGAGTAAAAGCTTTATCGTTTAATCTCTAAATTCACCATCGGGAGGTCGGGCAACCTCCCGATGGTTTTTTTATGCCTTTTGACTAATCCCCGTAAAATATGTTAGATAAATTAACATGTCCTCCGCTGGCGGAGGTGTCCCGAAGGGACGGAGGTGGATAAAGCACTTATACCTATGTCTATTAAATGGAGATGTCCACCCCCTTGATCCCCCGCCAGCGGGGGACATAAAATATCCTCCCCGGCATACGCCGGGCAGGCCTCGCCGTCCGATGAATAAAGCCCTCGGAGAGACTGATTCTCCGAGGGCTTTTTGTGTCTTTTGACTAATCTCAAATGTGCCAGTGTAGCGTCATGCAATTTTCTCTTGACAAAACCCCTTATCCTGCGTTACTTTCCGCGCCATGTATTTTTAACCCTGGTTTAAATTTTTGTTAATCGTGCAATAAGCAGTAAAGGAAGTGGAAGTCGCTTTTAGAAAATACCCGTTTTCTAAAAGCGGAAATCATTGACGCTGTTTAACTTTAAGGAGAAAAGAATGAAGAGATTATGGTTAGTTTTGTTGTCGCTGGGGCTGGTCATGGCCTTCAGTGTGTCAGCCTTCGCGGTTGACGTGAAAGTCGGCGCCGAATATTACGCCGCCGGTATGTATTTGAATAAAACCAATTTAGCAGATCAGGATACAAACCCCAGCACAGCTTTCTTTTATCAGAGGTGGCGCGTTGGGACGGATTTTATCGTCTCTCCCTCGCTGAAACTGGTCACCCGCTTTGATGCCATGGAAAGAATCTGGGGCGGGGCAAGAGGCGAATCAGCGGCATCTGCAGCAGCAGGTTATGATACGCAATCGGCTGGAACCAAAATGGAAAATCAAAACATCGCTTTCGATCTCCTTTATGCCCAGTATGACTCCCCCATCGGAACCTTCAAAGTCGGTTATCAGATTGATTCCGCCTGGGGAACAATATTCATGGATTCATCCATGCCCCGCGGCACGGTGGCCTGGAGTTACACAAGCGGCCCCTGGTTCTATTATTTGGGATACAAGGTGTGGGACGACAAAAGCTTGAGCGCGGTGACAAGCACAACAACACAGACTGATCTTGACCGGGATAAATCTGCGCTGGCAATAAAATATATCGGGAAAAGCGCTGAAGGCGGTCTTCTGGGAGGCCATGTCAGAGATGCCCGATTTAAAACGCCCACTACCAACACCACCAATTTGCTCTATTATCTGCAACCCTACGCCAAAGCAACTTTCGGACCGGTCAAGGTTCAGGCGGAATTTGATTATTTCTGGGGCGACAATCCCAAAGATGCAGCTACGTCTACCGACAACAGGAAACTGGAACTCATTGCCGGCTGGATTGACGCCACCGTCAATCTAGGCACTTTCTATGCGGGCGGCACGGTGGCCTATGTTGCCGGTGATGATCCCGACACTACCGATAAAATTGAAGGCCACTCTGGAATCGTCAACGGCGGGATAGACTGGAATCCCTGTCTGATTATGTTCAATAATGATGTAGCCTATTGGGTAGGCAATGTTTACGGTAATGCTTACGACAGCACCAGCACCAACCTCAGCGGACCGATGGCCAACGCCTTGTTTTTCCAGGGCAGAGCTGGTCTAAGGCCGACACCACAGTGGGATGTGATGTTGTCTCTTTCCTTCGCGCAGGCCGACAAAAAACCGGCAGGCGTTGCCAACGGCACGTACGGTACGGAAGTTGACCTGACCGGCACATACAAAATCACCAATAACCTGTCGTATATGCTGGGCGCCGGTTATTTATTCACCGGCGATTACTTCAAAGGCGATGAGTCGCTTCAAGGTAATACACACAAAGTTGACAATGACTATATGCTCATCAACAAACTTACTCTTAGTTTCTAAGAGAGCGGCGCGTTCAGGGAATAACCTGATAACCTGAAGGTCACGCGAGGTCACACGACGCGCCCTGCCTGATTGAGGGATTGTTCCCCCGGCGAATGCCGGGTTCAACTTTTAAACTAAAAGTCATTTAATGTCCTCCGCTGGCGCGTCTAGTCCGGCGTATGCCTGGAGAGGTGTCACGCAGTGACGGAGGTGGAAAAAATTCACGTAATACGTAAATGTCCAATATTACGAATGTTTTAAAAACTTCCACCCCCTACCCCCGCCAGCGGGGGACATTCCTCATTACGCACAACCAATATTTGCTATTGTGACACAGTCTCCTACGCCGGGCAGGCCTCGCAGTCCGAAGCACGGCGTGTTGGGGAATAACCTGATAACCTGAAGGTCACGCGAGGTCACACGACGCGCCCTGCCTGATTGCAGGGATTGTTCCCCCGGCGAATGCCGGGTTCAACTTTTAAACTAAAAGTCATTTAATGTCCTCCGCTGGCGGAGGTGTCACGCAGTGACGGAGGTGGAAAAAGAACATCCGGACAATTAACCTTACTGATACATTGATACTTCCACCCCCTACCCCCGCCAGCGGGGGACATTCCTCATTACGCACAATAAATACTTGACATAAGAAATAGTTTGCCGTAGACTCGCGGTCATCGTTGCGTTGCTTTATCAAAAACGCAACGATGACAAATGCAGAGAGCTGTTTTCTTAGTTCTTGCTCAGGGAAAACACCACAGTTCAAAGCATATATTTAAAATTGCAAGACAGAGTATTTTGAAGGGAAAGGCGCTTTTAGAAAATTCCCGTTTTTTAAAAGCGGAAAGTATTAACTCTTTTTTACTAAGGAGAAAAGAATGAAGAAATTATGGTTAATTTTGTTGTCGCTGGGGCTGGTCATGGCCTTCAGTGTGTCAGCCTTCGCGGTTGACGTTAAGGTTAGCGGCGAATATTATGCCGCCGGATTGTATTTAGATAAGACTAATGTAAAGGATGATGACACGGCTAACAGCACAGCCTTCTTTTATCAGAGACTGCGCGTGGGTACGGATTTTGTCGTATCTCCGTCCTTGAAACTGGTCACCCGCTTTGATGCCATGGAAAGAATCTGGGGCGGTCAGAGAAGTCCTGTTGATGGTGGAACGACTCCGGCAACATTAGCATTAGATTCTGCGGGAACCCGTGCGGAAAATGAAAACATCGCGGTTGACTGGGCCTATGTTAATTACGTAGCGCCTGTCGGCACTTTTGACGTCGGTTATATGAATTCCGGAGCCACGGGAACAATCTTCGGCAACAGCGCTGTCCCTGCCGGCCGGATAAAATATTATTCACCCCTCATCAAAGATGCCATAAACATTAATGCTGATATTACGAAATTAACGGACAAGAGCGCCTCGGCTGTTACTTCTGCAAACGCCACGGATTTAGATAAGGACGCGTATGCCATCGAAGGCGTTTACAACTTCAAAAACGATAAGGCATCGGGCAAGGCGGCCTTTAAAATCGCTTACACTCGTGATGCTACAAAAAGAGTTTCAGGCCAATATAAACAAACTTATTTCACGTTTACACCATGGGCTATTGCCAAAATCGGACCTGTGGCTTTACAGGCGGAAATCAACTGGGCAACGGGCGACGATAGCGACTATGATACTGCCACGGGGGACGTTGACCTGGACAATTTGAGCGCTTTCGTTGACGCCACCGCTACTTTCGCTCCCGTCTATGTCGGCGCAACGGTAGCATACGTATCCGGCGACGATCCCGACACGAACGATAAAAAAGAAGGCGGCACCCTTAAAGGCGGCCGTGACTGGAATCCCTGTCTGATCATGTTTAATTACTATGATACATATAACTGGGTTGGCGCTATTTCCGGTTACGACTCCGTTGTCAACGACGCAATGGGCAATGCCTGGTTCTTTCAGGGCAGAGTCGGTGTGAGACCCACTCCCCAGTTGGATATCAATCTGGCCATTGCTTATGCGACGGCCGACGAGAAACCGACAGGTTACGCCAATAGCAATTACGGTACGGAAGTTGACATTACCGGTACTTACAAGATCACCAATAACCTGTCGTATATGCTGGGCGCCGGTTATTTATTCACCGGCGATTACTATAAAGGTAAGAATACACAGGGAAATAATGACGTTGACAATGACTTCATCGTCCTCAACAAACTTACTCTTAGTTTCTAAGAGAGAAGTTTCTTAAATTTCAAATTACCCTCGGGAGGACAAACCTTCCGGGGGTAATTTTTTTGACTAATCCCCGTAAAATATGTTAGATAAATTAAACATGTCCTCCGCTGGCGGAGGTGTCCCGAAGGGACGGAGGTGGATAAAGCACTTATACCTATGTCTATTAAATGGAGATGTCCACCCCCTTAATCCCCCGCCAGCGGGGGACATAAAAACCTCCGTATGCCTGGAGAGGTGTCCCGATGAAGCATCGGGACGGAGGTGGACAAAAACAAAAATGGCAGTTAAACCCTGTGATAATTTCCGCAGCTAAGATTGACTTGACATGAAGCGAAAAAAGAATATAATCGCTTCATAATATGAAGCAATAAACGGTGACAAATGACTCAGTATTTATGGAAACGTCCGGATTGGACTCATTTCAGATGGAAGAATGAAGACATTCTTTTTGCGCTGGGTGAATGCCGGTTGCTGCAGGGAAAACTCTTGAGTAAAGTGACCGATCTTGGATTTCTCCACGAAAACCAAGCCCAGCTTGAAATATTAACTGAGGAGACCTTAAAAACCGCCTTAATCGAAGGAGAGAGCCTCAATGTTCAGACCGTTAGATCGTCGGTCGCAAGAAAACTGGGGCTCCCCTCGGCAGGACTTAAGGCAGACCGATACATCGACGGACTCGTCTCTATTCTCCTTGATGCCACAAAAAATCATGAAGAGCCTCTTACGCAGAAACGTCTCTTTGGCTGGCAAGCCGCACTTTTTCCGACTGGCTATTCCGGTATCCACAAAATCAGAGCAGGGAAATGGCGGGGGGATAAGCCCATGCGCGTTGTATCGGGTCCCGTTGGCCATGAAAAAATTCACTTTGAAGCTCCTCCCTCTGAGCGCATACCCTTGGAAACAGGTAAGTTTCTTGAATGGTGGAAGCTAAGCAGGAACAATGTGGAAGGATTGTTGCGGGCGGCCATTGCTCAATTCTGGTTTGTGACCATCCATCCATTCGAGGATGGCAACGGCCGGATCGCCAGAGCCTTGACCGATATGGCTCTGTCCCAGGATGACCGGCAATCGATAAGGTATTATAGTCTTTCTTCTCAAATTATGGCAGAGCGGAATGCCTATTATAATGTTCTTGAATACTGCCAGAAGCATGATGGCGACATTACGGAATGGCTCAATTGGTTTCTTGGCTGTTTCTGCAGGGCCATCAAGAGTTCTGAAGAAATGTTGGCGACAGTCCTTAATAAGGCCTCATTCTGGAAATCACATTCGAACTTTTCACTAACGGAGCGGCAGCGTAAAGTCATAAACCGGTTGCTCGATGCAGGAAAGGGCGGTTTTACAGGTGGACTTACAACCAAAAAATATGTTTCTCTGGCCAAAGTCAGCAGAGCTACAGCCTTTAGGGAGATAGAGCACCTTATGAAACTTGGAATACTTAAACAGAATCCCGGCAGAGGCAGGAATGTAAGCTATGATTTGAATTGGTAGCAGATGTGAATTGAGTCAGTGAAATGAAGAACACCTGTTCGCCGATTATCTCGATATGAATTTTAAATTACGTCATTAATCATGTTCTCCGAGTGCTTTAATGTTTTTTGACTAATCTCCATAAAATGTGCTAAACATCTTAATATGTCCTCCGCTGGCGGAGGTGTCCCGAAGGGACGGAGGTGGACAAAGAAATGTTGGACTGTAGTTCGAATGAATATTAAAGCTTAATTGAAAAATCCACCCCCTTGATCCCCCGCCGGCGGGGGACATAAAAGGAAAACGGCTATCAACAAGATTTTCGGAAATACAACAGGTTTACGCGCCGCGCAAATAAAACAGATTGAACGCCTCGGCCACAAAGGCATCCCGCCGGAAAATATCATCACCAACGATCTGGCCCGGCAATTATCTTCCATTTCCCGTGAAATCAACCGGCAAATCGGCCTGCTCATCAGCCGCAAGGGCGAAATCAGTTCCGTTATCGTCGGCGATCATAAAAGTATTTTAATTCCTGATCTGGACGGATTTCGCTCTTCCTCTCTGCGCTTTAAAGGATTGCGGCTGATTCACACGCATTTAAACGGCGAAGAACTTTCGGACGAGGATTTAACAGACCTGTCCCATCTGCGGCTTGATCTCATCGGGGCTCTGGAAGTCAAGGAAGACGGCTCTCCCGGCGTGATGCACCGGGCGCATCTCATCGCAGAAAATCCAGATGGAGACTACTGGCTGATTATGAAGCCTGAAGAACCGCACCGGCTGCAGATAAATTTTCTTTCCTTCATTCAGGCGCTGGAGGATGAGTTTGCAAGGAAACAGAAAGCACGGAAAATTGACGCGGCGGAAAAAGCCATTCTTCTGCGTGTGGAGAAGAATCCGCTTGCCGGAGCCGAAACATCGCTTGCGGAACTGGCCCAACTGGCGCGCACCTGCGGCGTCGAAGTTTTCGACTCCATCGTGCAGTACCGCCCTCAACCCGATCCTAAATTCATGGTCGGACGGGGAAAGCTATCCGCCATCGATCTGCGGGCATCGCAGATCGGCGCCAATATGCTCATTTTCGATCACGAGCTGACGCCGGCACAGGCCCGTTCCATCAGCAATTTTACCGGATTGAAAATTATCGACCGCACACAGGTCATTCTGGATATTTTCGCCAGACGCGCCCACAGCCGTGAAGGAAAAATCCAGGTGGAACTGGCCCAGCTCAGATACCGCCTGCCGCGCCTGACTCATGTGGATACTTCCCTTTCCCGTCTGGCCGGCGGCATCGGCGGCATTGGTCCCGGCGAAACAAAACTGGAAATTGACCGCCGCCGCATCCGCGAGCGTATTCACCGCCTGGAAAAGGATTTAAAAGCGATAACAAAATCGCGGCGGCAACGCTCCAGCAGAAGAGAAAAAACAGGACTGCCCATTATTTCCATCGTCGGTTATACCAACGCGGGTAAATCCACGCTGCTCAACACCCTGACCCAAAGCTCGGTTTTAGTTGAAGATAAACTCTTCGCCACGCTGGACACAAAAAGCGCCCGCCTGCGTTTTCCTCAGGACACGGAAGCGATTATCACCGACACGGTCGGCTTTATCCGCAGTCTGCCGGGGGAATTATTCACCGCTTTCCGGGCTACACTGGACGAACTGCTCGATGCCGACATTCTCCTGCATGTTATTGATGCGAGCAGCAGTCAGTTTGAAGAACAAATCGCCGCCGTGGAAAAAATTCTGGAAGATCTGGAAATTAACGGCAAGCCAACCATCCGGGTGCTCAACAAATCCGACCGCGTTGCCGACAAAGAAATGCTTCAAAATCTCTGTCGTCGTCTGGATGCTGTCGCTGTTTCGGCGCTGGATAAACGAACTCTTTTCGTATTGATGGAAAAAATAGAATCGTTGCTTGCAGGTAAACACAACTTTTCTCCGCGCTGATTTTGTGCTATGGAGAGTTAATAAAGCTGTCATTCCCGCGAAGTGCCCGTCGGGGTAAATCCCGATTCGAAGCTGGGCGTATGAGACTGTGTCATAATTGCAAATATGGATTGTGTGCAATAAGTAATGTCCCCCGCTGGCGGGGGCAGGGGGTGGATTCTTTTAAAACATATCTAATTT
This sequence comes from Smithella sp. SCADC, assembly GCA_000747625.2. Classification (GTDB taxonomy): domain Bacteria; phylum Desulfobacterota; class Syntrophia; order Syntrophales; family Smithellaceae; genus Smithella. Next base: position 18,828 of record JQDQ01000201.1, read on the forward strand.
TGGCCAGTTACGCATTACATGAATTTTATCCACCTCCGTCCCGATTGCATCGGGACACCTCCGCCAGCGGAGGACATTAAAATGAATATGGAAAAAGCAGTACATTCATGAATAAGGAATTTGTTGAAATACGCTGGCATGGCCGCGGCGGCCAGGGCGCCATAACGGCGGCAAAGATTGTTGCCGGAGTTGCCTTTATTTCCGGTTATTCAGGGGTTGTTATGGCCCCGACTTTCGGCACGGAGCGCCGTGGAGCGCCGGTTACGACATCTCTGAAAATATCCAAAGAAAAAATTTACGATTTATCACCCATAGAAGAACCTGATATTATTGTTGTTCTTGACCATCTGCTGCTTTCCGAAGGGGATGTAACCTGCGGACTCAAACCCGGTGGAATCATCGTTTTGAACACACCAAAAGCTTTTGAAACATACAATTTCAAAAATTACAGGCTGGCAACCGCAGACATAACGGCTATATCGGTAGAGGCAGGCCTTCCTCATGGCATAATCAATACGGGGATCATCGGTTCCTTTGCGAAAGCCACAAATCTCCTGAATTTTGATACTCTGACTAAAGGCATTGAAGAGGAATTCAGGACAAGAAATCCCCAAAAGAACTCATTAGCCGCCAAAATAGCCTTTGAAAAAACTGTGACGGGAGGTTGAAAATGGGCACGAGAAACTACAGAAGAAAAACTTCCCACAGCGAGCCGGGGCCGGGTGACGGCGGAAGGACCGGTTCGTGGAGGGTGGAGCGGCCGGTAATAAATACAAGCCTCTGCATTCCCTGCAAGAGGAAAGCCGAGGCCTGTTTCATCTGCTGGTTGCTCTGTCCGGATGTTGTCATCTCCCGGACGATACCGCCGGAAATCGATCTGGAATACTGCAAGGGATGCGGTATCTGCGCTGAAGAATGCCCGACCAAAGCCATCACGATGGTGGACGAAGCGGCATTCTCCAAAGAGGAAAAGGATTAGGCGCCATGCATATTATAGAAAACGGAAATGTTGCCGCAGCTTTGGGCGTTATGCTATGCCGTGCCAATGTTATTGCCGCCTATCCCATTACTCCTCAGACTCCTCTGACAGAAAAACTCTCCGAGTATGTGGAATCCGGTAAAATGAAAGCCGAATACATTCCGGTCGAGAGCGAGCATTCCGCTCTGGCCGTGTGCATCGCCGCATCATCAGCCGGAGGAAGATCCTTTACCGCCACCAGCGCCAACGGGCTGCTCTATATGCACGAACAGGTTCAGTGGGCGGCAGGCGCCAGACTTCCCATTGTGATGTGCGTCGTCAATCGCGCGGTAGGCGCTCCCTGGAACGTCTGGAATGACCAGCAGGATTCGATTTCACAACGCGATACCGGCTGGATACAGATATACTGCGCTGACCATCAACAGATAATTGATTCGGTCATCAAAGCCTATTGGCTCGCGGAGAAGGTAAGCATCCCGATCATGGTCTGCTATGACGGCTATATTTTATCGCATACCTACATGCCCTTTGATGTGCCGGATCAGGAAAAGGTCGATGCCTTTCTGCCGCCGTTTAAACCGGATTACGCTCTGAATCCCGATGAGCCTGCCAATCTCAATACGGTAACGCTTCCTGACGTCAGGCTTGATGTCAGGGGTGAGCTCGCTCACGGCTATATGGAGATCAGATATCTGCTTCATGAAGAGATGCGAAAGGCGCTTACCGTGGCCGCGGAAGCGGAAAAAAGATTTGCCGGTATATTTGGCCGGGGCGGCGACCCTTATATAGAACCTTATCTTTGTGATGATGCCGAATATGTTGCGGTCGGACTAGGCTCTCTGACTTACCAGTTGCGTGTTTGCGTGGATGCCTTGAGAAAAGAAGGCATCAAAATCGGCGTGATGGGCGTTCGTTTTTACCGGCCATTCCCGGATGTTGCACTGGCCAATGCCCTGAAAGGGAAAAAAGGCGTGATCGTTTTTGAAAAGGCATTAAGTTACGGTTATGAAGGAGCTCTGGTTTCGGATTTAAAATCGGCGCTTTATGAAAATCTTGCCGGTACCGGCGCTCTGCCTGTTGTACAAAATTTTATCGCGGGAATAGGCGGCCGCAATATTTTGACAGGAGATTTGACACATAATCTCCGGGCAGCGACAAAAGGCAGGGTTGCGCAGGAACCCGTTTGGATAGGGCTCGATTTCTAGGAGAATCAATGCAGGCGAAGACTACAATTTTAAGTTTACCGGCAGAAGAATTTGTCCATCCGGGAACAAGAGCATGTACCGGATGCGCCCTGGCCATCGCCTACCGGATAGGCCTCAAGGCTCTGGGTAAGGATACGATCCTTGTTGTGCCGCCGAGTTGTCTTACGGTGCTTCAGGGACTCTTTCCGATTGCCTCGACAAAGCTTCCCTGCCTGAATGTAACCTTTGCCTCCACAGCCGCCGCCGCCACAGGAATTCTGGCCACACTGAAGGTACAGGGCAGGGATAAGATTAAAGTGGCCGCATGGGCAGGAGACGGCGGAACGAGCGACATCGGTTTGCAGGCTTTATCGGGCGCGGCAGAACGTGGCGATAAATTCATCTATCTTTGCTACGATAATGAAGGGTATATGAACACCGGTGTTCAACGCTCAGGCACGACCCCGATCGGCGCCATCACCGCCAATACGCCGTTCAAGGGAAAGCTGCAGCAGAAAAAAGATGTGCCGGCAATCATGGCGGCGCATAAGTTAAGCTATGTTGCCACCTGCTCTGCCGCCTACCCGCTGGATCTTTTCGACAAGATAAGAAAATGCGTTGATCTGCCGGGCACCAAATACATTCACATCCATATTCCCTGCCCGCCGGGCTGGGGATATGACCCTCGCTATGGAATAAAAATCGGACGGCTGGCCGTGGAAACCGGATATTATGATCTCTATGAAATAATCAACGGCGAGTTCAAATTGACTGCCGCATCAGAAAAGCTGGTGGAAAAACACAAGCTGATACCGGTGCGTGAATACTTCCGCACGCAGTCGCGTTTTAAAGTTCTTACGGATGCACAAATAACCGATATTCAAAAAGAGATCGATAAGAAATGGAATGAGTATTACAAAAAGGAAGATTGACACTATAAATTATCAAAGAGTAATCTTTAAACGGTCAAAGCGATGAGCACCAAAAATAAAATTCATCAGCATCCTGAACCCGGCTCCCGAAAGATTATGTTTCGCGGAGATACTGTAACCTTTACGCTTTCATTGGATAAAGAATCGCAAGGTAAAGCCTGGGTGCGCACCAATATAGGCCATGCCTCCATAGCCAGAAAAGCCGTTATCGATTCGCTGGACAGGAATTTGCCATTGCAGGGAACTGAATGGTTCGATATCCCCATGCGACAGGTTGATTCTCATCATTTTTCGGTAATGCTGCCTTTGAGTGAGGTGGGACATTTCGAAGCAAAATGCTTTTTCATGTCCGCCGGCAAAACAAAACCTCTCTGGCCGGAAGGCGATAACATCACCATCAATGTGGAACCGGCAGATTCGTGTTGCGCTAATATCATTTACAACGCTTTTGTAAGGCAATTTGGGAAAAACAAAAATGGACAACATTCTCCAGATGATTCAGACAAATTGTGCATCTTGCACCTTGATAAAAAAGAATATACCGTTATTCCCCGATCAGGCACTTTTCGCGATTTGATTGCCGAACTGGATTTCATTGTCGGCAAACTTGGTTGTCGATTTGTGCACCTTCTTCCCATTTCTCCGACACCGACAACTTACGGCCGCATGGGAAGGTTTGGAAGCCCTTACGCGGCTTTGCATTTCACAGGAATCGATCCGGCGCTCGCTGAGTTTGATATTAAAGCCACCCCCCTCGAGCAATTTGGCGAACTGCTGGATGCCATTCATGCCCGCAAAGGCAAACTGATGATCGACATCGCCGTTAATCATACCGGTTGGGCTGCCAGCCTTCACGAAACCCATCCTCACTGGTTGCTACGCGACCATACCGGCGATATCCGCAGGCCCGGCGCGTGGGGCGTTGTCTGGCAGGATTTGACCAGTCTTGATTATTCTCAGCAGGACCTTTGGAAATATATTGCTCATGTATTTCTGACATGGTGCCGTCGCGGGGTAGACGGATTTCGATGCGACGCCGGATACATGATTCCATTGCCTGCATGGACCTATATTATCGCTATGGTCAGGGAACAGTTTCCGGAAACAATTTTTCTACTGGAAGGACTGGGAGGCAGAATATCGGTAACCCGGGATTTGCTCAATCATGCCGATTTTAATTGGGCATATTCAGAACTTTTTCAGAATTACGATCGGATACAAATCGAAAATTATCTGCCTGAAGCTATCGACATATCAAATACAGACGGAATTGCGGTGCATTACGCGGAAACCCACGACAACAACAGACTGGCCTCCCGCTCCAGGATCTATGCCAGGATGCGCACCGCCCTGTGCGCGCTGTGCTCACATCAGGGAGCATTCGGATTTGCCAACGGAGTAGAATGGTTTGCTGACAAAAAGATAAGCGTTCATGAAGCCCATCCGCTAAACTGGGGAAGTGCGGAAAATCAGGTAGATCATATTCGCAGGCTGAATATATTGCTCCGC
>JQDQ01000202.1 GCA_000747625.2 Smithella sp. SCADC
AACTTAAATACTTAAGGGTGTCCCCTATTTCCTCGATAACCGATCTCTTGAAGCGGAAGGTTATCCGGTCTTTATTTTTATATCACCTTCTACATAACGGTGAATGATGCCGGAAATAAGCGTTTGGTATGGCATACCCATCTCCATAGCTTTCTTTTGAATTCCAATAAAATCATGGTCATACAGACGAATCGTTATCCGCTTGTCTTTTTTAAGTGTGTTATTCGCCGCTGCCTTAATCGATTCTATTTCTTTTTTTGATGGCGCAGTAAGCTTCATCTTGCCCTTTTCCAACGCATCAAGAATATCTTTTTCTTCTTTATCGTATTTCATTTTGATTCTCCTGTTCTTCGTTATACATTTTTGTTGCCTTCCTGCTGGGTATTATTGTTTTTAGAAAAATGTAATCCTTTTCCACGATATATGGGACGACATAAATATAACTATCTACAATAACAAAATACAGCTTTTGTCCGGGATAGTTTGACTGGTCGGGATGATCAGTTACTTTCCAGACATCGCCTCGGGAAAGATGAATGATTATTTGTTCGAAAGATATATGTCTTTCTTTTTTTAACCATTCATTCTTTGCGGGATTCCACTCGTATTTCATGATTCAATTGTACATCATTCGTATGTACACATCAAGGGATATTATCAACAAGAATATCTTCTATTTATTACGGATAACAAAAATCAATCGGAACGTATCGAGCGATTTTATGACACAGAATCACTAAAAATGAATATGAACAAGTCACAGATTGTGCACTGAAGTTAGGTTTCGATAATATTTTTGACAATTTCGTCTGGTCTTGCAAGATTTATACAATGTTCTTTCATATATTCATCATGAAAAAATAGCTAATCGTGCCGAGCAATTAATATATTTTATGGTTTTTTCCCCAAATGTGGTGCAATCCTACTTCATTCCCCAATTAATAAAAAGAGAAACCTATGAATAATGGGGCTGTTCAAAAGCTTGTCCCGTACTTGATACGGGATGTTCAGATGCAAGGCGCGCAAGAACCGAACCGCGAGGCGTATATTTACATACGTTGAGCAGTGCGGTTTGCAGCGCAACGAAGTAGATGGACTTTTTTCAACAGCCCCTCACGGCATTTCAAAAATTTGGACTCCCGCCGGCGGCCGAAACTGGAAAATTTTCTGTTCCAGTCCCGTATTGATGGAAATGTTGGAAAATTTCAGCGTAGTGGAATTGCCCATAACATCATCGAAGCTTACCTGCAAAATATAAAAATTGTTTTTATCAATAGTCATCCTGACTGAATTGCAGGCCGCCGTCTTTTCCCTGGGAATCAACATAAGTAAATAATTGCCGTCTTTGTCATAAGCTTTTGGTTCGGCATATTTGATTATGAAATCATCTTTTAGTTTTCCCGATCCGGCAAAAAAGTTTATTAAAAACTTCGATTGGAAAATACTTTCCGCCTTCTGCTGATAAGCGACCTTTTCCCTGGCAAGGTAGAGCCACGCGGTTTTACTGTTAATCACCAGTTTTTTACCTTTGGGATTGGAGTATTCCCAGAGCATATTCTTTGGATTCTTAAAATAAACGCGGCCTTCTTCCCTTTGAGTTTTCTTGACTGATGTTAATGTTGCTTCCTGAATGAAATTTGCCTTCAGGTCTTTCGTTTCCTCATAAGTGCTCTGAAGCTTTTGGGCAATATTGCCAACCGCCGGAAGTTCTTCGGAAAAAGCACAACAAGGCCAAGCCGGCAGTGATAGAATAAGGCAAAGAACAATCTTTGTTGCCGTAAATAGCTTATTTGTATTGAAAATAAATTTTATCATTTTTTTATAAAAAAACGGCCATTGATGGCACACTTTTCCCTGTGAAGTTTATATCTGTCTTTATCCATGCCTCTTAAGTGACGATGATATAAGGCTATATTGATAAGTTATTGATTATATTGAATATTTTAATTGCCTAAACCTTGTGCAATTTGGTGTAAAATCGTAACAATTACACACTTAGAGACATTATCAACAACGTTATCAACAACCATTTCCACAGTGTTGTGGAATACAAACCCAAGTACCTGTATCAAAGAAGAAAAACAAAAAATTTACTTCCTGGCGGTCTTTTTCCCATCAAATATTTTGACGCGCCAGCCGAACGGATCAGCTTTCAATCCATATTGAATTTGCAGGATTTCATTATATAATTTCTCCGCCAGCACTCCGGTCTTGCCGCCATTAATTGAATATTCTTTTCCGCGGAAGTGAATATGCCCCACCGGAGAAACGACGGCCGCCGTTCCGGAAGCAAAAGCTTCTTTCAATGAACCATTTTTGGAAGTAGCAATAACCTCGTCAATGGATATCGGTCTTTCCACAACCTTGGTTTTTAAATGTTTTGCCAAAGTTATCACTGAATTACGCGTCACACCCGGCAAAATCGATCCGGCTAAAGGAGGTGTAATTAATTCATTGCCAATGACAAAAAAGATATTGCTTGTTCCAACTTCTTCCACGTATCTTTTCTCGGAGGAATCAAGCCACAGAACCTGCGTGTACCCCATATTAGTGGCTATCCTGCTGGCATAAAGGCTGGCGGCGTAATTACCGGCCGCCTTAATATGACCGATTCCTCCGCGCACCGCGCGGGAGTATTCCTCCGATACATACATTTTTGTCGGAGCAAATCCCTGCGGATAATAAGCTCCCACCGAACCTGCCACTATAAAAAAGAGATATTCGCTGGCCGGATGCACACCCAGTGCCGCTTCAGTGGCAATCATGGTCGGACGTATATATAAAGATGTTCCTTCACCGTGGGGTATCCATTCCTTTTCCAGAATAACAAGTTTCTTGATAGCCTCCAGAAAAATTTCCTCATCCATCTGTGGCATACAGAGTCTTTCCGCGGATACATTCATCCTTTTAATATTTTCCATCGGACGGAAAAGATAAATTTCGTCTTTTGGTCCGCGATAGGCTTTGAGACCTTCAAATATTTCCTGACCGTAATGCAGACACATGGCCGTTGGATCAAGCTGTAATTTACGGTAAGGTTCGATTACCGGATGATACCATCCCTTGCCTTCTTTATATTTAATGTTGAAAAAGTGGTCCGTAACCACCTTGCCGAAACCAAGCTTGGACTCATCACGTGGCTTAGCTTTTCTTTCTTTAGTTGGTGTTTTCCTTATTTTAATTTCCATAAATGCCTCTCTCACCAGGCTCTAGCCTCAGTTATATTCTTCTACTATCCGCAAATCGGTCTGGTATTAAAATTTTTCTTTGACATAGCACTAAATTAAACTTCTATCAAGACTTCGGTACTGAATTGCTTCGGCAACATGAGCAGGCTCAATATTCTTTTTGTTTTCCATATCGGCGATTGTGCGGGACACTTTTAATATACGGTTTACTGCCCGGGCGCTTAACCCCAGTTTTTCAATGGCCATTTCGATCAGTTTATGCGCTTCTTCGTCTATCGAACAAAAATTCTTAATTTGTTTTTCCGTCATCCGGGCGTTACAAAGAACGCCGTTTTGTCCGAAACGTTTTTTCTGCAAATCACGCGCTTTATTGACTCGTTCTTTGACTGCCGCAGAAGATTCTCCCTGTTCTTTATCGGACAGAGCCCGATATTTTACCGAGGGGACTTCAATGTGTAAATCTATCCTATCCAATAGTGGCCCGGATATTTTAGACTGATACTGACGAATCTGTTGCGGGGTGCAGCGACAAGTATGCACGCGATCGCCGAAATAGCCGCAGGGACACGGATTCATCGCCGCTACCAGCATGAATTTCGCGGGAAAGGAAGCGGTTACTGAAGAACGAGTGATTGTTATTGTGCCATCCTCCAATGGTTGTCTCAGAGCTTCCAGAACGTTTTTTTTGAACTCGGGAAGTTCGTCCAGAAAAAGAACGCCCAAATGAGCAAGGCTTATTTCTCCCGGGCGCGGTGTCTGGCCGCCTCCCACCAGACCGGCGTCCGATATGGTGTGGTGCGGCGAACGAAAAGGTCTCACGGCCATTAACGTTTCTTCCTTATTAAGGAAACCGGCAATAGAAAATACTTTGGTCACTTCAATCGCTTCATCAAAGGAAAGATCCGGTAAAATCGTCGGCATCCTTTTTGCCAGCATACTTTTTCCTGAGCCGGGCGGTCCGATCATCAGAACGTTATGTCCACCGGCTGCCGCTATTTCCAAGGCTCTTTTGGCCTGCTTCTGCCCTTTTATTTCGTTAAAATCCAAATCATATTTACTTGTTTTTTGAAAAATTTTATTTATGTCCAGAGAAAGCGGCTCAATGTTCTTTCTTCCTTCCAGAAATTCCACAACATCCGGCAATGTCTTTACCGGAATTACTTTAATTCCTTCCACCATGGCCGCTTCCGCAGCGTTTTCTTCAGGAACGAAGACAGACTTAATGCCTATTTCCTTCGCCTTGAAAGTAGCCGGCAAAACACCGTTTACTCTTTTTATACTTCCATCAAGTGATAGTTCCCCGATAAAAAAACAATCCTTTAAATTATCTTCTTTAATTAATTCTTCTGCGGCCAGAATGCCCACAGCGATGGGCAGATCAAAACCGGTGCCCTCTTTTTTAATGTCGGCGGGAGCCAGATTAATGGTTACATGACTGCGGGGAAAACGATAGCCGGAATTTTTTATGGCGGCCCGAATCCGGTCCCTGCTTTCTTTAACTGAAGCATCCGGCAGGCCTACCGTAGCAAACTGAGGCAGCCCCTGAGATGTATCAACTTCCACGAACACAGGGTATGATTCCATGCCAATAACGCTCATACTGATTACTTTAACGAACATTAGGACCTCTTCAACAACAATCTTCTAATACCATTTTGATTGGAAGCTGCCGCCTGCAAGATGGTTATTACAAGCGAATTGGTATGAAATACTAGCTAATCGGAATCTTTATATCAAGATATTTTCTTGCTTATACCAATTCTATTTCCTGTTGTACCAGCATTTAGGCAAAGGAAGAGATGGTTTGTTTTGCGTATTATCAGTATCCAACGGATGCGGGAAAAATTTAGTAAACGATGGACTACTTATGCGATCATTACGCAAAAAAGTAAGTTCCACAACCATAGGAATCTCTATATCGCCAATTCTTACTGAATCGGAACAATTATTGGGATGATTGTGAACACATGTATGTGTTTGTAAAAGTTTTTCAAACACCTGCGATACCAATTTAAAAAATGGTTTGCTCCAAAGTTCGTTTAGAGCATGAAATTCAATCACAATAATCCTGAAACGTTTCAACAAATCATCCGACGCGCCTAATAGCACCTCATATTCAGACCCTTCAATATCCATTTGCAACAATAAATCACCTTGCGAATCAGGCCATGATAATTTTACCCAATCGTCAATAGTCATAAATTTATCATTGGTTAATATACCGATATGCTTCTTTGTAAACACAAAAAGCTCGTGAGACTGGGTTGGTTTCTCTACAGATCCATCTGCTAAAAAAACCTTCATTCCCCTGTCCGCACAATCTTTCTCAAATACAGAATCAAAACCCACACCGGGTGAGAAACATGCTTCAATTTCTGCAAGATCATCCGGGACAAGATACCCTCCATCACCTATTGCTCCTAAACGAATCAACTCTTTGTCGCAGGATACAGGCTGCAATTTGTTCAACAATGATTGCAGTTTGTTTTTATCCGTCAATCTACTGGGATGAAGATTCATTGCAGCAAATATGCTCAATGCAGGTTCATTTATAAAATTTTTCATTGCTGACGCTTATGTTGATTACTTTAACAAACATTTCAACTTTCCTAACGAAAATTTTGTCCGAAATACTAGCTAATCGAAATTTTTATATCAAGATATTTCTCAAAAAAATGGGCATCCTGTTAATGAGAATTTTAGAAAAAACAAGATTATGCACTTCTCTTTATATTCAAAGTTTCCCGTGTTAAGAATTGATTCTTTGAAATTATGGGTCACTTTCCAGATACTCAAGCAGTAAACGGTTCAAGCGCTCCGGCACATCAAGCGGAATCCAGTGGCTCCCCAATCATGACCCACCACTAAAGCCCGATTAATGCCAAGCTGATCCATTAGGGCCGTCACGTCACCGACTATGGTCTCGAGGGTATAATTTTCTTTGCCTTCCGGCGCGTCGGAATCACCGAATCCCCGAAGATCCGGAACAATTACTTGAAAACCACGGCTCGTCAAGAATTTGATCTGATCACGCCAGATACGGGCCGAATCCGGAAAGCCGTGCTGTTGCAGGTGATAAAAATTCCACCTTCTGGAAGCTGCATTTTAATTCGATCAATTAAAGTTATCGCCTGGCTGCGAGAACGGTAATCCCAAAAGCCCACCATTTCAATGATATGAGGTTGGAAAACACTGGCAGCATTTTCTATGACTTTTATTCGGAAAAGGCGGCAACCAGAAGGTCAATAACAACTTTAAACCTGTTGGTCACGGCCTGACGGTTTTCAAATTTGCCGATCCAATGACGCGTTATCCATCCTTCAAAATTCCCTTTTAATTGCGGTTTTATTTTCTCGTGATAGTTGTAAAACAAATCAAATGAGCGCCAGCCGACCGCCCCGTATTTTGCCTGACGATTGAATTTGCTTAAACGGTCAAAGGCGAAACTCGAAATATGATTCCGATCCCTTCCCATATCCCAGAGGATCTTATTAAGAGGACCGCCGCCATTAGCTGCTTTCCGGTAGAAAGCCTGAGCAAGATTAGTTGCCCTACACCAGGAATTATCACACAACATATCCTTTCCTGAAACTATGAATCTGAACAAGTTCTGTTCTTCCCATTTTTTTTCCCCTGGTACATAAGATGATCAACCCTGTTAACGAAAGCCTTTACGTCCTCATGTTTCTTATACTGCGCGACCCCTATGCTCACTGTAAGATAAACTTGTTTATTGGGCATCGGAGAAAAATTCTCTTTTTTCAATTCTTCTCTTATTCTTTCTGCGGTAACAACTCCTTCATCACTTGTTGTCATGGGTAAAATGATTGTAAATTCCTCCCCACCATAACGATAGGCGGAATCTTCCTTGCGAAGGCATCTTTTTATCACCTGACCGAGTCGGAATAAGACCTGATCTCCCTCAATATGACCATAAGTATCATTGAAAGCCTTAAAATCGTCAAGATCAAGAAGGAGAAGAGTCAATGGATATTCACGCCGTTCCAGTCGATCGATCTCTCTTTTAAGTTGATGGTAAAAATATCTGGAATTGTAAAGCTGGGTAAGATCATCGACAATACTAAGCTCGCGGTATCTTTTTTCACTGTCTATTAACTTCCTTTCCACCAGTTTGCGGTCGGTGATATCGCGAACAATAGCCTGAAGGTAGTACTTGCCCATATTGCTGAAGGCGTTCAGGCTGACCTCTGCATCAAATAGAGTCCCATCGTAATGCCGGTGTTTCCACTCAAAGAACTGCGTCTGACCTCTGAGCGCTGCATGGATCTTCTCCTGTGCTTTCTCTTCGGATTTTCTCCCATCAAGCTGAACTTCCGGGGAAAAAAGATAAGGATGCTGCCCGACGATCTGTTCCCTGCCGCAACGAAACATTTCCAAGGCCTTGAAGTTGCAATGAATAAAAATATCCTGATCCATTAAAAAAACGGCATCGTTGGCCGTCTCGAAAAGAGTCCGGAATTTGGATTCGCTCTCCTGCAAAGCTTCCTCCGCCCGCTTGCGGCCGGTAATATCCTGAGATATGATTTGAAACTGTTTTTCACCGTTCCAAAGTATCTCTTTGCGAAAGACCTGGAGATTACGGACTTCACCATTTTTTCTGATGATATCTATTGTATATTCGAATGGAACATCAACACCTCGTTTTATTTTCTCATTTCTGATCTTGAATTCTGCATAGCTTTTTTTTGTATAGCGTTTCTCCAGGGGGATCATTTCCAATTCTTCAATGCTGTCATAGCCATAGAAATCCAAAATAGCCCGATTGGCATACACGGTTTCATCTTCTTTGGTCACGATGCGAACACCCAATGAAGATTCATTTATGGACCGGCGAAAATTATCTTCGCTCAACCTTAATGCTTCCACCGCCTGTATGTGGCTGGCGATTTCCTGCTCAAGCGCCTGATTAATAATTAGATAATCAGCCGTTCTCTTTTTCACTCGCTCTTCCAGTTCCTGGTTAACCTTATTAACATTCTCCCGCTCAATCTCCAATTGCTGCGTCAGAAAAAAATCATGCCGAGCATAGAATTCGATAAAATAACTGGCCAGCATTCCAAGGGCGTTTGCGCTGATTAAAAAAAAGTTATTATTGATCAGAATATCAACGGGCGTAGGATTTATCCAGATAACCACGACTTCATACAATATAACCAGCACCCATCCAGCAAATGAAGCCCAAAGAAACCGAAGACGGATAAAAATGTAGCCCCACATAAAAACAAGCATCAAGCCGGCATAATAGTAATAACTGACTGGTGGTGGAGCAATAGCGATCATACAAATAACACCCCCGCCAGCAATAATAAGAATGCTGGCCAGGATAGGCTGCATATACCGTTCAAAAAAATCTGACAATGATATCAGTAAAACCACTAACAGCAGAGGACAAACAACAACAAAACGAATAAACCATATGGTAGTTTTTTGTTGAGGCATTAGGAGCGCATCTAGAATACCGAAAGCCACATAAATCAGCGCTCCCAATACCAGAAAGGTGCGGATTTGTGTAAGTGATAGACGATAGTAATTATTCTGAAACAGTGCTTCAAGATTTGAATATTTACCGGAAAATTTCAGCGTCAGCAGATGCAATCTCATAATGTGCCAGATAATTTATGACTAATTAGGCTATTTTTTTATTTAAGTCGAGAAAAGTTATTTCTTTCAATACTATTGATTTTGTTTTCTTATGTAAGCATCATAATTCTTGGCCATGTTATATTTTTTCAACTATCTATCTATTCATTAGCTCCTGATACTAAGAAAAGTGAGCACAATAATTATTTTACTTCTTTATTATTATATACATATCATCATAACCGGGAAATAACAACCTTCATTACAAGATTAAATTATTAGTTCTTACGGATGTTTATGAACTATGGTAAAAATAAAGTCCGGACAAGCATACTAAAACCGGATGAATTTTAAAAAATATTTAAAAAAATAGTTACGTTTCTTGACTCATTAATTGGCCTATGTTAAAGGTCAACAAAATCGAGTGGAGCTATTCCGCAAATAGTACATTAAGCTCTGTTTGATAATGCGACTTCCCGCGATTTAAGTCAAATTCATTTATCTGTTGAAATCGGGAATGTCAAAGTCGCTGATTTGATTCAACAACAAATTCTTAGAGTCAATAAATGCCATGAAAAAATTGTCCCATGTGAATGATGAAGGCCACGTCCAAATGGTAGATGTTACAGCAAAGGCTCAGACTTTCCGCAAGGCGAAAGCCCGGGGAATTGTCAAAATGGATTCTCAAACTTTAAAATTAATAGAAAAAGGGCAAATTGCCAAAGGGAATGTTTTGACAACGGCAAGAATTGCAGGCATTATGGCTGCAAAGAAAACGGGAGAACTCATTCCCCTCTGCCATCCGCTGCAATTAACGGGAATTGACGTCGATCTGAATATTGATCATAAAAACTCGCAAATTGTAATAGAAGCTCAGGTGCAAATAGCAGGGAAAACAGGTGTGGAAATGGAAGCGCTAACAGCCGTGAGCATTGCCGCTTTAACTATTTACGATATGTGTAAGGCTGTAAATAAGAAAATAGTTATCGGAGAAATCATGCTTTTAGAAAAAAGTGGCGGCAAAAGCGGCACTTTTATTCGTGACTAGCTAGAAACAATTAAAACCATTCGGAAAAGCAATATTTGCATGTTTTATTAATCAATTAAATCAGGGAACTAATAAATGACACAAAGTATTTTTAAAATTAAAAGGACTTTCCTCATACCTTTTATCACTGTCGTTGTTCTTCTCTTCTTATTGTTTCTAATCAGTTTATTTAAAGGTCAAATGCTGGAGAAAATCATTCTGGCAGTTTCTTTCGCCATCACCTTATTTATTGCTGTTGAAGCAACAAAAAGAAAAATTATTGTAACTACCGAAGGCTTACAAATAAAGAAGTTTTTTCGTATAAAAGAACTTACCTGGGCAGAGATTACACAATTAGGAGTTGTTATTCTGCGTAATAAAATTTATTTTATATTAACAACGACCAAGGGATTTTATTTTTTTTCCAACTTATTAGAAAACCATGCTTTACTTATTCGTTCTCTTGTGGATAAGGTGGAAAATGAGAAAGTCGAAATAGAAGTTAAGAATTATCTGGAAAATCCTGTGGAACAACGTTCTTTGATTGTGATGTGTTGGTTCGGTGTCTTAATCTGTACTGCCTTTATAATTTTAAAAGTGTTATCATTTTAGGTTGGGAATTAACCATTCTTTTTAAGTACATTTTACTTTCTTCGTAAATTCTACCCGAAAGGAGTAAGCTTCAAAAAATGCGATCGAAAAAGCACAACAAGTCAGAAATGGTTATGAATGTAAAGGCAACCCCTTATGTAGCTGTTGAAGAAATAATGGAAAAAAAACTGGAAGATATTACTACAATTTTATCTTCTTCCGGTGATCGCAAAAGCAAGCTTTATGAAGAAGTCCTGACTATGGTGGAAAAGGGTTTATTTAAAATTGCTTTGCGCCGGTCAAATGGCGTAAAGAGTTCCGCTGCAGTTTTTTTAGGCATTAACCGCAACACATTTACTGATAAAATGGCTAAACTGGGTATTAGCTGTGGGAAAAATCATAAGTAGCCGTCTAAAAAATATTTATGACTGGAACGATTAAAAAAACTGTAACCTTATCTCCAAAGGTAATTTGTCTCTTAAAAAAAGGGGTCCGGATGACGGCCCCTTTTTCTGTGGAAATCGGTGATGAAGTAAATCCGGAAAGGATTGCCGATTCCTCAATAATTTATGGCGCCGCAAGGATTTACGGTGAAAACACATTAATTTCACCGGAAGTAAAACTGGGGTTCGAAGGACCGGTTACTTTAATTAATTGTCAACTGGGCAACGCAGTAGAACTCAAGGGCGGATATTTTACCAATTCGGTATTTTTAAATAAGTCAACAATGGGCGGCAATGCGCAGGTTCGTTCCGGCTGCCTCTTGGAAGAAGAAGCAGCCGGAAATCATTGTGTCGGTTTAAAACAAACAATCCTCTTTCCTTTCGTGCAACTGGGAAGTCTGATTAATTTTTGTGATTGCCTGATGGCTGGTGGCACGAGTCGCAGGAATCACAGTGAAGTGGGCAGTTCCTACATCCATTTCAATTATACTCCGCGGCAAAACAAAGCGACTCCTTCATTAATCGGCGATGTGCCGCGCGGCGTAATGCTTAGGGAACCGCCGATCTTCCTGGGAGGTCAGGGTGGCATTGTGGGACCGGTACAAATTGATTATGGAACGGTGATTCCCGCAGGTGTTATTTGCCGGCAGGATTTTAAAACCGGGGGGATACATTGGACATCGCTTTCTTCTCTGGAAAAGAAGAAAGAATTTGTTGCCGGTGCCTCCGGCGGTGACATTACTAGAAAAGTTAAGCATAATATAGAGTACGTGGCTAATTTATCGGCTTTGAGGCATTGGTATCACTGCGTGCGCCGCGAGTTTTTTATGAAAGAAACGTATGGCGAAGCCCTTTATTGCGGAGCGTGCAGGGTTTTGGATGAAGCCCTTGCAGAACGGATCAAGCAACTGCGCCTTTTTGCACAAAGCATAGAAACTTCTATGGAAGTAGTCACAAAAAAAATGGAAAAAATATATCCAGGCAGCGTGTCCCGTACTCAAAAACAGTTTTTGCAGGATTGGCCGCGAATGGAAGCATATCTTTCCGGTAATAATGAAGAAAAAATCGGGCTGAAAAAAAGAGACTCATTTGTAAAAATAATGCAGCGCCTTTCCAATAAAGGCAACTCTTATCTGGAATCAATACATTTGTTGACACCCGCACAAACCCGGGAAGGTACGGACTGGTTAAGAAGTATTACTAAAAACATTATAACTGAATGCGTAAATAATAACCCTGACGCTTCGCGGCGGAAAGAAAAATAATGTTTATTGCGCGAATGCTCAATACCATAAAAAATATGGGCCGGTTTCTTGCGGTCTGTCAAATATTTATAGGAAAAAATCCGGCAAATGTTTCCGTTCCGGCAATAATTTTTTTCCCGGTTTTGACTTATCAACTTAACTGCGGCTTTGCCGGACTGATGACTTTCCATCCCGATAAAAAACCTGCGGAATTAACCGAAGATCTGGCGCTGGCAACGTTGTGGAAGAAGATCAAAAGTTTTGGTCTAAAAAATGCTTTGGCCGGAAAGATTACAGCAGAGAAATACTTAGACGGACTCGAAACGCTCAGCTCCATGGAAAAAATCACATTGGAGCTCAAGCAGGAAAGTAAACAGGAATTTCTTTTCTTTCATGCTGAAAGATCCAAAATACTTCTCGGTTTAGTTGAAAAAATGAAATTATTTCTGGCGGAAGAAGAAAATATCCTGGAAGATAATGCCGCCAGATTTACTTCCACCGATCTGGAAATTATCAACAGCCGTATTATTCTGTTTAAAGATATCCAATGGATTTTAGAAAAAGATATCCTGGCTAATTTCCCGAAGATTTTTGATCTTTCCGGAGCAAAAAAGATATCCGAAATCAAACCGGCGGCCTTCAAAAAATACCGGCAAATTAATTTATTGCTCAATGCCGTGGACCGATTGGAAGTTCGGGGCAGAGATTCCGCGGGACTGCAAATTGTCTTTACCCTGGAAAAAGAAAAAGACATGGAAAACATTTTGCTTAAACTGAAAGAAAAAGGCTTATACGAAGATTATTTGACGAGAGCTGAAGAGAAAGACCTTGTTAATGGCGCCATTCTGATTGCAGCAAATGTAAATGCCGGCACCGCCAAAAAAACGACCGTGACTTTTACCTATAAAACTTTTTCTATTGTGGGTGAACTGGGACGCAATGCCGGTGATCTCAGGCAGATAATTAAGAAAGACAAAATTATCCCGTGTTTTGCCGCACTGGATACGCTTTATGAAACGGCGCTGACCCATACGCGCTGGGCTTCCGTCGGTTCGATTACGGAAGAAAATTGTCATCCCGTCAATAATTATAAACTTGAGCAGAAAAATCCGCACTTTCCTTTTTACCCCAAATCCGCCGCACACATTAATGTTGTATTAAACGGCGATATCGATAATTATCAGGCTCTGCGCGCAGAGCTTCCGGCGGAAATGATTTCCCCGGAGCTCACAACGGATACGAAAATTATTCCCCTGCAAATTGAGAAATATTTGAAAGCCGGTCAAAACCTCTCTGAATCGTTTCGCCTGGCTGTGAATGATTTCGAAGGTTCACACGCAATTGCCATGACCAGTGATCTGGAACCGGGCAAGATGTTTTTAGCGCTCAAAGGCAGCGGCCAGTCAATTTACATCGGGATCAGTTCGGATCAATACATGTTTTCTTCGGAACTATACGGGATAGTGGAAGTGATGCCTCATTTCATCAAAATGAATGGTGAAACAGCCACCAATGATGCAAACAGGGCAGCGGGACAAATATTTGTCTTGGATCAATCCTCATCGGGAGGACGGGAAGGAGCAAGTGGTTGCTATTACGATGGCACCAAAATTAGTTTAAAAGATATTGATTTGCAGAAGGCGGAAATTACGACGCGTGATATTGATCGCGGCGATTATCCTCATTTTTTCCTCAAGGAAATTTCCGAATCCGCCATTTCGGTTAAAAGAACCCTGCGGGGTAAATATCGTCTGGCCGTAAAGAATAATTCTTTGCCGCAGGTCATTTTTAATTTAGGTGAAGATATTGTTCCTGCCGCCATTCGTTTAAGACTTCAAAACGGCGCTATCAAAAACATAATAGTTATCGGACATGGAACAGCGGCTGTAGCCGGTGCGGCGGTGGCTGACGCCCTGGAGCGTTATTTAAAAAACAAGAACATTAATATAATGTGCAAAGTTGCTTCCGAATTAAGCGGGTTTTTCTTAAAGGATGATTTATCCGGCTCCCTTGTGATTCCCATTACCCAGTCCGGAACAACAACAGATACAAATCGCGCCGTGGCCATGGCGGCAGAGCGCGGCGCGTTCATCATTTCCATCGTCAATCGGAGACAATCGGATATCACTTCAAAATCGCACGGAGTATTTTACACCAGCGACGGACGCGATATTGAAATGTCGGTTGCTTCCACCAAAGCCTTTTATTCCCAGATTATCGCTGGTCATATTTTGGCCCTATTCTTTGCCCAACTATTAGCCGCCCGCAGAGATGATTATATCATGGCGGAATTGCTTAATTTGGAAAGCTCGCCGCAACTGATGGAGAGGGTTTTTGCCAAAAGGGATCAAATTGCCACTTCTGTGAAAGAAGCTCCCGCGAAGAAATTCTGGGCGATAGTGGGCAGCGGGCCAAACAAAGCGGCGGCCGATGAAATTAGAATCAAGCTCAGTGAACTTTGCTATAAAACTATTTCTTCCGATGTAGTGGAAAACAAAAAACATATTGATTTGTCAGCCGAACCTTTAATTCTGGTTTGTGCTGCCGGAAATCCCCGGGCAGTCGCGGAAGATATCGCCAAGGATGTGGCCATATTCAAAGCACACAAGGCTGCGGTTATTGTTTTTGCCGATGAAGGCGATGATCGCTTCGATAATATTGCCGATGCCGTAATTTCCCTTCCGGTGGCACCCATGCCGCTGCCGGTGATTCTCAATACTATGGCGGGGCATTTGTGGGGCTATTATGCCGCTTGCGGTATTAATAAAGAAGCTCTTATTTTTAAAGAATTCAGAAACAGCCTGAATTTGGCTATGGCCGAACAAACGAAGAAAAATTATTCGCTTTACGAAAGAATTGCCGATGTTCACTTGCGCCAGATAATTAATAAGTTTTATCAATCTTTCAATCATCATCGCAATAATGGGGCATTCAATCTGCTGGGCGTACGGACAATTTCGGATGTCGTGCTTTTGGCAAAATATGCCGCAGGCAAATTACCGCTGGGGGATTTCCGCCATGAATTTAAGACTGACGAAGATTTTGCCTCGCCTCTTGATCTTCTGGATGTAACACTTGACCGGGCAATTGATGAATTGACCAGACCTATAGACGCAATACGTCATCAGGCTAAAACGGTTACAGTCGGTACAAGCCGCAAAGAAAAGGAACTCAAAGGAATCATTTTCGATCTTCTGGAGGAACTGAAAATTGCCGCCAAAGATATGACCTACAGAAACGTCATGACCGTAAGCAGAATCCAACCTGCCATTTCCGGCGTGCGAGGATACACCATTTATGATATTAATAACCTCGATGCACAGGGCAATCCCGCCGAAGGTTCAACCATTACCATCCGAAAAAAAGGCGGAGTGGCCAAAGATATGAAATCGCGCGCGGAAACTTCCACAATGCTTATGGGAACGAAAAGGACAATTGTCAGTACCGGTCACGTTTATACCGGCAAGGGCAAGGCGGACGGAGCGGCAATCGTAATTTTGCCTATATTAGGAGAAAATGAATCTGTCAGCAATCTCGTTTTACTCCATGTAGACTATAATGAATTTCTGCCCGCAGGCGAAAAGAAGGGCGTCTTGGGTTACCGCTACAACGACATCCGCAATCTGGTCAACGAATATAATATTAACTGGGATGACGGTTATTTGGAAAAATTCCCGATCGCTGATTTGTTCAGTGAACCGGTGGAAACTCTGGCCGGGCGCATTAAACAATTGGTCATTACAGATAATTAAATTTTATTATCAAACTTGTGTCCGAGGCATTTGATCTTTTTTAGTCATAAATATGTGGAAAGTATTGAGGAGCGAATATGAAAACGAAATTTATTTTTGTCACTGGCGGCGTTCTTTCTTCGCTGGGTAAAGGATTGGCGGCGGCATCAATTTCAGCCCTACTGGAATGCCGGGGGCTGAAAGTTAGCAATCAAAAACTTGATCCTTATATTAATGTTGATCCCGGAACAATGAGTCCTTTCCAGCATGGCGAAGTCTTCGTTACCGACGACGGCGCGGAAACCGATCTTGATCTGGGACATTATGAGAGGTTCTGCTCCACCCGCATGGGAAAGAGTAACAATCTCACAACCGGACAGGTTTATTATTCAGTCATTACCAAAGAAAGGCGCGGCGATTATCTGGGTAAAACCGTGCAGGTCATTCCCCACATTACCAATGAAATAAAAGATTATATTCGAAAAACGGCAACCGGCTTCGATGTTTCCATCGTGGAAATAGGAGGCACGGTCGGAGATATCGAAAGCCTTCCCTTTCTGGAAGCAATACGCCAGTTCCGCAATGAAGCGGGAAGAGAGAACGCTATTTTTATTCACCTGACATGGGTGCCTCTTATCAAGACAGCAGGCGAGGTCAAAACAAAGCCCACTCAGCACAGCGTCAAGGCGCTTAGAGAAATCGGCATTCAGCCGGATATTCTGCTTTGCCGGACGGAAAATTTTCTTTCCGAGGAAATTAAATCCAAAATTGCGCTCTTCTGCAATGTGGAAGTCAATTCTGTTTTTACCGCTAAAGATGTCAACTGTATCTATGAAGTACCACTGATTTTCCATCGGGAGGGGCTTGATGCCAAAATTGTTGATCTTCTCAATATCTGGACAGGACAACCGAAACTGGAAGTTTGGGAAGATGTGGTTAACAGGTTTAACAATCCTCCCGATGAGGTATGTATTGGCATTGTCGGCAAGTATGTCAACCTGACCGATTCATACAAAAGCCTCAATGAAGCGCTTGTGCACGGCGGTATCGCCAACAAATGCCGGGTAAAGTTAAAGTTTATTGATTCGGAAAAAATTGAAGCTGAAGGTCTGGGTACAAGCCTGCATGATGTTGACGCCGTTCTGGTTCCGGGAGGTTTTGGTATCCGCGGCATAGAAGGCATGATTCTTGCCGTCCAGTACGCGCGGGAGAGAAAGATTCCATTCTTTGGAATTTGTCTGGGAATGCAGATGGCCGTCGTGGAATACGCCAGAAATATCTGCGGATTGAATAAAGCCAACAGTTCCGAATTTGACCCCGCTACTCCCTATCCGGTAATCGACCTGTTGCCCGAGCAGCGCAATGTCAAAGAAAAAGGTGCGTCCATGAGACTGGGCGCCTGGCCTTGTGTTGTCGAACCGGATTCCTTCGCTTTTACAGCCTATGGACAGAAAAAAATCTCAGAGCGGCATCGTCACCGTTATGAATTCAACAATGATTATAAAAAGACTGTTACCGATAAGGGCTTACGCATTACAGGCATATCACCGGACGGACGCCTGGCGGAAATAGTGGAGATAAAAGATCATCCCTGGTTTCTGGGATGTCAATTTCATCCGGAATTCAAATCCAGGCCGATTAAACCTCACCCGCTGTTCAGCAGATTCATTGAAGCCGCCTTGAAAAACGCTCAAAAAAAGAAGCAGAAAATAAAACAAAAGAAAAAATCAGCAAAGGTTACCTGATAATATTAGAGAAAAACATGTAATTGTTGCGCCCTTGTGTTTTTACAGCATACATGGCCATATCTGATTTTTTCAAAAGAGACAGGTCTTCCTGCCGTATTTCTGTATTATTATCGGATTTTTTACCTGATTTCTGTGTCACAGAAATTCGATGAAACTTATGTTCTCTGGAAGTATACAGATGGTCTGTTTATATAAAGAAAAAACATTATGTCAAGAAAATTTAAGTGTTTTTTTAAAACTTTTGAAGCAATTTTATACTTTCCTATAAAAAACAATGAGATACGGTGGGGGAATAATCCAGTTTGTGCTTGACAGTCCCCAATAATTAAGCTAATCAACAAACCCTATTTAAGGAAACTCAAACATTACAAACGCAGTAAAGTAATATTTAACAAAACTTTTCTAAAAAAATTTAGTTCAGGAGGATGCTTTTGGCAACACATAAATCAGCAGAAAAACGTGATCGGCAGAACAAAAAAAACCGCGCGCGCAATATCGCCGCCAAGTCCGCACTAAAAACAAAGATTAAATCAGTAATTGAAAATGTAAACAGTAAGGATAAAGAAAAATCTATTAATGCGCTTAAAACTGCTATCCCCGCATTGAATAAAGCAGCCAGTAAAGGCTTAATTCATAAGAAAAATGCTTCACGCAAAGTTTCCCGACTGACTAAAAAAGTCAACGCTGTTCAATGACCCTCACTAGCGAGTCCCAAATTTCAGAAGTAAAACGCGCTGAAATTTGCCGGGCGAATTATCACGAGAACAAAGCGATATGGGATCAATAATAAAAACGCATAAAGCGGTCAGTTCTAATACCGGCCGCTTTTTTATTTATTATTAAAGCACTTATTTCCTCTCTCTGCTAATCCTTAATATTAGTATTTGCTTTGTTCCGGATAATCATTTAGACACTAATCAAAAGAAGAGCTTATTATGAAAGCAAAAAAACACGACGAATCATCTTGCGGCGATTTAATAGTAGATATCGGGCTTCTTTTTATTAATAAGCTCTACAAAGAGGGAACGCTTGAGAACTCCGGTAAAGAAAATTTAATTGTCAATGTATCGGCCTTTGATTGCACTACTTTGGTGGAAACTGTTCTTGCACTTGCCCAATGCGTCGCTGCCGGGAATATTTCAAAGCATGAATTCAGAAAAAATTTAAAATCAATCCGTTACCGGCAGGGCAAGATGAATGACTATTCCTCGCGCCTGCATTATTTCACTGATTGGTTGCGCGATAATGAAAAAAAGGGGATTTTAACTGACGTGTCTAGTAGTCTTGGCGGCAAACCTCAACACAAAATAATTAATTTCATGACTGTTCATCGTGAATTGTATCCTGCATTGCAAAACAAAGCGCAACTTGCCAGAATGGCATCGATTGAAAAGATACTTTCCCGCAAAATCTTCTATGTCATTGAAAAAGATAAAGTAACCACGCAAAGATCAAAAATATATAATGGCGATATCATTGCCTTTACCGCAAACCAGGAGGGACTGGACGTGGCGCATGTTGGCTTTGCCTTTTGGCAGGGGAAAAGCCTGCGCCTGCTTCACGCCTCAAGCAAGGAAGGAGCCGTGGTCATCTCGAAAAAAAATCTCGTTGCCTATCTGAAATCCAATAAGAAATTCACCGGCATCATCGTCGCCCGGCCGTTATTCTAGACCGGTTTCAAATTAAAGATGATAGCAAGGCGGAGAGGAAGAGGTAATCCCGCATGCGCGGGACAGGCATCCGGCGTATATGTCAATACGTCGCGTTGCCGATGACCCCGGCCTGCGCCGGGGCAGGCTGCACCAACGCAGATAGCGCTTTTATTTGGAATCGGGATCAGGGTTTTTCAAAATGATGATAGTCTTTGGGCTGCTCAAAATTCCCGCCCCAGTGCCAGCCGCGCCTGAGAAATTCTTGAACAATGGGATTGTCTGCCGTGAAGGTTCCTCTGTCTTCCGGCAGATACTTAGCACCTGCCGGCACAACCACGCCGTTGGGATAAACAACCGGGTTCTGCACCGGATTTATATCGAGAGCTTTCCCCAGCGAGTGCATGGATAATTTTGTTGTTCCTTCAATAACCCTGAAATTGAAAGATGAAGAATTATTATCCGCCATGGAATTATGATCATCCCATTGATAAGCGACTATGGGGACGACTTTTCCCACAGGGAATAAAATCTTTTCAATAAAGTTAAATATGTCATAAACATCATCTTCCAATTCCCGGTTGACGATAATTTGTCCCTGATGCTTTCTGCCGTCAAAAGAATAGTAGCAGACATCTATCATTGATAAGAGATCGATAATCTCCAGTGGCGCATTTATTCCTTCTATCGCTTCGGAAAAGCTCATCGAGCTGTCTACAATTATATCTTCGGTAAAAAACATTTTCACTTTCCTTTTACAATTCCTTTAATTATTGAATTCATCACATTCTCCGGTAGTGATACTTCCCGGTAAATTTCGCGAATGGCATTATAATCCAGATGATTGTAATTATCCAGAAGCGGCGTGATTACAAATCCTGCCATATCAACGGCGCCAGGAGAAATAAATATTCTATCTTTGTCTTTCGCGAAATAGGCATTCGGACGGTGTTTCTGACGCAGGAAGACAGCCAACTGCCAGCGATTACCTGAATAATCGCAAATGATATTTAACATCGGTTCATCGTCTATCTTAAGTATTCTTTGCGTTACAGTCAGTAAATTTAAAAATTGTTCGTTTAATTTCTCTGCACTTTTCGCTTCCAGCAGAATTATGGAACGGTCAAAATTTTCCCACCGGCTGTATCGGACAGAAGATTTTCCTTCAGCCGGTGATAGCTTTTTAAATTCCCGGAAAAAAGGAAGGTGACTTCTCGGAATCGCCTGAAAATGCAGATGATCGGGTGCGGATGCGCCGCAGGCCGAACCGTTGTAAAGGATAGCATATTCCGACGAAAAATCGGCAGCCAACTGCAAAAGAGAAAGCAGAGAGGATGCTATCTTCTGTGGTTCGTGTTTAAGTGCTACTATTGTAAAATGATTTTTAAAAATCGGCGCAGGATTACAAAGAATTAAATATTTGTTTCTGTATAAAATTCCTTTCTGTTCCACTGGAAGATTTTCATGACATAAAAAGCAAGGTCTTTTCTTAATTGACTCTGCATCAACCGCGGCTCCGCTGCTTATAGCGCGGGCGGAATTGTATTGCAGATAAGCTTTATATTTCCCTGATAGCTTTCTATTATTAACGGCATTTAAGTCACGGCAGGCATCGGCAAGTCGTGGCCAGCTTTTCTTTTGCGAATCATAAAGGCTTTGGCAAAGCAAGGCCAACGATAAATCTTTTCCTCCATCAAATTCGGCAAAAATTCTTTCCTTGTTGAAAAAAGGTTCTTCTTTACCGGCTGATTTTCTGGCCCCAATTTCCGTGGTGCGCAGCTTATCCTTATAAAAATCGTTAGCGTTTTGTTTCTCCATAGAAAGTCCGGCATCAGTGTTGTTCTTCCAGCGGCGGCAGAGATACAGGTTGTCATAAATTCTTCCGACTTTATATTCACGGGTAACCCTCAGAGCCACAGCGTAATCCTCGCCGTAACTGACATTGGGAAATCCTATCCGGCGAATCACGGAAGCATCGAAAGCGCGTGGCGCTCCCATACCGTTGACACGCAGCAAATTATTATGTCCATTAGCCTGCGTCCATTCCCTGTGGTCAATAAGACCCGGTGGAATCTTTTCAAGGTTCTCATTAACAATAGTATAAGAGCCGACAACCATTGCGTATAGCCCTCGGCGCAGAGTATTCACAATTTTTTGCAGCGTTCGGGGCGAGTTGTAAAGATCGTCGGAATCGAGCTGAATAACGTAACGTCCGCAGTACGGCGAATAGATCGCTTCATTCCAGCAGCCGCCGATGCCAAGATCGCGTCTCGTGGGAATAATATGATGGACATGGGGATATTTTGCCGCGTATTTTTTCAGAATATCAGTGGTATCGTCCGTGGAATGATTGTCTACTACGATAATATTAAATGGAAAATCGGTTTTTTGTTCCAGGGCACTGGTCAGCGCGGCGGCAATCGTCTTTTTACGATTGAGCATGGGAATGATGATGCTGGCGTTCCACTGCAAGTCATGCTGTTCTTTATTCACGCTTTTTGTACGTGGAGGCAGATATGCTCCGATGCGCTTCAGGTGATCTGTTGCTATCTTTTCGAGCTTTTTTTGACGAATCAAATTTTCTTTAGCAACGTAAGCAAAATGCGCTTCCTCTTTCCCGCCGGGTTTGCTTATCTTTTGTTTATTCTCCGCGGATACAATGTACAAAAATTCCGCAACATGAATTATTTTATGGTCAACGGAAACTTTCAGGCGCAAGTCGTATAAAGCCGTATCCCCTTCAAAAGGCAGAGAACCGTATTTCTGCAGACTTGATTTGATTGCCGCACAAGAAAATAAAAAAAGATGTCCGAAATTAAAATCGTCGCGGATACTGCCCGCCTGATAATCTATAAGGGGATGCTCAAGCAGCTTATTCCCGTCACGTAAAATCAAATCTGAATAAATCATGCCGGCTTGATTTGTTTCGGCGGCGCCAATGAATTCGCGCAAAGACAATTTATCAATAATAATCCTCTTGTCGGCATCCATTACCAGCAAATATTTGCCTGATAATTTTCTCAGATATGAAGAAATGTTCTTTATTTCTTGAACGGTACGTTTTTTGAAAAAAAAGAAATCTAGTGCCTCTTTTTCATCCTTGACTGCCAGAAGCAGGAATCGGCCGAATTTTCGAACTAAAGGGGTCATAAACCACTTTTGTCATTCCGTACAAGCGAAGCGCGATACGGAATCCAGTATTTTTTCATTATTGTTTGTCCATATTTCATCAAAACGACATCTGCCGACCGGAGTGCAATCCCGCGTATGCGGGACCGGTATGACTACAATTTTTCTGACTAAGACGGCATTTCCGACGTTTCGATAAAATTAGAACCCGGACATCATCAGGTTAAAGGCTTTTTCCGCCATATCGTTGGCCAGTTTCATCAGCGCTTGTTTTCTGGTCGCGGGAAGCAGATTAATATCATCGTTGAGCTTATAATCAACCGATTGTGTCATGTTATTCGCGCTCCAGATTACTTTGCCGTTGGAATTATCCTGAAAAACCACTTCGATGATAACTGCCGCCCGTTCTTCTGCCGCCAGACCATTTTTGATATATGAAAGCGGTGATGTATTAAGATTAAGAATCCTGCCTCTTACTACTGCGTCCGCGTCCTCACTGCTGGATACGATTCTAAAACGGCTGTTCTGAATAAACTGATTAATAAAAGCTGTCCGGAAAAAATTTTCTATTTCCGCCTGTGAAGTTTTATTGTCAAATGATTCCACGTAAACTTTTTGAATACGGTTATCTATTGACTCTCCACGTGATGTAAATGAATAGCCACACCCGAACAGGCAAGCAGACAAAAAACAAACAAATGCGATTTTAATTTTCAAATGATTTTTCCTTTTTATCATAATAACACCGCTTGTATCTTAGTAAAACTGTATTTCATGTCATTTCGAGGAGTTCCGACTGGCCGGAACGACGAGAAATCTTTATTTTATGTCATTACCTTATAAGATTTCTCCCCGAGCATACGCCGGGCTTTCGCCTTCGGTCGAAATGACAAATCGATAATAATGCAAAGGCCTCACCACTATTTTATTACTATGCAACAACAATATTGACCAGCTTTTTAGGCACGTAAATAACCTTCTTTATTTGTGTCCCCTCGGTCATGGCCTTGATTTTTTCATCAGCCAGCGCGTTTGCCTTGATTTTCTCCGGGTCCTCATCCACCGCCACAGTCATTCTGCTGCGCAGTTTACCGTTAATCTGCACGACGATTGTCATCTCTTCTTCACTGGCAATCGCCGGATCAAATTCCGGCCACACAACATTGGCAGCCAGATATTTATGACCAAGCAACTGCCAGAGTTCTTCCGTGATGTGCGGCACAATCGGCACCAGCAAAATGATGGCGGCTTCCAGCGCTTCTCTCACGGTAGACAGCGCCATCTTATCATCGCTGCCGGGACGTTTAGTTTGATAGACAGCATTTACTAATTCCATTACCGCGCTGATGGCCGTGTTGAAATGAAAACGGTCTTCGATATCAACGGTCACTTTACGGATAGTCTGGTGGGTTTTGCGCCGTAACGCCTTTAACTCACCTTCCAGTTCAACAGCACCGGACAGAGGCTCAACATTCTTTATGTCTTCAAGATATTCTTCAACGATGCGCCACAGACGACTGAGAAAGCGGAAAGAGCCTTCCACGCCTTGATCGCTCCATTCCAGATCCTTCTCCGGCGGCGCCGCAAACAGACAAAATATTCGCGCCGTATCGGCGCCGTATGTTTTTATCAGATAGTCAGGGTCGATAACGTTCTTCAATGACTTGGACATTTTTTCGGTCTTGCCGATAATTATTTCCTGTCCGCAGATGTGGCATTTGTCATCCGCCGCCTGCTCAGGGTAAAGATAACCGTGCTCTTTGCACTTCATCGTTTCTTTGCAGACCATGCCCTGCGTCAGCAGATTGGTAAAAGGCTCGTCTACGCCGATCACGCCGAAATCGCGCAGGACTTTAGTGTAAAAGCGCGAATAGAGCAGATGCAAAATGGCGTGTTCAATGCCGCCGATGTACTGATCAACCGGCATCCAGTAATCGAGCTTCTTGCGGTCAAGGCCGGGCTTGGTGTCGCAATCCGGACAGCAGAAGCGATCGAAATACCATGATGATTCTACAAATGTATCCATCGTGTCCGTCTCGCGAGCGGCCTTGCCACCACACTTCGGGCAGGTTGTATCCACGAATTCTTTCAGAGCCGCAAGAGGTGAACCGCCTTCGGTGCTTAATTTAACATTTTCCGGCAGTATGACAGGCAGATCTTTTTCATCAACAGGAACGATGCCGCATTTAGCGCAGTTAATCATCGGAATCGGCGCGCCCCAGTAACGCTGGCGGGAGATACCCCAATCGCGCAGACGGTACTGAATGGTGCGTTTGCCCTTCCCTTCTTTTTCCAGAAAATCAGCGATGGCTTCCAGAACCCGGGTGTTTTCCATTCCGTTGAACTGACCGGAGTTGACCAGAATTCCTTCATCCACGTAAGCTTCCGTCATCGTTACCGGATCAAGCGTTCTGTCTTTCGGAGAAATGACCACTATCAGCGGCAGATTGAATTTTTTGGCAAATTCGAAATCGCGCTGATCGTGCGTCGGCACGGCCATGACGCAGCCGGTGCCGTAATCAGCCAGAACAAAATTGGCCGCAAAGATCGGCATTTTCCAACCGGTGAGAGGATTGAGACAGTAGGAATCCAGAAAGAGGCCTTCCTTTTCGTAATACTCGGAAGTCCGCATCAACTTGTCCTGCTTTTTGACTTTCTCAACAAACGCCTGAACGTCTTTCTCAATGGCTTTGCCTTTGGTCAGTTCCGTAACCAGCGGATGCTCCGCGGCAACCAGCATGAATGTCGCGCCGAAGAGCGTGTCCTGACGCGTGGTGAATACCTTGATGGCACCGTTTCCGTCGGCCATCGGAAAATCAACTTCACAGCCGTAGCTCTTCCCGATCCAGTTTTTTTGCATCGTCATGACGCGTTCCGGCCAGCCGGGCAGTTTGTCGCAGTAATCCAGCAGTTCTTCGATGTAGGCAGTGATTTTGAAAAACCACTGATCAAGTACTTTCTCCTGCACTTCCGTACCGCAGCGCCAGCATTGACCGCCTTCCACCTGTTCGTTGGCCAGAACCGTGTCGCATTTGGTGCAGAAATTAACGGTGGAGCGTTTCTTGTAGGCCAGACCTTTTTCGTACATCCAGATGAAGAAGAGCTGTTCCCAGCGGTAGTATTTCGGCTCGCAGGTGGAAACTTCCCGATCCCAGTCATAGCTGAAGCCCATACGCTTGAGCTGTTTTTTCATGTGCTCGATATTTTCGTTGGTCCATTTCGCGGGATGAATCTGATGCTCGATGGCCGCATTTTCCGCAGGCATGCCGAAGGAATCCCAACCGATCGGGTGCAGAACATTGAAACCCTTCATTCGCTTATAACGGGCGACTACATCGCCGATGGTGTAATTACGCACATGGCCGATATGAATTTTGCCGGAAGGATAAGGGAACATCTCCAGCAGATAATATTTTTTCTTCTGCGGGTCTTCGGTAACCTTGAAGGATTTCTCCGCCTCCCATTTTTTTTGCCATTTTTCTTCAATAACTAGTGGTTCATACTTCATTTTTCAAAATCTCTCCGGATGGTGAATGTTGACGAATTGCTTAACATAGAGCCACGATGAGCGCAATGGCTTTATGGGAAACATAAAACGAATTGAAAACTCATTATCCGAATCCAAAACCTCAGATTCTTACGCTCTTCATCCTCATGTCAACATCTACGCCGTTCCAAATATTCACGGGATGATCATGTTCAATCTTGACGTCATTACGCATATTCAAACAGGACGCGACGAATAGATTTATCTTCCGATGTAAACGGTCGTCACAGGCAGCTGCGCTGGTCGGAAGGTTTACAAGGCAGACTCCATCGACACATCCCCAAACCGCTCATTGCGTTCATAATTTATTGCCGTGCCGGGTAATCATGACAGACCATTGATCTATTTTTATAGATATTTCGGCAGTTGTTCTAAAGTTATAGACATTGGCAAGTGGCGCTTTATTTGTCTTAACACAGCAAACAAAAAGTTCTCTTGGATACAGCAACTCATGCTGCAAAAGCGTATCCGTGAAAACACGGTTATACTATCACATGTTCCGCCTAAGTTTGGAGAATGGGAATTTTATTCTTTACCGCACGGTTCAACAAAATATTTTTTAGATGCTTTAAACAAAAACAGGCAGAACATCAAAGCTGCTTTCTTCGGAGATCTTCATGGATATTCAGAGCAGGTTTACGAAAGTGTTAAAATGATTGTAACCGGTGGCTGCGCAAGATCAAAAGCTATTTATAACAACCGCTATAACGAGGAAACACCGCTTGAAATGATTATCTTTGATGTGGAGAGCGGTGATATAAAAGTAGAGTAAAATTCCGGGGACACTCAATTATTCAAAACAATTTTGCTTTATATGTCATGTTTCCATTACTCTGATACTTTTCCGGACGAGGATTGTTTCGCATTCGGTTTCCAGTCCGCCAACATTATCGACTGCAATCAGTAAATTTACCAGACCGTTGCCGATGTGACTTAGAAAACCGGTTTTATGTTTTTTGAGCCCGAGGAATCTAATTAATTACCGGTTACAGACGGAAATGTCAATATTCATTTATCGATATGTCCGAAAACCAAATGCCGGATTTATTTTAGCAATCTGTTGAGCAGGATATCTTCAACATTTTGCCGTGAATCGATAACCGATAGGACAAAAACGGTTCCTTCCGCTATGCGATAGACGACTCGCCAGGGCGCGACAATTAACTCTCTGTAAATATTTATCCCCTGTGCTTGCAGTTCGGGAACTATTCTGCCGCGTTCAGGAAAAGAATAAAGACCAGATGCTCTCTGCCGAATCTTTTTGAATATTTGTAAAGCATTGCCCGGACTATCAGCCGCCAGATAATCGATGATCTGTTTTAAGTCAGTTTCAGCGACAACCGCCCATTGAACCTTATATTTTGGTTTCATTTAGACCTTTTATTTAACGTAGCTTCGATTTCATCAAACATTTTTTCCTGTGCTTTCGTCCGGCCACCTCGTACATCAGCCTCACCTTGTGAAATAAGCTTCAACATACCGATGGCATTGCGCATATTTTCATAACTTTCAGGATCTTGCAGTACCGCCCGCGGTTCTCCATTCTGAGTTATAATGACAGGTCTTTGCGTTTCATTGATTTGCTTGAGCAAATCCGCGGCTTTCGATTTTAAATATGTAACTGGCTTAATATCGTTTATGATATTCATGATTTTTACCTCCGGTTTGAATATGGTACAATATTCGGACCGGATGTCAAGTGATTTCTAGTAATTTTTACGGGCAAGGATGGTTTCGCATTCAGTCGCTAAATCGCTTAGCATTTCCAAGTTACCTACGTTATCGACCGCCATCAATAAATTCTCCAGTCCGTTGCCGATATGGCTAAGAAAAGCCGGTTTATTTTTTTTAAGCCCTAGAAAACCGTAAGCACCCAAAGCCTGCAAAAGCCTCTGCACCGAACCCATCCAAAAATTATGGATAAATTCATCGCGGCTGTAAGTGGGATTTAATAGTTCATAGTAAAAGGTCAACAACTCGTTTCTTTCTTCATCTGCCAAAGTAACGTAAGGATCGCAGATCAGTGAACCCAAGTCGTAAAAGAGACATCCCTGGCGCATCCCCTGAAAATCAATCATCACCGGCCTGCCGTTTTTAATCATGATATTCTGCGACTGAAAATCACGGTGAATCAGACAGGGTTCAATTTTTTGCAGGCGCGCGGAAAGCGCGTCCAGTTCCTTATTCAATTTTGCGGCGTCCGCTGATGAAAGTTTTATTTTGCAGACTTCCCCGACAAGATTCTCCAGAAAATAGTCATGCTCCCATTTATATAACCGTGGGCCGTAACCTTCGGACAATTTCACATCCGCGGGAACCGATTTCAGATCAAAGGAATGCAGACGGTAAATTTGCGTGAGCGCCTGAAAATAATAATCGCGCCTTTCATTCCAGGGAAGAGTCCTTTGCGACCACAAATCAACCTCGCCCAAGTCTTCAATCAGGATAAAATGTTTTGATATATCCTGCGTGACAATCCGCGGCACATTAATATTCAGCGATGCCATAAATCTGTTGATGCCGGTCCAGTGGGCGTTTTCCGCTACTTCATCGCCGTAATGCATAAAAACAAAGCTGTCTTGATGTGGCAGGGATACTCGAAAAAAACTGCGATCGGAACCGCCCTTCTTGATCGGTTCCAGTTCAAAATCAGCCTTGCCCAGATGTTCTCTTAAAAATTTTTGAATTTCCTTATTCATAAACCCTATGTCTTGTCATTACCCGGCTTGACCGGGTAATCCAGTATTATAAGGAACTGGTTCCCCGCTTGCGCGGGGACGACGCCTGGATTCCGGATCACCAGACATGCGCCTGGCCTTGAGTCTGGAATGACAAAAATAATGTCCCCCGCTGGCGGGGGTCAGGGGGTGGATTTACTAACTTTCGTGTTATACCGGTCCCGCATACGCGGGATAAACTCCGGCCGGCCATGGTGCCCTTTAGGGTATAAATCCAGAAAATCTCCTTTCCCTTGAAGGGAGAGGTTGGGCGAGGGTGAAATATTTTCTTTAATATGTTGAATGCCTAGTATGATAAAGCTTTGCGGGGAGAATCAGCGTCAAATGTCAAGATTAAAGATTTGGCCTCATTTCGCAAAACTGTTTGAACCGCCTTTCATAACTTTAAACTTCCTTCCAGTTGCGGTAAATTTTTCAATTTTTAATTTCTTAAGTCCGGCTTCTTTGTTTTTCAATAATTTTTCGTAGAATTTTATCGAATCACTGTCCCTTTTTATAAAGCCCTCAATGAAATTAATATGTAACGCCGGAAGATTTAGAGCGTTAAATTGATTTAATATATTTTTATTCCGTTTAATTGCTCTCTTATATCCCTTTATTAATTCCTTCTCGGTTTTGATTCTTGCTTCATAATCAGCAATGCAAGATTCAATATAATCTAATTTATTAAACATAATTCCTTCTTTTATGCCTTTTCTTCTTTAGCCATTCTCATTACAAAAAGCATCCAACAATGTCAATAATGATGTCTCTCTACCCACAATATCCCTATTCTACTAGTTTTCAAGCCGTAATCAATGAAGCCGGGGATTTTTCTCTTTTAAAAATAATGAATCGTGCTATTATATATTCAACCTATCGGAGAAAGCCAGCAAACGGTCGGTTGATGAACGATACAAATAATTTTAATGATAAGCAAATCAAGCGTGTTTCATTGATAGATTAAATAAAGAGGTGGTGAATTATGGGGGGAAGAGAGCAAGAAAAGGGGGAAGGACCGAGAAGGATTATGGTTAACTCTGATGAGGAAATAATAGAGGCTCTAAAAAAAATAAATGAAACTCTCAAAGTAAAAGAAAGAAGAACGATTATTTGTAACGAAGGAAAGGCAACAAGGAGAATGCCGGGTAAATAGCACTTAATTCAGGTCATCATTGGTGCACTTTGAACGGGGATTCACCCTTTGAAACAGTCACCCTTGAGGGGAAAGACCGAGGGAGGGTGAAATTCTTTTCCATTCACTCTTCACCCTTCACTTTTCCGTTTCTGCTTCGCGCTCAAAATCGCCGGGCTGGCTTATTTGCTTCTCGTAATATTTCGTCGCGTTTCCGTAACAAGTGATAAAGGATTCAATAATCTTGTCATAAGGCAAATCAGCAAAGGAACCGTGATCGGCAATGTATTCCATGTGGCGCCGGCCTTCCATATCAAAAGGATGAAAGATAGCATCGTTTATCCCGTCAAAATCCAGCGGTTTTACCTTGAATTTCTTGCACAAAGATAAATTGAATGTTGGCGTAGCCTTCAACCAGCGTCCATCGAGAAAAACATCGTTAAAGCCATGGTAAAAAAATATATCCGTTTGCATGATTTCTTTAAGCCTTTCCGTAGTAAGGTGATTGCGGACATTGGCAAAATGCAGCTTAGCGGGGATACCCTGTGCGCGTAAGGCGGCGGCCAGCGTTACAGCTTTGGTTACGCAAAAACCATAACCCTGACGCAAAATAGTACTGGCCTTAAAACCGTCGCGGGAAACATCGATCCGGTATGGATCGTAATAAATACCATCCCGGACGGCATAGTAAAGCTTGACGGCTTTCTCACGGGGTGTTTTTGCTTCAATGACAGCTTTTTGCGCAAAAGCCTGAACCTCCGGCGCATTGCTGTCGATAAATTCTGTCGGTTTTAAATATTCTTCGTTCATAGTACCTCTGCAAATTAAATGCTATGTTCCATGAATTCCATCGGCTGTCATTCCCGCCACCACTGTCATACCAGCGAAGGAGACTGAAGACAACAAGGGAAAAGATACGAATACTATTGTGAGAAAGTTAATACATATTTGCTATATCTTCCAAAATCTTTAAAAGCCGCGGCAATCTTGCCTGGTTTGCATGATCTGGTAGCAATTGTCCCGGAATTGCATCAAGAAAATTTTCATCAGCTAAGAATATTCGAAACGTCGTGGAAAGAAAAGTTTTCAATTCGTCACAGGAATTTTTAATTTCATCAACTATTTCTCGACGCCCATCCAGAACAGTTATAATATCTTCCATGTCGTGACTGGCTACATAATCTCCCTTGCCGCGCCCCTTAAAAGCTTCGATTTTGGTTGCAAGAAAATAAGGGGAGTGACGAGTTTTATGGCGAGCTCATTATTGAGCTGCACATCATTTGCATTCTCAATGGCAGGCAGATACCAATGACATGGAGAATCCGAGAATATCCTTTTTTGTGGGCATGACGTCAACTTTGATACCATCGACTACCCAGCGACATAACGGCGCATCTTCGCTAATATCATTTCTAAAACCCTTGCTTCGAAGATCTGCCTCAAGTCTGGAGTATTCCATCCTTGTAGCAATATCAATAATCACGTCCACATCCTTTGTCACCCGGACTTCCGGCATCGCGGGATCCGTAATGAATAAGCCCGTGGCACAACCACCGACGAAAACTACTTTCTCCCTAAGACTGCCAAGCCGCCTGGCCACAGTAGTGATCATTTGGATATTCACATTTCTAGGATTGATCATAATGATTCCAATCGTGCTTTGAGTTCTTTGATGGCGATTTCTCTTTCACGGGTTCTTCCGTCGCGGATTGCATCGACCAAGGCCAATAATTCATAGAGTTTTCTATCTTTTAAAGCAGCCTTCGGAACAGACTTGTAAAGAGGCGAAAATTCATATCCACGGACAGTGCCTTCCGGATCAGGCCATACAGGAGGAGGTTCCGTTGGTTGAGAAATAACGTCTTTGAGAGGGGGCGCTGCATATGAGGTAGGTACGCCTCGGGTAAGGCTGCCATGATCTGGTGGAAAGGCATATCTAATACCGTGAATGAGAAATTCTTCAAAAGATTTTTTCAGGGGATGCCCTTTCTGTGAACCCATTAAATGGGCTGCCGCTGCACGCCTCGTACCTGCATGGATCTCGGACGTGCTCATGAACAAATCACGAGCCAGAGATTCATAAGTCCATAAGTCTTTCCCGATGGAAACAATTTTTAAAAGAATAAATATATCTTGGGGTTTAAGAATCATGGCGCAATTATATTCGCTATTCGCGAATAGCGTAAGGCATTTTTTACCTTAAGTACCCCGCCCTTGAGAGACTGCCCGGCAGTGAACCCCGACAGCAACGCCCTGCGCAGGCCTGGGGAGGCCGGTATCCAATAGTTTTAACGATAAATAGGGCGCCTGACGTTCGCTATAATAATTCAGTGTTATGTCCTACGAATTCCTCTTGTATGTCAAGGGAAAAGGGTCTGGATTCTTTGAATCGCGCTATCCAGGTCAACCGTCATCGAATCGGCGATCTTCTTTTCAATGACGCAAATCACACTTTCGTTTAGCCGAATCCGGTTTTTTATCTCTTCGGTCGTGCCGTAACGTTGAATAAGATCTTCCACTCGTTGGACGAGGCTTACGATCCTGTCATGCATCACTCTCTTGTCGGCGTAGTTTACTATCTCCCGTTCCTCCAGTTTTCCCTGCGGATTG
>JQDQ01000203.1 GCA_000747625.2 Smithella sp. SCADC
AAAGCCTACGATGCTTTCGGTTCCGGACGTCACACTTTAAAAACGGCCAACATTCCTCTGCTGACTAAAGTTTTATCTCTACCCTGGGGAATGACCAGTCCTTTGCGCGCGGAAGTTTATTTCGTCAACATGAAAACCTTCCCCAATTTAAAATGGGGCACGCGCGATCCTGTCGCCTTCCGCGACAAGGAACTGGGGTTGATTCGCCTGCGCGCTTTCGGCGTTTTCAATATTCGCGTTATCCAGCCGCTCCTGCTGATCAATTCCCTTGTCGGAACGCAGGGAATTTTCACCACTGAAGAAATTGAAGAATATCTGAACCGCGTCATTGTTTCCCGGTTTAACGATTACATGGGGGAAAAGGTGGACACCATTTTTAATCTTCCGGGGAAATACAATGAATTCTCCGACGGATTAAAACTGCTCCTGCAGAACGATTTAAGCAAATTCGGACTGGCGCTCACCGAATTATACATCAATTCCATCACCCCGCCGCCGGAAGTGCAAAAAGCAATAGACGATAAGAGCCGGCTGGGCGTTTTTGACGATCTCAATAAACTTCTGAAAATGAAAACGGCGATGGCTGTGGAAACGGCTTCCCGGAATCAGTCAGCAGCAGGTGCAGGACTGGGAATGGGAGCGGGAATGGGCATGGGCTTTATGGTACCGGGTATGCTGGCGGACACATTCAAAGGTTCGGCGGCTGCGGCGGAAACTTACGCCTGTCCTGATTGCAGGCAGGCTATCCCTAAAGAATCACGCTTTTGTCCCGCCTGCGGGCATCAAATTTTAGTTATCAACAAGTGCGCCCATTGCGGGAGAAATTTACCGGTTAACGCCAATTTCTGCGTAAACTGCGGCACGGCAGTCAACGTAAAGCCAGCGGTCAAAAAATGTTCCAAGTGCGGCTTCGAAAATTTACCGGAATCTATTTATTGTAATAAATGTGGTGAACGGCTCTAACTTTCAGATTGAACAGCAATGTCCTCAATGCGGCGCACCGATAATTCTCGACGAAGCCGACCGCATCCTTTCGTGTAAATTCTGCCGCACGCGTGTGTATCTGGCTGCGGAAGATATTTTCCGTTTTTATATTCCACCCGCGGAAGGACTTTCCGAAACCATTTACTTCATTCCATACTGGCGCATCAAAGGTCTTTCGTACACAATTAAAGAAAAGGATATGAATAGAGAACGTCAAAATTCATTATTTTCTTACAGCATTTCTTCCACAATCAGAACCATTGATATTTCCAATAAGTATTTTGACATTAATTTTCTGTCTTTAGATTCCAAATTGCTTCCGCATTCTTTAGGACTACGGCCTCAGGCAATGAAATTAAAATTTATGGGAAGCAATGAAAGTGAGGGTAAATTTCTAAAATTTTCTCCCACTTTGCGTGATAATTTTATAAACGATTATCAAACACGCACCGGCGGCATTCATAAGGAAATATTTATCGGTGAAACGGCCAGTGTCATTTATTCTCCCGTTTACTGCGCCAATAATCGCGTTTACGATGCCCTTTTGAAAAAACCGCTTGATCTCCAGAAAAGGGACGTGGAAATCGAACAGACGCTTATCTCCGCTACGGATGAAAAATGGCATGTGGAATTTCTTCCCCTGCTTTGCCCTGATTGTGGCGCGGATCTGCCCGGAGAAAAAGACGCCTTGATAGTTTTTTGTGATAATTGCCACACCGCCTGGAATCCGTCTAATAAAAATTTTATCAGAGTTAAATATTGTGCGTGGCGGGAAACAAAAGATGACAATATTACGTACCTTCCTTTCTGGCAGTTAAAGGTAAAGATCGCTGGATTTCCATTGGAAACTTACGCCGATTTAATTAAAGTGGCCAACTTACCCAAAGCTCCTGCAGAAGTTTGGACGAAAACACCTTTTTACTTTTTCGCCCCGGCATTCAAACTTAATCCCGCTTTATTTTTGCGCTGGTGCAGACAATTAACCTCGGCGCCTCCGCCCAATGATTTAATCGCGGATTTTCCGGTAAAGAAAATTCATCCTGTAACCCTTCCCGTAAATGAAGCGTTGGAAAGTTCTCTCCTTACTCTAGTCAGTTTAACAGCCGATAAAAGAAACATCGCGGAGCTGTTGCCTTCACTGAATTTTACGCTGGAAGATTCTTCTTTGGTTCTTCATCCTTTCAAGGTCAGCACAGGAGAATTGGTTCACACAAAGCTCGGGTTTCCTATGGACATGAATGCGCTGAATATGGGAACATACCTGTAAAACATCATAGTTAGTCAGTATCTTCTGTTAGTCAAATTGTCTTGACATACAAGAAAGTCGCCCTTATACTGACTTGCCCAAAAATGATTTTTGTATCTGACGGGTCAAGGCTACCATTGGTGGAGGCTCATTTTCCGGAAAGGATGCAATCATGAAAGCTGCCGAACTAAATACCTTACAACAGTTACTAAATGATAGTGGCTGGCGTCTGCGCTTCAACGAGGAACTGGAGCGCGAATTTCAGCAGGATTATGCGCGCCGCTATCTCGCGCACATGCAGATCGCCGGAATCATGGGATTGGTTCTCTTCATGACCTGCGGTCTACTCGACATGATCTGGATGCCCGAGATGGCTGGCCGGACGTGGTTCATCCGGCTGGTGGCGGGAGTGCCCATGCTGGGTCTGCTGCTGCTCAGCTTCAGACGAAGCATTAGCGAGCACTACTTGCAACTCCTTACCATGATCTTCTTCTGCCTTTTCGCAGGCGGGCTAATTGCAATCTCACTGAATTCCCTCAACCCTTACAATTACTACTACTACAATGCTATTACTGTGGCGTTGGTGATATTTTTTGTGCTGTCCCGCGTACAGTTCAAATGGGCAATTCTCTCCGCAATTATTATGTGGCTCTCTCTCAATGTGGGACTGATCGCCTTCGGTCCGGCAATCAATAAACTGGCCATTGTAATCATAACCAATTATGTATTTATCGGTTCTGCCGGCAGCGCCCTGATGGGCACTTTCCTGATAGAACGCAGTTTACGACAGAATTATCTGCAATCGCGCATGCTTTCCCTTGAAAATCGTGATCTCGAGGAATCGAATCTGACATTGCAATATCTATCTGCTATCGACGGCCTCACCCAGATTGCCAACCGCCGCAGCCTGGACAGGAGCCTGACCATTGAATGGCAGCGCGCCCTGCGTAAACGCGAACCACTCGGTTTCATTATGGCTGATATCGATCACTTCAAGGTGTTTAATGATACCTATGGTCATCAGGCCGGCGACGAGTGCCTGCGTGTTGTGGCCTCATTGCTCAAAGATTACGCGCGCCGTCCGGGAGATTTGGCGGCACGTTACGGCGGCGAGGAGTTCGCGCTGGTGCTCACCGACTCCTCTGCGGAACAGGCCGGGATTATTGCCGAGCAGATGCGTGACAAAATTATGAATGTGATAATTAAGTATAAGAAAAATTCCCCAACCCATGTCACGGCCAGTTTTGGAGTGGCGAGCATGGTGCCCGGCAGTGGGCAGGCCAGCCCGGAAGCATTGATACTGGCGGCTGATCAGGCAATGTACCAGGCTAAAAGATCGGGCCGCAACCGTGTGGTCATTTACGGCCAACCTGAAGATGATCAGAAAGAACAGAACACGCAACAAGAAATTAACCGTAAAACCGGTTGATGTCCGCTAGGAGGCTGTCCGAGAATAGCAAAGTCAAATTTATTACCACAATATATAGTGTGTTATTATGTTAACAAATACAATATAATGTGGTCGAGAAATCATTTTTTGAGTTCTCGGACAGCCTCCTAGTGATCATTTACTGAATTTCTTTATGACAGATAAAACATCCGACATAACCCTTGAGGGAAACAGTGGTTTCGATAACTACTACATCATGTACGATCCCTCAACAGTCAACCCGAACCTGCTCAGAAAAGGTATGCTGGAGCAGATGGCAATAGAGCCGTATAGTTCTTATTACATAGCTAATCAGAACAGATTTTACTTTATCTCGCCGGATAATCTTCTTGTCGGCGGGAAGAAATTGTACAATGTTCTGGACAAAATGATTGAAAGCCCTCTAATTAAAAAAGAAGGGAAAACGGTTGAAGAATACTATTCATCACGTATCAAAAAAGATTCAAGATAACGGCATTTCGGTTCACGGAGCTTTCATGTTCGGTATGCCTTATGATTATTTCAATTCATTAGAGGATCACTCCGGGAAAAAAATCATTGATTTTTGCAAGAAAACCCATATAGGAATCCAGCCTACATGCCTGAGCAATTTACCCGGATCACTGGATTTTATTGAAGGCTTGAAAACGAATGAATTAATTTACGGCAATCCGGGATCAATGGATTATTTTTGTTCTCTCACCATTGCCGACCTAACGGAACCTAATCGAAAAATACCTGATTCTTTATTTAATAGTCCGCTTGTTACTTTCTATATGCTGTACGATACGATGGAAAATATAGGGTCGTATCACAACGCTTTGAGTCTTGGTTATTTTATGGCCCGAAAAGCATGGGATATGCCCACCGCAAACGGTCTTCGAAGCCTTAAGGAACGGGCGATAGGCTCTTTCGCCGGTGTTGGTTTTCAGCTGGGCTGCAGCGCTTATTTTGAACTTTACAAAGAGCTTGCCTATTCAACTAAATGGATAAAGGGAACGTTCGAAAGATTATACGACTTCGAAAAAAATCCCGATGCAAAAAAACTCTTCGATAAACACATAAAGTCTTTTATATAAAATATTAGGGATAGCTGGATTCAGGCATTCCCACCACTATGCCACGGCTGTGTTAATTTGGAGCACCTTATTGAACGCATCCAGCGGCAAAGGTCCTTTCCTGCCTATTAGTTTCCCCGGGTTTACAACTCCCGCGCAATTAACCACCACATTTATTGTTCCAAAAGCATCCACAGCCTTTTGTATGGTCTGCCGGACATCAGTCTTGCTGGTCACATCTGTTTTTACAAATATCGCGTTTGCCCCGATATTCGCCGCCAGTTTTTCTCCCTTATCCGCGTCAACATCAATGACAACTACTTTTGCTCCCTTTTTAACCAATTCCAGAATACCGGCTTCACCCAAACCCGAAGCGCCGCCTGTAACTAATGCCACAACATCCTTATGATTCATATTCCCTCTTGGAATTATCAAAATATATCCGCACCTATTTTCCGCAAACCGCTCCAAACAGCTTTTTTTATAATAATCACATGTTATTTTATATTTAATTTGATGGTTTTTCTATCACAAGAAAATCATCCCAAGAAGAGATAAAAATCACGGTATATTACTCTTACACTTCAGTTTCCATGAGATGTAATCCGATAACTTCCGGATCGCTTCTTTTGGTGTATTAACGAACACTACACCAGCATCATAACATTCATCTTCATAGATTATCTTGATCCACTTAACTTTGCCCATGGCGGTTATCATCTGCTGAAGATTTTTTAATTTGAAATCTATTTTCAAAAGAGTATCAACAGGCAGAAAAATATTGGACTGAATTTTAGCGCCGGAAGCAGAGAGATCCTTGCTGATATTATAGATAACCTTTTCCTTTGAATGCTTTTTCCCTCCGGCAATAACGGTTATGATAATCTCGCTTTCCTCTTTAAGCCGTTTTTCCCTTCGTTCTTCTTTCATGAAATTCATTCCCTTTAAAACAAGAATTAAAGGATACTATTTTTTTTATTAAGAAAGGTAACCGCATAGGCAACAAAGCGACCGTCATGGCTCAGGCTGATATCAATATCCGTTTTTCTACCGTCAATGTAAACGCGTGGCGGCTGAAGCTCGCCTTTTGTTCTTGTTCTCTTGATTTTTATTTGATGGAAATTCAGTGAAAAACGTTCGGCTAAACTCTGCGCAAGGCAAAAACGTGAAAAAAGTGACGGATCAGTTTCTTCGTCCGGCAGATTTTCAACGCCACAGATTATTTTATCCGGCACCGCTAATTTATCAGTACCTACGCAATGAATATAGTCGGGATTGGAGAAAAGACGAATGTAAACATCGCCCGTATCCGGAACCTTAACCAGGCCATCCGATTTTTTTGATTTGGTCTTGCCAAAAGTCACCTGCCACTGCCTCGGCAGGAAAGCAATACCAGGAAAAGTTTTTTTTATCACTTTATACGCGGTTTCCTTGCAAGCCCAGAACGACCAGAGCGCCTCATCGGAATTTTCCGCGTTTTTGACAAAATCTATTTCAACATCTGTGAGGATTTTTTTTAGAAAGCGCGAATCCTGACTTTTCCCCGTGTTCGCCGGTTCCCTTAAATCCACCACATCGTTCCCGACGCAGGGCAAAATAATTTTCCTCCATTTGCGCAAGCTTTTCAATTATCTGCGTGGCGTATTCCCTCTGCGCTCTTAGTTCGCTTCCCTCTACAAGCTTTGGCGTAAAAACTTCCATCTGTACTGAAAATTTATCGCCCCAGGCAGGAATGGCGCTGTAATTATCCTGTTTGTCTCCCCGCAGGTACATGCACATTATTTTGCAATTTTCTATTTTTTTTATAAAACGTCCCACGCCGTAAGAATAGCCTTCCTTATCCACACGTCCGGTGCGGGAACGCTTGCCTTCGGGAAAAATCATGATGGTCCCGCCGTTGTTCAGAAGATAGATGCATTTTTCCATAGATTCTTTCATCTTCTCGCGGGACCCGCCGCGATTGATGGGAATACACTTGGACAGATAACACAGTATCGTCAGAAAAATATTGTCTTTATAGTTGTTTCTTTCCGGCAGATTCCAGGGCACTTTTTTATAATTGATTATATGCTTGCCTAAACTGAACATTGCGTAGCTTAAAATAAAAGAATCAATCATCGTCAAATGATTGGAGCAGATAATCCATCCGCCTTTATGCTTTTTGAATTCAACTGCGCAACGGCGGCGGGTTTCTTTTAAATCTCTTACCCGGTAAAAGAAAATTCGGGATACAAAAAAATATAAAGGCGCGACAACCAATACTGTAATTCGCCCTATAAAATTTTGCAGATTCAGAAATATTTTAGATTTTCTATCCATTATTTTATCCAAGTTTTTGTTTGATAACCTTTACAGCATCGCCGATTGTTCTAATTATATCAGCTTCCTCATCATCAATG
Source organism: Smithella sp. SCADC (assembly GCA_000747625.2). Classification (GTDB taxonomy): domain Bacteria; phylum Desulfobacterota; class Syntrophia; order Syntrophales; family Smithellaceae; genus Smithella. Next base: position 7,117 of record JQDQ01000203.1, read on the forward strand.
CTGATACCATAAACATCTTCACACCTGATGATTACATCAACCAAACGAGCCGAATTTACTTTTAAGTCATTTAAAATGTGTGTCTCCATCGTGGCCTTGGCCAATACATCCTGATTCTTGGCATAGTCTTTTAAAATGTTAACCATTTCTTCAAATATTTTCTTTTCATCCATAAAAATAACTCTCCTTATAATATATTAATTTTCGTCCCACTTTTTAAAAATAATGCAGCTATTGACATCGCCAAAACCAAAACCCGCTTTAGCGATAATTTTCAGTTCAGGAAATTCCAGACATTTTTGCGGAATCTTCGGCGCGAATTTTTCTATATCGGGGTGCACATCCTCACTGTTAATTGACGGATGCAGAAATCCCTTGTAAAGTTGTAAAATGACGCCCACACATTCTATTGCGCCCGCAGCGCCAAGACAATGACCGATCATTGATTTTGTGGACTGAATGTAAGGAAAGTTCTCCGCAGTTCGCTCCAGGGCCTCCGCCCAGTTTTTTACTTCATAAGGATCGGCGTAAGTCGCCGTTAAGTGTCCGTTAATGGCATCCACTTCCGCCGGATTAATACCTGCATCGGCCACTGCGCCGCGAATGCATCTCTTTACTCCTTCAGAATTAGGCGCGGTCATGGAGCCGCCCATTCTCTGCCCTCCGCAGTTAACATAACCGCCGATTATTTCCGCATAGATTCTGGCGCCTCTATTCATCGCTGTTTCCAACTCTTCCAGAACAATCATGCCGCCACCCGAACCGGGCACAAAGCCGCCGGCCGTAGCGCTTAAGGGACGTGACCCTGACGTGGGATTATCGTTAAATTTGCGGCAAAGCACGCGCATGGCATCAAAACCGCCCCAAATGTAAGGAGTAGCTCCTTCGGAACCGCCAGCCACCATGCGTTTGGCCAGACCCATTCTTATTCTCCAGACAGCGTCAATAATTGCTTCGTTGCCAGTAGAGCAAGCCGCGGAATTCGAGGTCACCTGATTGCCTAACCCCAACAAACCGGAAATACGCGCGCTGGTTCCGCTGCTCATAACCTGTTCAACAACACGACTGCCTAAACGCCTTACCCGTCCTTCATTAATCGTGGGAACTAGAGTATGGGCTATCGTGTCCATGCCGCCGATTCCGGAACCGGCAATGACTCCGGTATCCCAATCCACAGTATCATCATCGTCGCTATTAAGATTAAGTCCGGCGTCTTTCCAGGCATCCACCGCCGAAACAGAGGCATAGCCAATGTTATCGTTTATCGATAGAAGTTTTTCACGGTCAAAGTAACTTTTACGGATTTCATCGAAATTTTCCGGAACACCGGCAATTTGACAGCCGAAATTCAATTCCTGCAATTGAGGAATAAAACGAATACCTGAAACACCTCCTCTCAGCGCCTTTTCATAATCATCCAGACCGTGAGCGTTGGGAGCTACCACTCCCATTCCCGTAACAACAATTCTCTTTTTCATTTATCAACTCCTACTCCTGATAATTCCGCAACACAAATTATTTCGCCGTTTTCCTTTTCCATGGAAACATTTGCTTTTATAGTATTTTTACGAAAATAGATTTTTTTCGCTTTAACTATAACTCTTTCGCCCGGCGACACAATTTTTTTAAACTCCACACCATCCGCCAGTGAAAACAAACTAATGGGCAACCTCATCTGACCAGGCCGCATATTTTTCTGGCGCGACAGAAGGTAAATCCCGAAAGCAACGACACCGGTTTGCGCCATCGCCTCGATAAGAATCACCCCCGGTGTAATGGGATTGCCGGGGAAATGCCCGCGATAAAAATATTCATCCTCGCGAAAGCGGTAAGCCCCGACTATCTGTTCATCATCAAGGCTGATAATTTCGTCAATAAAACGAAAAGGTTCCTTCTGCGGAACAAGCTTCAGAACTTCCTGCCTCAAACTGTCATCAGCCTCCATAAAGTCCTCCGTTGACGTGAATTACCGAACCGGTAATGTAACTTCCTTTCTTGGCCAGAAAGGCGACAACTTCCGCAACTTCTTCAGGCTTTCCGATACGTCCCAGAATAATTTCATCCATGATTTTATTTTTTACTTCCTGGGGCAGTTCTTTGGTCATCTCCGTGTCAATGAAACCGGGAGCGACGGAATTAACCAGAATATTTCTTCCCCTGAGTTCCCGCGCCAGAGATCTGGTAAAGGCATCAAGCGCCGCTTTTTCCATCGTGTAGGGAATCTGGCCGGCGTTTCCTGTATGGCCGACAACACTGGAAATGTTGATTATGCGTCCGGTCGAAGACCGAATCATAAATTGGCGTAAAATTCTTTTTGTTAAATACCAGACGCCGCGAGTCAGAGCACGCTGCGCATCAAATTGTTCCACTTTCATCGAAATTATATCGGCATTAATTGATTGTCCGGCGTTGTTAACCAGAACATCAACGCGCCCTACTGTGCCTTTAAGCATACCGATTAGCGCATCCACCTGTTGAATATCGTACAGATCAGCCTGAATTAAAAATCCATCCTTTATTTCGGCGAGCAGTCTTTGCGCTTTTTCCGCGCTCTTATTGTAATGAATGCCCACATGAAAACCTTCCGCAGCCAAAGCACGACAGCACGCGGCTCCTATTCCTGTTGCACCACCTGTTACTAAAACAACCGGTTTTTCGATCATTGTCCCCTCTTCACTCTTCACTATTCACTTTTCACTTTTTTGATTAAACAATTTCCCGTCCAATGATCATGTTTTGCACTTCCCGGACACCTTCGTAAATGTCGATAATATGAGCGTCACGCGCAAGTTTGGATATTTCATAATCTGCCGTAAAACCATAGCCGCCGTGCAGATGAAGACCTTCAGTTGAACAAAAGATTGCGGCTTCTGCCGCCGTGTTTTTAGCGAGAGATGCGTAGATACCGGCATCACTTGCTTTTTCCCTAATTTTACAAACTGCTTTAAGAAGAGCCAGTTCCGCCAGTTCCACTTTTTTCCACATGGTTGTCAGCATTTCTCTGGCTACAGGAAGATCGCAAAGTCTGTGACCAAATTGTTTGCGCTCCCTTGTATATTCCAAAGTAACCGTAAATGCCCTTTTGGCTAAACCCAATCCAATTGCCGCAACCATCGGTCGGGCAAAATCCAAAACGTCAACGACATATTTAAAACCAAGCCGCCTGTCTCCAATAACCTGATTCGGAGGGATAATAACATCTTCAAAAGTTACGCTGGCGGTATTGGATAGTCTTTGTCCCAGCTTATCCTCCGGTTTGCCGATTATTATCTTCCCGCCTGCCGGCACTTTGATTTCCCTGGTGGCATTTCCGATATCGGGAATATCGGCGGATGTAACCTGCTCTACCGGAACAATAACACAAGCTATAAAATTACCTGTCGGCTTCCCCACTTTACAAAGAACAGTAAACTGAGAGGCATAGGAAGCATTGGTAATAAAACATTTGGAGCCGTTTAAAACATAATTACCATCGTCATTCTTGCTGATAAAACTGGTCATCATCGCATTATCGGAACCGGCGTTAGGCTCTGTTAAACAAAAAGAAGCTAAAACAGGTTTATTGACAAAAGGCTTGAGAAATAATTCTTTTTGTTCATCCGTGCCATGCAGACTAATTACAACATTAGCTAAATCATTGCACATCGCCGAAGTGGAGATACCTGTATCGCCATAGGAAAGTTCTTTAATAATCAAGGCCGAAGTAATTGCATCAATCTCATAACCCTGGACAGATTCCGGAATACATAAATTGAGAATGCCCGTTTCCCAGGCTTTGTTAATGATATCCCAGGGGAAAACATGACCTTTTTCCAGTTCTAAAATATGCGGTGTTATTTCATTTTTTACAAACTTTCGTACAGTATCCAGGTACGTTAATTGGCTTTCATTAAGACTCAAATCCATAAATCAACCCCTTCTCCTCCATTATTTTTTTATAGACGAGCGTATAAAACAACTCCTTTAATGAACGATATTTCTTCAAAAAAGGAGTCTTATTTTCTTACTGTTACTTTATGCGGCAACTTTTTTTTTAGGAATATTTTCCACTCCCGCACTTTTCGGCGAATCTATTCCATATTTCGATCGTAAAAATTTTTCCATAGTCGTGGGATATAGAATATATGCCAGCACATCTTCATCGTTGCGGGCAAGATCACCAATCTTTTTTTTTGCCGCTTCAATTTCCGGTTCCAGATAATCAGCCGGCCTTCCGGATACCGGTTCTTGTCCGCGTTTGTAGTTTTTCAATATTTTTTTGGTTAATTCAGCGTCAATCGGCATCGGAGTTTTACCGTAAAGACCAAGAACCAAATCCTTGAGCTGATTGGAAACCCGCACATAGCGTCCGAAAAGGACATTCAGCACAGCCTGTGCTCCGATAATCTGCGATACCGGAGTAACCAGAGGAGGAGAACCCATATCTTTGCGAGTCTCCGCCACTTCCATGTAAATTTCTCCCAGCTTGTCGAGCGCGTTCATTTCTTTGAGCTGGCCGGTTAAATTGGAAATCATGCCGCCGGGAACCTGATGAGCCAAAACTCCGTTATCAATGATTGATAGTTTATGAGTCGCTAAATGGCTGCTGTATTTCGGGGCAATTTTTTCCAAATGCTCGCCCAGCTCAAGTAATTTGTGTAAATCAATTCCTGTTTCGCGTTCTGTCCCGCGCAGAGCCGCAACAATCGGTTCAATGGCCGGCATAGAAGTTCTCAGCGCGAATGGCGCAAGGCACGTATCCACAACATCAATTCCGGCTTCTATAGCTTTTAAGTAAGTCATCGAAGCCATTCCACTGGTGTAATGTGAATGCAGATGCAAGGGAACTTTTATTTCTTTTTTAATGGCGGAAACCAGATCATAGGCATCAAAGGGAGAAAGAATGCCGCTCATGTCTTTGATACAAATGGCATCCGCACCCATCTGCTCCAGTTCTTTAGCTTTCTTCACAAAATATTCCAGGTTATAAATTTCTCCACCCATACAAACATCGGTCAATGAATAACAAAAGGCCCCCTGAAACTGCTTGCCGTTGGCCTTGATTCTTTCCGCGCAGGATTCCATATTGCGGAAATCGTTTAAAGCATCAAAGCAACGGAAAATATCAATGCCGATTTCGCAGGCCTTATCCACAAAAGCACGTACAACATCGTCGGCATAATGACGATAACCAACAAGATTTTGCCCGCGTATGAGCATGGCAAAAGGAGTTTTTGTGATATATTTTTTCAAAATTTTCGGCCGCATCCAAGGATCTTCAGCCAAAAACCTGTGCATAGTATCAAAAGTTGCGCCACCCCACACTTCCATAGCGTGAAAGCCGCAGCTATCCATCTCCTCAGCGATAGGAATCATATCCTCCGTCCGCATCCGTGTCGCGTAAATCGACTGATGCCCGTCGCGGAAAGTATTATCCTGAATCTTCAGAGGATTCATTTTATTTCCTGCTTTGTCCAAAGTGTTTTCTCCTTCACGAAATTAAATCGCTTAGGTTATGCATACAAAAAACTAATTCACGTCTTAAAAATTTTTTCTGCCGCGTTTAATCCGGTAATCGATTGACAGGTTATACCTATCGTTTTAAAAAATTCGCGCAAGGGACGTGCCGGACCGATTTCATAGATGGATTCAGCCTTTGCCGCCAAACTCTGCATATTTTTTCGCCAATGTACGGTATTGCTGAGTTGATTTACAAGTTTTTCTCTTATTGCTTGAATATCATCCGAATGGAAACCTCCGGTGAAATTAGAAGTTACTTTAATGGCATTGCGAGGATTCAAGTCTTTGCCTATTTTTTCCAAAGTATCGGCAAAGCGATCTTCTATCGATTTCATCAAATAACTATGAAACGGAGCACTTACATTCAATCGAATAAACCGGAACGATTTTCCAGCCGGGAAATTTTGTTCCAGTCTTTTTTCCGCTTCGTCAATCGCCGCCAATTCTCCGCTGATAACGACCTGGTTGGCCGAATTAATGTTGGCTATGCCGCCATTCAGACCATCCATAATTTTCTTAAGCATTTCTATATCTATCTCTTCGGAAATCACCGCCGCCATGCCACCAACACCAACAGGCACAGCCTCCTGCATTAACTTGCCACGCATCTGAACTATTTTTAAAGTATCAGCCAGAGGCATTACCTCTGCCGCAACAAGAGCCGTAAATTCTCCTAAAGAATGACCGCCGAAATAATCAGACGCAAAGCCATAATTTTTAGACAAGCCTCTAAGCATGGCTATTTCTGTCGTCACAATACAGGGTTGTGTATATTCGGTAAGATTCAGCCTTTCATCTTCGCCAAAGCACATGGCAGAAACATCCCAACCCAGAGCATCGGCAGCTTCTTCGTATGTTTGACGGCTTACAGGAATCTGTTCATAAAAATCTTTGCCCATGCCGGGTTTTTGCGAACCCTGCCCGGGGAAAACAACAGCTATATTTTTGTTATCCTTCATGCAAAAAAAAACTTCCTTATTATGTGTTCGGTGAATCTACTCTAAAATGCATATAATAACAATTATAAATTACTTAAATTTAAAGCACAATATGTGCCATTAGCAGATATTATATCATGACATTAAAGTAATTTGTATTTATTGCATTTTTAAAAATATCATCAGGGAATAGTATCAACGGAATGCTGCCGTCATGTGTAAAATATTTCGCACTGTGAATAATGTTTTACTCAACAAACAGGTATCTGGTTTATGTTATTGCCGGCATCAGAGATTAAACAACTCCGCCGCCTTAATTTTACATAAATCTTGATAAATAAAAAATCTATCTAAATGGAGAACAAGAGTCATTTTTTTGTTAAAAAAATCTTTTGCCGGTATTTGAGCAACTATCAAAATGCTAACGTTTTTTAGCAAAATTTTTCTTCAGGCATTCGGGACTTTGTCAATATATCATTATTTTCAGGGATGCCGCAGGTGTTTATTGACCTCACGAAAGGTATCTGCTAAAGCACATTTGAATCAAATTAACGGGACTAAAGTATGAAAGCCATTTTCATTTCCGATGCTCATTTACGAAAATACAGCGATGACAGATACAAGAAACTGATGGATTTCTTCGATGCTGTTAAGAAAGGGAATATCACGTCCCAAATTAATCATAACGTAACGGACTCATCACCAAAAAGCATTAACGATCTTTATATTGCCGGCGATTTATTTGACTTCTGGTTCTGTCGTAAGGAGAAAATCAATCCGGAGTTTAAGCCGGCGATTAATAAATTAATCGAACTAAAGGAAGCGGGAATCAATATTCACTTAAGCGAAGGCAATCATGATTTCTTTATGGGAGAATATTTCAGCGATGTTCTGGGAATGGAAGTATTCGAAGAAATGATCAATGCCAAACTGGATAATTTGAATGTTCTTATCGCCCACGGCGACACAACGGATGGAGCCAATATCAGATATCTTTTATTCCGCAAGGCTTTGCGCAGCCGGACTTTCTATAACATTCAGCGTTTAATTCCGGCTCCCATCAGTTGGACTCTGGCCGCGCTTGCCTCCTCTACCAGTAAAGAACTGACTGTGGAAGACGTCGACGCACTGGTAAAAAAAATGGCTTCTTTTGCTCTAGCCAGATTCCAGGAAAACTATGACGCAGTTATTCTGGGTCATTGTCATGTGCCAAGTTTACACAATTATACTATAGAGGAAAAGAAAAAGACTTTTGTTACACTGGGTGATTGGATAAATTATTACTCTTTCTTATACTATGAGGACGGTAACTTTTTTCTGAGGTATTACCGGCCTTGATTTAAAGATATACTGAATTTAACCATTAGTGAGGATGAACTTATGAATTTTGGAGGAATTTATCCGGCGCATTCACTGCGCGATGCTTTATTTGTCGTCGTTCCTGTTGGGTATGATCTGACTTCCACATACCAGCCGGGAAGTCGCCGGGGACCGGCAGCTATTATCGAAGCTTCAACCAATATGGAACTCTATGATGAAGAATTAAGAAAGGAAACATATCTGGCCGGCATTCATACGACCCTGCCACTTAGCATTGATTCGCGCGGGCCGAAGAATATGATTAATATTGTGCGTAAGAAAATTGCCAAAGTTGCCGCTCTTAATAAAATACCGGTAATGTTAGGAGGAGAACACAGTATCAGTTTCGGAGCTGTGCAGGCACTGAAAGAGAAATATCCCAAACTAAAAGTACTGCAATTGGATGCCCACGCCGACCTGCGCGAAAACTATCAGGGAAGTCCTTATAGCCATGCTTCCGTTGCCAGAAGGATTTCTGAAATTTGCCCGTTGATTCAAGTGGGTATCAGAAGTATGAGCAAAGAAGAAGCCGATTTTTTACCTCAAAACAAAGTTAAATCCTATAGTGCCGATTTCGCTTTAGAAAAGAAAGACTGGTATACAACAGTTTGTAAAGACCTGAGCGGTGATGTATTTGTCACTATTGATTTGGATGTTTTTGATCCTTCCATAATGCCTTCAACGGGCACCCCCGAGCCGGGTGGTCTTTATTGGAGGGACGTTTTACGCCTGCTCAAGTCAGTTTCAAGTTCCTGTAAGATTCGTGGCTTTGACGTGGTAGAGCTGGCGCCGATTCCCGGCATTGTTGCTCCGGATTTCATGGCAGCTAAACTTATTTATCGCTTTATGGGTTATATAACTAAATAGTGACTTTCCGCCCAATATACTTCGAGTCATTACGAGTGAGTGTGATTTTGAAAGTCTTTATCAAAATAACTCCTTGACAAAAATTGGAGATAATGGTGTAAAGTCCACGATTTCAAATATAACCATATCGCGGGGTGGAGCAGTCCGGTAGCTCGTTGGGCTCATAACCCAAAGGTCAGAGGTTCGAATCCTCTCCCCGCTACCAATCAAATCAAGGGGTTAACGAGTATCGTTAATTCCTTATTTTTTTGTATGCTACCCTGTATGCTACCCCATAAACAATAAATAACGGCTATTTTTTGTCACAATTGTTTACAACTTTTCCATACTGTATTGTCATAACTTTTCAATAAAACTACCTGAATCAACAAGTACTCATTAATCAAATTTCATTCGTTTTTTGTTAATTAATATTGGATGATTATATAGTTATAATATATGGTTATAGCTATTAAATTGGGATCAATAAAACCTTGATTTAGGGGCTACGGGTGACTCCTTGCGCGCAAAGCGCCAGGTTCGTGGAAATATGGGAAATGTTTACTCATGAAATACGGCTTTGCACTTTACAAACATGTCCTTCCGACTGTGAATAAAATTCTTAGCGAAGCATTCTCATAGAGAAGTAAGTAAAATCTGAGATTAAACCATTTTACTTTCCTTCAAGAAATTTCTCACATTTTCCCTGATTTCGCCCAGTGAATTAGGATTATACCATTTGATTTCTTCGTCGGCGGCAAACCATGTCATCTGACGCCGGGCATATTGCCAGGTATCGCGTTTGATTAAATCTACGCAACTTTCCCAACTATACTTGTTGTGTAAAAATTCGATTATTTGTTTATACCCAAGCGATTGCAGTGGTTTGATATTTTCGTTGTAGCCCATATCCAGGATGCTTTTAATTTCACCCAGTAATCCAGCGGTAATCATTTCATCAGTTCGCATTTCAATTCTCTGCTTTAATTCTTGACGATCAACCTGCAGACCGATTTTATAGGTCTTGTATGGAGTATCAGCAAAGGAATGCTTTTTTTGTTTAACTGTAATTGACTCTCCGGTTTGTTCCAATACTTCCAGCGCCCGGATTACCCTAACCGAATCGTTGGGATTTATTTGAGCGGCAGCAGCGTTATCTTTTTGCAACAATAAATCATATAGATATTTCTTCCCGTGCGTGTCTCGCAAACGGCGATAATGATTTCTGATATTTTCATCCACGTCCGGAGTGTCGATAATCCCCTTAAGGAGCGCTCTGATGTAAAGCCCAGTCCCCCCCACAACAAAAACGGTCTTCCCCTTCCCTGCCAATTCAGGAATAATAGCCCGCGTTTGTTCGGAAAACAAAGCGGCGTTAAATTCTTCATCCGGATTAACAACGTCTATCAAGTGATGTTTGATTCCCTTGCGCTCATCCATTGTCGGTTTTGCCGTTCCGATATCCAGATACCGGTAAACCTGCATAGAATCGGCGCTGATGATTTCGCCGCCGAACTCCAGCGCCAGATTGACGGCCAATTTGGTTTTTCCCGTAGCGGTCGGCGAATTGATTATAACCAGCGGCAACTTTTCCATTATTAATTTTTACTTCCTTTTAAACATTCTTTCGATTTCGCTTAAGGAAAAGTTGATAGTGATGGGACGTCCGTGAGGACAGGTCAGATTAAAAGGCGTTGCTTCGAGTTCGCGGCATAAAGCTGCTATTTCCTCATTAGAAAGAACTCTGTTAGCTTTAATAGCCGCACGGCAGGCCAGGGAGGCAAGTATTTTTTCTCTTTTTTCCTGCAAAGAAGGCATCCGATTTTGATCGCTCAATTGATCAGCTATATCGGAAATCATCTCGCTGATTTTGACCTGTGCAAGAGTTGCCGGAACAGCTTTGACCGCAATCGTGTCGCGACCGAATATTTCGATTTCCAAACCGATTTCCCGCAAGAAATCAATGTAATCGGAAAACAATGTTATTTGCGCCGAAGTCAAGTTGATGATTTCCGGGATCAGCAGTGACTGGCATACAACTTTTTCTCCCGATGTCTTTTTCAATTTCTCCAGAATTATCCTTTCATGCGCCGCGTGTTGATCGATCAGAACAAGGTTTTCATCATTTTCAAAAATAAGATACGTATTGGCAAACTGCCCCACATATTTCATGCCGGTAAATGATATTGTTTCTTTTGCCCTGACATCATCGCTTTCAACAGTGCTTATTGATTTCTGTGCGACGGGACGCTTCAAAAAATCGTCGTTGATGGCTTGCTGTAAATTTTGTCTGGAAAACATACCGAAAGGTATAGTCGGAGATTTCTCCCTGATAGTTAGAGAACTGTAAGAAAATTTATCTTTATCTTTGGATGCCAGACGATAAATGAAGTTGCCCTTCGATGTTTCGGCTCCGGCAAGATTCTGCGAAATTGTTTTGGATACCAGTTCGTAAACACCATGCGCGTTTTTAAAGCGAACTTCCAACTTAGCGGGATGAACATTCACATCAACATTTTCGGGCGGCATATCCAGAAAAAGCACAGCCGCAGGATAGCGTCTGGGCTCTATAATCTGTCTATATGCCGATAAAACGGCATGGGTCACGCTGTTGTCGCGGATAAATCGCTTATTGACATACAAATAAATGCTTTTGGAATTGGATTTGGTAAATTCCGGACGTGAAATAAATCCCGTTAAACTTACGTTGTCTTTTTGCATGTCCACGAAAATGCAATGCGCGGAAAAATCATCGCCCATAATCATCGAAATCCGTTTGGAGATGTCACTAACTTCCGGCGCGGTGAAGACTTCTTTGCCATTAGCCGACACTTTAAAGCGAATTTCAGGATGAGCCAACGCAAGACGTGTTACAACATCCAGACACGCACCCTGCTCTGTGGCCTCCGTCTTTAAAAATTTTCTGCGAGCGGGAACATTGGCAAATATTTTTGTTACGGATATCTGTGTGCCTTCAGGAGAGCCCGCGGGCGCTACTTCCTTTATTGCACCCGCCTCCAGTATAGCTTTCGTGCCGGATATATCATTTTTACGCCGAGTTAACAATTCCACACAAGCCACGGAAGCAATGCTGGGCATGGCCTCACCACGGAAACCGAATGATAAAACATTGAAGATATCATCAAATTTATAAATCTTGCTTGTGGCGTGTCTTTCAAAAACCAGAGGAACGTCTTCGTGTTCTATTCCAGAACCATTATCAATTACCTTAATGGACTGACAACCGCCCTTTTCCAACTCCACCCGGATATCGGTCGCTCCGGCATCAATGGAATTTTCCAGCAATTCCTTGACGATGGAAGCCGGGCGTTCCACTACTTCCCCGGCGGCAATCTTATTGGCTATTTCTGTGGATAATACGACGATGCGTTTGGACAACTTTTTCTCCTAAATCAATTAAAGAACTTCTTTTCAGTTACATTATAATACATATATGACAATTTATAGTTCAGTTAATCTGTAAGCATCCGCATAAGGAATAAATTGTCCTGTAGACTTTTCTTTCCACACAACTTCGCGATGGGATGCATCATAAACGTGTTTTGTACTGGGAAACGCGCAGGCTACTTTCTCAATGATTAGCTTCTCTTCCTCAGTTAGTGGTTCTGCCTGTTTCTCTGGAGCTTTGATGATTGCTGCCACCAAATCCTTATAGTTGTTTAACTGAGGCCCCATAGGCAGCGCGGCATATGTTGCCCCGGTAACACTTTGTCCGGTTTCTCTGTAGGCTTCCATATCAATGTACCACATATATTTCGCGGCATACAACATCCTGTCATTTTCTTTAAGGATTTTCATCTCCATGACTTTTTCAAGGTAGCGCAGGGCCAATTTGATTCGGGCAATGGATAATGATCTATTGCCGGTCAATAAATCCCCACACGATTCTCCTGACAATGCCTGAAGAAGCATTTTATTCATGGATTGGCTCTGAATGATACCGGTTTCCCAGCGCTTGATGCTTGCAATTCCAATCTTCATCAACTTTGCCAACCTTTCCTGGCTTAAATTTTTCCTTTTTCGTCCCTCATTGATTTCACTTCCGGTCATCAATCCTACTTTTTTCCGGTAGGCGTCGGCCATGCTTCTTTGTATATCCGCGGCCTGGGTTAATGATGATGCTTCCAAACCACAAGTTGGACAAACAAAACAATCCACGGGGTAGTCAATGTCCACGCCTTTAAAGGTCATGTGTTTCTTTTTATGGGTTAATTTCATTGCCCCATGACCTGCCGGACAACTTAATTTTTTCTTTTCCATATTACTTTCCTTTTTTTTCTGGCCGATCCCTATGCAGAGATACCAACCATAATTTATCATCTTTTATTGTAAATTTATAATAAACTGTACACCCTATTTTTTTACTTGTTGTTTTAAACGCAAACAACTCACAACCTGAAATAACCGTCTCATAAGACCTTTGAGGTGGGTGCGTACCCACATAATCATCAGGCCTTGTATTTTCCAAAAGCTCGCAGAGGATTTGCGGTATTTCCTCCACACTGCGGCCAAGTTCCATCAGATCCGCAATAATGACATCAGGCGTCACCAGAACGATATCACCTTTCTCACTGGCTTTTTGAGCAAGCAAGACTTTGCCTGTAATTGTCTTTCGAGAAGGTAGCATTGGCCGCATGGTATCAATTGATACTATTTATGTCAATCTTTTTTTACATCTGAAATTTGTTTGATAAAAGAGACACAAAGAGTTAAATACTGGAAACGATAATATTGCATTAATTTTAAAATTGCACCACAGCCATCTTTGCCTCATTAAGCGCTGTTTTAAGTTTAGTATCTGTTCCCTGTAATTGAATAGTGCCAGTATGATGGCATCATCAAGTGCAATGCTCCAAGCCCCCACCTTCGTACCAGCCGTCCGATGAGCTTCGTCGAAAATGCCGATATCGAATTTTGCCCCTGACTTACTCACAGCTTTGGACAAAACTTTGGATGACTGATAAGTGGAAAAAATGATGCTACTCTTTGCGTGGTAAAAACTAACAAAACATTTCTCATGTTGCAATAAGAATTAATATCTGTTTTTTACTAAATCCAGAAGAAAGATATTTTAAATAGCTGATAATTTATATTGTTTATTCTTATTGTTTTCTATAAAATTTATAGTAGTCGCTGATTAAAACTCCGGGATGGTATTTATATTAGTGAGAACATGAAAAAATTATATGTGTTTGCATTACTGATATTGTCGGCGATACTGCTTTTTACCGCCGCTTTTTTACACAATGCCCACGGTCCATACTGGTTGAGTTACAATTCCGACCCCGAATATCTTTATCTGATAAGTTCTCTTACGCTGGCTGAATCCAAACAAACAGGAAGTCCCGGCCATCCTGGTTCAACTCTTCAGATACTGGGAGCAGCCACGCTGAAAATTTCGCATGCTCTTGATTTTTCTGAAAAAGACAGTCTGGAATTTGCAGTTCTCAAGAATCCTGAATTTTATTTAACTATCATAAACACAGTACTTGTAACCCTTAATACACTTCTGCTGTTCATTATTGGCCTGACAGCATTTATATTGAGTAAAAATATCTGGCTTAGTCTGCTTCTGCAACTTTCACCTTTTCTTTCTAATAATATAATAACCCATACCGGCTTTTATGGAAACGGTGTCCCAGAGATATTATACCTTCCAAACTATTTCAATAATATTATTAATCTATGTTTATTGAACCCGTTGCTATTTCTTGTTTGGTTTTTTTCCGCTGGTTTTATTCTGAGATTCGGATGCTTTTCAGCGGGTGTTGATAAGGCGGCGAGAAAGGTCGTTTGGCAGGATACTTCTTTTAGAACTTTATCGGCGGTAGCAACCGCACAAATGTTTGCGGTTTTAATTGTTGCCAAACATCCCGCTGGTTGGTATCTGGCACCAGTTTTTAGCCTTTCAGGATTCATGTTATTTTTAACATTTCTGTATTTACAGAAAATTAACTATTTTAATAATTTTAACCTTAAAAAAGGTGTTTTCTTTATCGTTATAATTTTACTTTTCACCTGTGCCTGGAGAATCGTTGAAATTAGAAATTTGTTTATGCAAAAATCACAAATAAAACAGGAATCATTAGCGGTTTATCAGAAAATGGAAACTCTTATTTTTATAATGCACTGGACAAAACATTTTATGTCTGGGCGGAGGAGTTTTCGATTGAAAAGATTATTTTACGGGGAAATGGCAACAGGATAGTTTTTCATCTCCCTTCTCTTCTTGAAAATGAAAACGCCTCAAAGATAGATGAATTAATTTTATAATTTGCAGCTTTTCAGATAATCCTGTAGAGCCAGTTGCCACGGTTGCATTGCCTTTCCGGTTGTTTGAACAAATTTTTGCATATCCATGACACTGTAAGCCGGGCGTTTCGCCGGTCTTTGAAGCTGACTGGATTTAATAGGCTTCACTTCAATTTTATCAAAACCGGATTCCTGCAATATTTTTACAGCGAACTGATACCAACTGCAACTTCCCCTGTTGGTTACATGAAAAATTCCCTGAGCGTTTTTTTCAATGAGCAGGGCTACCGCAGCAGCCAGGTCTTTGGTATAAGTTGGCGAGCCGGCCTGATCATTAACTACCGACAGTATAGATGGTTTATCTGCTTTTGCATTTGTCCTGGCCATAGTATCATCAATAAAGTTTTTAGCCTTTGCTTTTTCCAAGATAGTCTGAACAAAGTTTTTACCCTTTACCCCATATAACCAGGAAGTACGAATCAGCACATAATTGTTGGAAAGAGCTTGCAGATACTTCTCTCCTGCCAATTTCGATTGGCCATAAACGTTAATCGGATTACATTTATCATCTTCTTTGTAAGGTTGTTTTGCTTTTCCGTTAAAAACATAATCGGTGCTGAAATGAATTACGCGGATATTTCTATCACGGCAGTTCCCGGCAATATTCTTCACCGCTTCGGCATTGACGGCAAAGCATTCTTCTTTTGCCGTTTCACAGCCGTCAACATTGGTGAAAGCTGCGGCATTGATAACGATATCCGGCTTTGTTTCTTTTATAGCCTTTTTACATTCGTCTGTGGAAACAATATTAATTTCTTCCTTATCCATTCCAACGACTTCATGTTCCTTTGATAGTTTTGAAAGAAGATCATTCCCCAGCATTCCTTTATGTCCCAGCAATAATATCTTCACCTTTAGTACTTGACCTCCTTTAAAAACAGTCCGCAGGCCGGCGCTGTAACTCCGGCAATATTTCTGTCTTTAGATTCGATAATCGCTTTCATTTCTTCCGGTTCTCGTTTACCTCTGCCAACGTCAACAAGAGTTCCAACAATATTTCGTACCATGTATTTTAAAAAGCCGTGAGCTACCACTTTAATCTCGATTATTCCCTCATCGTTCTTTTTTATGTCTATATCCAAAATCGTCCGCACACGATCTTTGACTTGAGTGTTTGTTGCGCAAAAGCAGGAAAAATCATGCGTACCGATTAAGTATTGAGTTGCCTCCCTCATTAATTCCATATTGAGAGGATAACGAACATGCCAGAAATAGTTTCTTCCCAGCGCCGGACGTAAACGCTGATTGCATATTTTATAAACATATATTTTGCTCTTAACGTCATGCTGGGCATGAAATGTTTCAGGAACCTCTTCCATTTCCTTAATCACAATGTCCTTGGGCAATACGCTGTTCAATCCCCGATATATGTTGTCTAAAGGCAAACTGCTGTTGCTCTTAAAATGGGCGGCCTGATTTAAGGCATGCACTCCGGCATCCGTTCTGCCGGAGCCGATAACGGAAACCTTTTCTCCGGTTATGAGCTGTATTGATTCCTCCAGCACCTGCTGGATACTCAACCCGTTCTCCTGTCTTTGCCATCCACAATAAGCTGTGCCGTCATATTCCACAATCATTTTAAAATTGCGCATAATTCTTCCTGAACTTTTTCTCCCAAAGAATTTATTCTGTTTATTAAAAAAAAGAAAGAAGAAGTTTCAAAATTTATTTTCTCCAAAAATAATTCCCTGATAATTTTAATCATTTTCCCTTGCCAGTTTTTCTCAAACGAGTTAGTATTACGCCATGTAAAAATATTTCTATTTAATTTTGAAGACTTATTAATTATCGCTGTTAAATTCACATGATCCGATGAAAAAAGATTAAGGAGAAGTAGAGAATTTATGAGTGACGACTTACAAAAAGACACAACTCAAGGCAAAATCAAAGAGTTTGAGCAAAAAAGTCAATCCATAAAAATGATGGGCGGAGAAAAACAAATTAAGAAACAGCACGACTTAAAGAAACTTACCGCCCGCGAACGGCTGGATTTGTTTTTTGATAAAGATACTTTTCAGGAAGTTCAACTTTTTGTCAAGCACCGCTCTACCCTCTTTGGTCTGGATAAAAAAGAAATTCCTTCTGACGGCGTTATTACCGGATTTGGTAAAGTTAACGGACGCACAGTATTTACGGCGGCCCAGGATTTCACCAGCTCCGGCGGCTCTCTGGGTGAAATGCATGCGAAGAAAATATGGAAAATAATGGATATGGCAATTGCCGCCCAAAAACCTTTTGTGGCTCTTAATGATTCCGGCGGTGCACGCATTCAGGAAGGAGTTCCCTCTCTGGAGGGCTATGGCGGAATTTTTTACCGCAACACGATAGGCTCAGGTTATATTCCGCAGATTACTGCCATTTTGGGACCGACAGCCGGGGGCGCCGTTTATTCACCGGCTCTTGCCGACTGGGTTTTTATGGTTAAAGACAGCAGCTATATGTATATCACCGGGCCGGACGTCATAAAAGCCGCCATCGATGAAGAAGTGACCCATGATGAACTGGGCGGAGCTATAGCCCACGCTACAAAAAGCGGCGTCTGTCATTTTGTTACGGAAAACGATACTGAATGCATCGAGAAAATAAAAACACTCCTTTCCTATCTGCCGGATAGTTGCCACTCTCCCCTGCCTCTGGCTGATTCCACAGATAGCGCTCAACGAATTTGCACGGAACTGGATACGATTATTCCCGATAAGACCAATCGCGTATACGATATGAAGAAAATTATCAAATCTGTTGCCGATAATAATGAAATGTTTGAACCGTTTGAACTCTGGGCGAAAAATATCATCGTCGCTTTTATCCGCATTATGGGCAAGCCGGTCGGTGTCATTGCCAATAATCCCCGGTTTGCCGCCGGTGTTTTGGATATAAACGCGTCCGATAAAGCTTCCCGCTTTATCCGCTTTTGCGATGCTTTTAATATTCCGCTTTTGACTTTTACCGACGTTCCCGGATATATGCCGGGCACGATTCAGGAATGGGCAGGGATAATCCGCCACGGCGCCAAGCTTCTCCACGCTTATTCGGAAGCAACTGTGCCGAAAATAACCGTCATCACCCGCAAAGCATACGGCGGAGCATATATCGGCATGTGCAGCAAACAATTAGGCGCTGATTATGTCATGGCATGGCCAACAGCTGAAATTGCCGTTTTGGGCGGAGAAGGCGCCTGCAATATAATTTACCGCAGTGAAATTTCCGCCGCCGCTGATCCTGCTGCCAGAAAAGCTGAACTTGTCGCCTCCTATGAAGATCAATTCAGCAATCCTTATTTTGCTGCATCTCTGGGTATTATCGAAGAAATCATCGTTCCCCACGATACTCGCAAAAGAATTGTGGCTCTGCTGGATGCGCTGAAAGATAAAAAAGAAACACGGCTATCCAAGAAACACAACAACATTCCTCTTTAATATTCGGGAGTGGATGTGTACAGCTTACTTACCGACTTAATAGTCCTGGCACATTTCTCATTTATTGTTTTTATTATTTGTGGTGGTTTGTTAGTTATTCGCTGGCCTAAAATTGCTTTTATACATTTACCTGCGGTAGTTTGGGGAGCAATTGTGGAATTTTTCGGATGGATTTGCCCGTTAACACCTCTGGAAAATTATTTTCGTAATCTGGCTGGTGCTAATCAATACAGCGGTGATTTTGTTATGCGATACCTTGTTCCGATAATCTACCCGGAAACTTTGACATCTACGATACAAACAGTTCTGGGTATTGCGGTTATCGTAATAAATGTTTTTGCCTACACCATTGCATTACGTAAACATATGCACAGTTGGTAATAAAAAAATTGATCCATTCGATATTTCTACAGATTTCTCGTTTAAACAACTCACACAATAAAAACTATGAATGCCCCCAAGGAAACGAAGAAAACGCGGTTAATTTATTTCTCAATCAGCTCCAGCAGGAAGAACTTGTTATTGTCATAGATGACAAATTGACCGATTCGCCCCTGCCGCAGAACTGGAAAAATCAAATTATGACAAATGGAAGCAAAACAGTTTTTAATGCCCCCGTTTTGAATAAATATACTGATATGCAGGATTTGTTGATTTTGGATCCGATTCATGAAGTGGATGCTACAGGATGGCCTTCAACCAAACCTTCAGAATGATCGGAGTGAACCAATTTTTCAAACTGTATGAATAATACGATAAACTCCGGAAATTTTGATTTAGTGACACCCCCTCAGGAACTACTCTTAAAAGCAGCTCTGCTTTCAGGCGAAGAAGCGCTTGAATCTTGGAGAAAATGGCAGGATGCGATTGACTGGAACGAATTTCTCGATCATGGTTCTTTCCGTTTACTCCCTCTACTTTATACTAATCTGTATAATCATGGTGTTGATGATCCCGCCATGGGAAAACTTAAAGGAATTTATCGTCAGGCCTGGAGTAAAAATCAAACACTCTTCCATGAGATGGCCAAGGTTGTCAAATATCTGCAACATGCAGGCATTAAGACAATGCTTCTCAAAGGAGCTTCTTTATCGCTGCTTTATTATAAAAATAACGGCGCCCGGCCAATGGCCGATATAGATGTTCTTGTACCTTTTAAACAAGTGCGCCAAGCCTGTGAATTACTGCAAAAAGCTGGATGGACATCACCTCTACCGTTATCTGAACTGGATTTGACTTTTGGCCATGCCGTTCAGTTGAATAACAGCGTTAATCAGGAATTTGATCTTCACTGGCACCCATTTAATAGTTGCTGTGACGAGTATGAAAAAGATTTCTGGGATGGAGCAATCCCTGTAAAGATGGCAAACGTTAATTCTTTGGCGCCCAACCCCACAAATATGTTATTTCATGTGATCATTCATGGGATGGCCTGGAATCCGGTTCCGTCAATCCGCTGGGTCGCTGACGCGATAACCCTGATTAACTCGGATAACTTCGCCATAGATTGGCAACAATTAGTCGATATGGCTCGGAAACAATATTTATCGCTGCGGTTAAATAATGGACTGCAATATTTGTATGATAATTTTCATCCTTCAATCCCTCCATCTGTAATGGCGTCAGCATTAAATCTTCCCGCATCTTATCTCGAAAAGATTGAATATCGTTTTATGATACGTAACCGGGATGAAGAAAGCTCCGGGCCTTACAATGCGTTCTTTTGCCATCTTTGCCGTTTTCGCAGATTAAATTCAGGAAAAGTTATTTTCCCCATTGGTAAATTTTTCAGGTCTTTGCAGTGGAGAATGAATGCAAGTAATAACTATGAACTCTTTTACAAAGGTTTAAGACTTTCTGCGAATATGTTTCTTTCCAGACCGTTTCAAGTTCGTCGCCGTTGATTTTTTAATTCTTAACTAAAGAAACAGGATATTTGATTTATGTACAAACCACAGAAAAGCGAAGCCGAACAACATGATTTTTTTAACAAGAGCTATGATAAGTTTCTCCAGGCAAAGTCCGCCGCCGGTGAAATCAATTTCTATTATCGTATAGCCGATACGACCGTATGTTTGAAATTCGCCGGGGAGCGGCTTGTTCCCTACCTTACACCGGCACTGGATCATCTCCGTTTGACTGATGATTGCGTCCCCGACTTTACAATCTGCATTTGGGACAGCGACTCTACAAAAGTGGAAATGGTTCCTCCGCCCTGTACAAAAGATTGCTTTACCGACCGGGGTGACATTTGGGGTTTTAATAGTCATCGTATAAAAGCGGCTTTTCATTGGATTGAATGTTCCGTAAATCTCATGGATCTTGATAAAAAAACGGGGATTTATTGGGTGCAAACAGCCGAGACATTACCTTACTGGGTGGTAGCTTCTCCTTTGCGAACAATTTTCCATTGGTGGATGGAGAATAACGGATGCCAGCTTCTGCACGCAGCGGCAGTGGGCAATGAAAATGGTGCGGTGTTAATCACAGGAAAAGGAGGAGTTGGTAAATCAACAACAGCCTTATCCTGCCTTCAGGATGGTCTTTTCTATATTGCTGATGATTATGTGATAACCAAACTTAAACCTGCTCCCGCTGTTGTAAGTCTATACTGCACAGCGAAGTTAAATGCCGATCACGTTATTAATTTTCCTGATTTATCCAGACTTATTAATAATACTGAAAAACTCGATCAGGAAAAGGCTGTGCTTTTTCTAAATCACAACCTTGATCAAAAGTTAGTTACGGAAATGCCTCTCAAGGCAATCTTAACACCTCAAATTGCTGATGAACATGATTCCCATATTAAACCTGTTTCCCGTTGGGACATTCAAAGGGCAATGTCATTTACAACCATGTCTCAATTGCCGTATGTCGGTGATCATACTCATAATTATATAAGCCAATTAGCTTCATCACTGCCGCATTATATTCTGGAGATCGGAAAAGATTTTACCAGAATACCGGTAGCTATATCTGATTTCTTATCTGATCCCGATAATTTTCCAGTCATTAAAGATACTGAACCCTGGAGTTTATGTCGCAAAGATGAAAGACCTTTGGTCAGTGTGATCATCCCTGTTTATAATGGAGAGAATTTTATCAGAGAAGCGGTTGAGAACGTATTGTCACAAAAATATCCGGCACTGGAAATAATAATTATTAATGATGGTTCCACGGATGGGACAGAGGCAATAATCACACAGCTTCCTGTCGATGTCCGCTATTTAACCCAGACCAACAGCGGACCCGCTGCGGCGCGAAATAAAGGTATCCGTGACGCTTCGGGAGAATTTATCACTTTTCTCGATGCTGATGACCTGTGGCCTGAGAATAATTTGAATATCATGGTTGATGAAATGCTTAGAAACCCTGAAATGGATGTTATTCGCGGATATGCGCAACTCATGGAATTTGACAAAACAGGCGGAGGCTTTAAATACGTCGGTAATCCCAAGGAATCATTTCCGGATTATATCGGTGCGGCCATATACCGTAAATCGGCGTTCGGAAAAGTGGGACTTTTTGATCCCATGCTCAGATTCGGTGAAGACGCGGACTGGTATATCCGTGCCCGTGAAAAGCAGTTAAATATAAAACGCTTGGAAGAAACCTCCTTATTTGTTCGAAGACATGGGGGAAATATGACGGAAGGGAAAAATATGGTCGAATTGAATGCTTTGAAAGTATTCAAGAAATCTATCGAACGAAGAAGAATGCAAGGACAAACTCAAAATTGAAACCATTGATAAGTGTTATCCTGCCTGTTTTTAACGGAGAGAAATATCTCGCCGAAGCGATTGAAAGCGTGCTGGCTCAATCTTATTGTCCGCTGGAATTAATAATCGTAGACGACGGTTCAACTGATGGAAGTGCGGCAATCGCTCAAAGCTATAAGGAGACGCGATATATTTACCAGAGTAACATGGGCGTTGCGGTTGCACGTAACACCGGCCTCGCTGCTGTTAAAGGAGATTTTATCGCTTTCCTGGATGCTGATGATATATGGCATCCACTCAAGCTACAAATACAAATTGATTATCTGCAGGAACATCCTTCCGTTATGTACACATTATCGAAAATAAATAATTTTGTAGAACCAGGATGCAATATACATCCCGATAAATTACAATCCATTTTAAAAAACGAACAAATAAACCTGGCGTCACTGGTTGCCCATAAAGCAGTTTTTGACCAGATAGGCGGATTTAATCCCCGTTATCATGTCAGTGAAGATTTTGACTGGATTACGCGGGCTAAAGACGCAGGCATACCCATGGTGATTCTCCCTGAAGTTCTTTTGCAAAGACGCATTCATAATTTTAATATATCATTCACGCAACTACAGGCTTGTATAGCCAACAGGTTTCACATATTAAAAGAGTCCATAGATCGTCAGCGCATAAAAAAATGATGGCAAACAATGAATTATAATCCTCTGATCAGTGTCATTATCCCTGTTTACAATGGTGATAAATATCTTGCCGAAGCCATTGAAAGCGTACTTACCCAAACCGGTTTCAGACTTGATTTAATCGTTGTGGATGATGGATCTATCGACAATACAGCAAAGGTCGCCGAAAGTTTTGGTTCTTTAATCCGGTATAATTATCAAATTAACGCGGGAATTGGTGCTGCCCGTAATAGGGGCATCGCATTAGCAAAGGGAGATTTTTTTGCCTTTCTTGATGCGGACGATCTCTGGACGGAAAACAAAATAAAACGACAATTGATGGCATTTGAAGCGGATCCTCATCTGGATATAGCCTTTGGTCACATCCAGCAATTTTATAGCCCGGATTTGACTCAGTCGGAGAAAGACCGGATAAACATTCCCGTAGAAATCATGCAGGGACATCATACAGGTACAATGCTCATTAAAAAAAAATCTTTTTTACATGTCGGTTTATTCAATGAAGAATTAAGAATCGGCGAATTTATTGACTGGTATGCCAGAGCTATGGAATTAAACATCAAGAGTATCATGCTGACGGATGTTCTTTTGAAGCGACGTATCCACAATACTAATCAAGGAATTTCTCAGCGTGATCAAAGATCAGGATATGTTCATGCATTAAAAGCAGCTTTGGACCGCCGACGTGGCGGGAGGTAATTTTTCAAATCTCGTTTTCTTAGTCAAGGATTTACCATGTTACATCAAATAAGCAATAACAGACGCGATCTTCTATGGGAAAGACCATTGGAGTCAATTGCCATTGTGCTTACAATGCGATGTAATCTCCGCTGTAAAATGTGTGGTGTATGGGGAAGTCATATTAAAGATATACCTTATGAAAAGGTTTTATCCCTACTGGATAACGCATATGAATTGGGAGCTCGTCACTTTGATCCCTTTGGTACGGAACTCTTCGTGCGGAATGATATGCCGGATATCCTTGCCTATGCAGAACAAATCGGATTTCGTGAAATATATGTTGTGTCCAATGGACTTTTATTAAATCGGTCTTCATTGCTCGATCTCCTGTCAAAGTTGAAGAGTCTGGTAATGATTATATCCATAGATGGTCCCAAAGCTATCCATGACGAACCGCGAGGTAATGGCGTATATAACAGGGCTGTTTCTTCACTTCGCGAACTTATTTGCAAGGGAATAAAAACCAGTATTGCTTCAATTATTATGCGCCCGACCCTCAACCATTTGGACAAAATTGTCGATCTGGCTGCTGATCTGAATATTCCTGTCATTTCCATGCAACCTTATAATCGTGATCTGGCAGGTCCTGATTGCGATCATTTAATGTTTGAATTCAGAATTGATGAAAAGAAAATGCTCGCCAATAAAATAAATAATCTTTTAAAATACGCACGACAAAAAAACGTAATTTATACGGAAAACATGTTGAAATATGTGGCACCTTATCTTGCCGAAGGTGTAAACCCTTTTCCTACCAAAGATTGTCAGATTCCGTCTAAAACGTTGGTTGTTGACATTGAGGGCAATACTAATCCATGTTTTGTGATCAAGAGAAACATGGGCAACATAAACGAAACGAATCTCTCTTCGATCTGGCACAGTGATATACGCAAAGAGTTCGTCACATCGGCCCTCGCCAAAAAATGCTCCAGATGTCTTAGAGCCTGTAGTGATGTGGATGGTTATAATAGCAAGGGAATAAAGAACAGCAAATTCTTCAATGTTATGGATTGGCGATTAGTACGTTATTTAAAAAAGATTTCAAATTAATGAAAAGAAATTTAAAGGCAGCGCAATGTGTCAAAATCTGACCAGATTAAAAAAATTGGGCGTGTTTCTTACGGCTGCACTTATTTTGTCCTGCGTAGCATTTTACAACGGTTATCCTCTGGTTTATCCTGACACAGGCGGCTATATCGGTTTACAGGATAATTTGATACGCAGTCTCTTTTACAATCTTTTTATTTTCCCCTCTTTATGGTTTAAATCTCTTTGGCCTGTTGTTTTTCTGCAATCCCTTATCATTGCTCATCTTCTTCAGCTTGTTCTGCGCGTCGTCTTCAAAACAACTTCTCTATTCTTCTATCTCCTGATAATAACGCTTCTTTGCGCTCTCACAAATCTGCCTTGGTTTACAGGCTTTATCATGCCGGACATATTTACAGGAACAATGATTCTTTCACTTTATCTCTTAATCTTTTGCACCGATCACTTAAGTCTTGGTGAAAAAATATATCTTTTCCTGCTTACAGTATTATCCGCCACTGTTCATTTAACTCATATTCCTCTCGCCGTGGGTGTTATTGCTATTTCCTGGTTTTTCCGGATGTTCATCAAAAATAAAGAATTTCTTCCCATGCCGCGTTTATTAATCTCATGTTGCGCAATATCTCTCGCTTTTATACTTATTATTGCCAATAACTACCGTCTCTATGGCGCATTTACAATGTCTCGCGGAGGATACGCTTTTCTTCTGTCAATGTTGATTTGCGATGGCCCGGCAGTGAATTATCTCGAAGAGAGCTGTCCTTCGAAAAGATATAAACTTTGTGATTATATCGATGAATTGCCTTCCCAGCCCGATCAGTTTCTCTGGTCTGTAGAAAGCCCGTTTCGCAAAGTTGGTTGGATAAGCGGCTATCGTATAGAGGGAAACGAAATCATTAAAGAAACAATAATACGTTTTCCTTTTTTAATAATCAAGAATTCCCTCTTAAATACAATTCGTCAGTTACCCATGATTAACAATTGGTATGGTATATGTTCCTATATTAAGTTTCCATATCCCACTGAAATAATCAGGGATTATTACCCGAGCGATTTCCATGCCTATGCAACATCCAGGCAAAGTTTAAATTCATTATCCCTGAATTTTTTCAATCGTCTTCACCGTACGGTAATTTGTTTTAGCTTGCTACTTGCACCTTTTATGTTCATCATCTTTCTGAAGTATCGACAATATCTGCCGTCACTTCTGCTGATTTCGATAGCTTGTGCTTATGTCATTAGTTCGTTCATTACCGGCACATTAAATCCACATAATCGATATGGAAGCCGTATTATCTGGCTACTGCCTTTCTTCAGCATGGCATCGTTGATGCATGTTATTGATAACTGGAAAGAGTATTTACGGACAAGGATTGACAATAGTGTTCATACGTCTGGGATTAGAAAATAAATTAAGGACCTGGGCTGCAACAGCATTGCCCATCCGATGGTTAGAACCATACATGCGTGGCGGCGATTGCATAGTCTTTTCGTCAAATCCTCTCATTATCTACGTCACAGACTGGATTATACGCAGTAGGGCTGCCGCACTGCTTTCGGCTCTCCGAATATTCAAACAACAGACTGTCTACTTGCTAATTCATCTTTCCTGGGTTCACGACATTCCCCGGCGGATCAAACAACTAAAACTTCCGCAGTCTCGTCATTTGCGACGGTACCCACGTCACAGGATGATATTTATGTCCAACAGTGAACAGGAATACCGAATGCTGGCCGCTGCCGGTTTGGAGACTACCTGGGTTAGCCACAACGCTTTTGTCAGTCCGGCAATTTTCAGAATTCTGCCATTGTCCGAGAAAATCTTTGACGCAGTATACGATGCCCGAATAAGTCCCTTCAAACGACATAACTTGGCAAATAGAATACAAAGCCTCGCTCTGATCACGGCACGCGCCCCTTATCTTCACGATGAATCTTACACCCGCTCGATTAAAAATGTCCTGCCGCAGGCACACTGGTTCAACGATCCGCTCGCGACCGATTACCGGTGGATGAGTTTTTCCGACATTAACACTGCGCTCAATCAATGCCGCGTCGGCCTTTGTCTCTCCGCCGAGGAAGGGGCTATGTTAGCGAGCATGCAGTATCTACTGGCAGGACTGCCCATTGTCTCTACACAGAGCCGAGGTGGCCGTGATGAATTTTTTGCCCCGGATTATGTGCAAATTGTTGGTGATAATGCTGAGGATGTCGCTGCCGGCGTCAGTAAGATGCGCGAATGTTCAGTTCCTCCCGATGAAATCAGACGTCTCACACTTGAAAAGATCGAGCAGCACAAGTTACGGCTTTTTGAGTTACTCGATGCCATTTGTTCTGCTGAAGGTTTACACGTGGATTTGCGCCAACGCTGGGACTCTTGGAATGTAAGGCTGTTCGCCAATGTCACGCCTGACGTCATCCGTAAACATATCGAGGACGCGGCAATCTCTCAATATATTTCCCCGCGTGAAATGTAAAAACTGCGGCTACGAATAATTCGTCAGCATTTTCCTTCAAATGTTGAAACTTATTTCTATCCTGCTATGAGCAGAAAGTGATGGAATAGAGTATATCAACTGATAAAAGGTTTAAGTCTTCTTAAAGCAACATCCTTACCCAAAACAGCAAAGACTTTGTCCAGTTCCGGACCGTGGACTTTTCCCGTAATTGCCGCGCGAATGGGCATAAAAAGTTCCTTGCCTTTAGTACCTGCTTTTTCTTTGGTGTATTTAATAGCGGCTAAATAGATTTCCTGCGGATTTCCTGCGGCAGTTTTTAAATATTCGCTAAAGGCTTTAACTACCTGAGCTGCATTTTCTTTCTCTAATATTTGTTTTGCCTCGGCAGTAATTTCGTACTTATCATCGAAAAATATATCTATGTGACTGCCGATTTCGGCAAGTGAAGTCAACTCGGTTTTTACCAATTCAATTACTTCGCTGAGCCATTTCGCATCTATATTGTCGATTATATAACCTGCCTGTTCTAAAAATGGTTTAAGCCGCTCGACTAAATCTTCCGTCTTGCAATTTCTGATATAAATCGCGTTGAGCCAGTGGAGTTTTTCTTCATCAAATATTGCGCCGCTTTTGGAGGCACGCTCCAACGCGAAGCCGGTGATCATTTCGTCACGGGACAGCACTTCCCGGCCATCCGTAAAAGAACTTCCCAAAAGCCCCAGATAATTAATCAGCGCTTCCGGCAAAATCCCCTGCTTACGGAATTCACCGGCAGATACGGAACCATGACGTTTGCTGAGTTTGGCGCGGTCTTTACCAAGAATCAGGCAATGATGTGCAAAGGTTGGCGGCGCGAAACCAAACGCACGATAAAGCATCATCTGCAGGGCCGTATTGGAAAGATGATCCTCACCGCGGATGACATGCGTAATGCCCATGAGATGATCGTCAATAACCACGGCAAAATTATATGCGGGCATGCCATTGGAGCGGACAATGATGAAATCTCCTATAGACTCTCCTTCAAATTTCATCTCTCCACGGATTAAATCTTCAAATTCAATAGTTTGCGGATGAACTTTAAAGCGAAATGAAGGTTTTCTGCCCTCCTCTTCGCACTTTTTTCTTTCATCCGCAGTAAGATTTCTACATTTGCCCATGTAACGCGGCATTCGTTTGCCAAGAATCAACGCCTGACGTTCTTCTTCCAATTCTTCTTCCGTGCAGTAACACGGATAAACCAAATTCGCGTCAATAAGTTTCTGCAAATGGTTTTTGTATATCTCCAGACGTTCACTCTGTTTGTATGGTCCGTAAGAGCCTTTTTTCTGCGGACCCTCGTCCCAATCCAGTCCCAGCCAATTCAAGTCATTAAAGAGACTTATCTGATAGGACAGGTCGCTACGTGACTCGTCAGTGTCTTCAATACGCAAGATAAAAGAACCGCCATGATGACGGGCAAACATCCAGTTAAAGAGCGCCGTACGCGCGTTACCCACGTGAAGTTCTCCGGTTGGAGAAGGCGCAAATCTTACCCTGTATTTTTCCATTTTGTATTATTCCTTGTTTAATGTAGCGACTGCCGTTGCAGCTATACCTTCACCTCTGCCTACAAACCCCATACCTTCGTTCGTCTTGGCTTTGATGTTTATGTCAGCCGCCGGTATTTTTAATACTTTAGCGATATTGGCAATCATCTTGTCAACAAAAGAAGTGATTTTAGGCTTTTCCATAATGATTGTTGCATCAATATTGTTGATAGTAAAACCTTTTGCGGCAACAACATTCCTAACTCGTCCAAGAAGTACCCTGCTGGAAATATCTTTATATTGCGGATCAGTATCCGGGAAATGCCGGCCAATATCACCTGAACCTGCCGCACCTAACAGGGCATCGCAAATAGCGTGAATCAACGCATCGGCATCGGAATGACCCTTTAGCCCATGCTTAAAGGGAATTTCCACTCCACCCAATATAAGCTTTCTACCGGTTACAAAACTGTGGCTGTCATAGCCACATCCGATGCGTGTTTGCATTTTGCCTCCTGATTTGTTTTTCAGCAAAGCTCTCACCATTACCAGGTCTTCAGGTGTTGTAATTTTAATATTGTCATATGAACCGGCAATCATCTTTACTTTTACGCCAATACGTTCGACCAGAGATGCGTCGTCAGTACCATAAAATTTTTCATCATAGGCTTTCTTGTATGCCTTTTTAAAAATTTCAAATTTAAAGGCTTGAGGCGTTTGCGTTAGCCACAAATTGTGCCGAGGAATTGTAACGGACACGATGTCATCTTTTCCGGTTTCTTTTATTGTATCTTTCGCTTTAACTCCGAGTGAGGCCGCACCTGTTGCTTTCGCTGCCGCAGCAACTTGTCTGATCAATTTCCCGGTAATAAGTGGCCTTACCGCATCATGGACAAGGATAAGGTCACAGTTACCCTCCAAAACAGCAAGAGCATTTCTGACAGAATCCTGCCTTTCCATTCCCCCGGCAACAATAAATTTCACTTTTGTTAATTCGTATTTATCTATTAACTCTTCCCGGACTGAAGCCAAATCATCCGGTGGCAAAACTAAAACAATATCATCTATCATTTTTGATTTCTGAAATACCTGTAGAGTATGGATCAGTACCGGTAATTGATTTAATAGCAGATACTGTTTGGCCACATGAGCCTTTAATCTTTTCCCGGCTCCACCGGCAGGAATTATAGCTACTGTTTTCATAAATTAATCCAAACTTTAAATCAATGCATGATCTCTTTAGTTAACAATAGGCCGGCTAATGCCTTGTTGCCTCCTATTTTCTCTATTTCGATATCACCTTTCATTTGAAAATGGAATAGCGCATAAAAAAGCCCGGGAAATTATTTCCCCGGGCTTTTTTATATTTTATTTCTTTTTATCTACTACTTCTTTAATTCTGAAAAAATCATTCGGCCGGCAGTCGTCTGCAGCACGCTGGTTACAGTAACGTCCACATTCATATTGAGCATTTTCTGTCCGCTATCCACAATAATCATTGTGCCATCATCCAAATAACCGACACCCTGCCCCGACTCCTTGCCTTCCCGGATAATTTTCACAGTCATTTGCTCTCCGGGCAATACAACGGGTTTCATGGCATTGGCTAATTCATTGACGTTAAGAACACGAACCCCCTGCAATTGTGCTACTTTATTAAGATTGTAATCATTGGTTAAAAGCTTGGCGCCCAGTTGTTTGGCTAAGGCCACCAGTTTGCCATCTACGCCTTTTATTTTGGGGAAATCCTGTTCAACTATTTCGATGTTTATATTCGAACTCTTTTGCATGTGATTCAGGACATCCAGCCCTCGTCTTCCACGCAATCGTTTCATCGAATCGGAAGAATCGGCTAGAAACTGCAATTCATTCAAAACAAAACGTGGAACAATCAATTCACCTTCAATAAATCCACTGTCGCAAATATCAGCTATTCTTCCTTCAATAATTACACTTGTATCCAGAACCCGATAATCATGATTACTCTTTGGTTCGGAAGACAAAAAGTTAAATTCTTCTACTTTTTTCGATCCAAGAATAAGGCCGAGGTAACCAAAGATGCCCGTTATCAGCAAATAAATCCAGGGGATTACCTGCTGATTCTCCCTGATTTTACTTACGAAGTTGAGACCAAATCCGAATATTAAGGCAATCAGGAGACCAATAATCATCCCCGCTACGCCACCGATAATAACCTTTAAAGATAATTTACGAATTTCTTTTTCAATTCCTATAACCGATAATGCTGTTAATAATCCAATTATAAAACCGCCAATTGATTTAAAAATTAAATGAGAATTGGATTCAGATGTATAATATAAAATAGCGTAGCCGCTTATAGAACATGCCAAAATTAAGATAATCCTAACGATCAACCGCTTCACCTCCTTTATATTGGTATTTTATATTAGTATCGAAACTGATCATTTATAAAAAAATATGGAATGGAGGCAACTTTTACGGTTTCCCTTAAATAAGAAAAGGTAATCTGCCCATATTAAATTTTCAAAGAACTGTTGACAGGAATTAAATAAGCCGGCGTTATTGGACCGTGAAGATCATTTGAAGGTTGTGTTCAACCTCAGATTCTTGCGCATTAGTAGCTACGGATATTTCCTTAACCAGCAAATTTTTTGCCGTATCCATCATTTTTCTTTCCCCGAAAGAAAGGTTTTTATCGCTCTTTAAGATAAACAAGTCACGCAAAACACTGGCAATCTCAAACACTGAACCGGTTTTTATTCTTTCGAGGTACTCCTTATAGCGCTTATTCCAGGTCTGTTTATCGATCGTAACATCTTTATTGCGCAGAATTTCATATACTTTGGGTATTTCTTTTTCCAAAATAATTTCACGTAATCCGACGGCTTTAACGCTCATCATCGGAATCATTATTTTCATTCCATTACCCATAATTTTCATAACATAGAATGGTTGCTTTTTACCCATTACTTCCCTGTTTTCAATAGCTTCAATGACTCCTACGCCATGAGCCGGATATACAGCCAAATCCCCTACTTTAAACATTTTTTTCTTCGCCTGCCTTTCCATAACAATAAAGTAGTTTATCATTATTTATACTATTAGTCAATGACCAATCCATATTAAATGATTAATCATAGAGATGAATAGCAAACTCTTTAAAGAAATACTTCCAAGTATTAATGCTAAGTTATTGATATTTAAGTATCTTTTAAATAGAAAAGGAGTTACTCCCGGCAAGAAGTAAACTCCTTCATTTCACTGGAGGCGGCACCCGGACTTGAACCGGGGAATAACGGTTTTGCAGACCGCTGCCTTAGCCACTTGGCTATGCCGCCTAAAAAAATGGAGCGGGCGAACGGATTTGAACCGTCGACGTCTACCTTGGCAAGGTAGCACTCTACCACTGAGTTACGCCCGCTCATGGAAACGGCGCTGAATATAACAAATAGATATCTATTGTCAACAAAAATAATAAAAAAATTGATAATTGATTACAGATCTTCATATTAATTTCTAATTTAGTAATGCCTGCCGGAAGAGTAACAGAATTTAATTCACTACGCTCTTGTACAGCTTTATAAAATAATCAATCCCTGAATAAATCGTGAGGAATAAAGCGATATAAAGAACCACCGTTCCAACAATGTGAGCATTAATGCCAAAAATCGAATAATGTATCATTAAAGCGGTAACAGCTATTATTTGCGTTACAGTTTTTTGTTTTCCCAGAATGCTTGCCTGTATGTAAATTCCTTCAGAAGACGCTATGCTTCTTATCACATCAACAATTAAATCCCGAATAATTGTTATGGCAACTATCCAGGCCGGTATACGGCCAATAGGAATCATCAGAATCATTGCTGTATTGACTATGATTTTATCGGCAATGGGATCGAGGAATTTTCCCATTGTGGTTATCATGTGATATTTTCTGGCGATATAACCATCAAAGAAATCTGTAATGGAAGCCACAACAAACAATCCTGCTATAACCAAACTCCAGAATTCGCCTGGATCAGAAAGCAGGATAAAAAGAAAAGGAACAACACTGATTCTCATCAATGTTATGGTGTTGGGCAAATTGAAAGTTTCGCGCCTTGAAATCATTATTTTATTCCTGCAGTAAATTTAGCTTGCCTAATCTATTTTTTAGGCACTTTTTTCCAGTCTTCCAAAAACGCTGCTATTCCTTTTTCCGTTAATGGATGTTTTACCAACTGGGCTATTACTTTAAAAGGAATTGTAGCTATATCCGCACCCATTAAAGCCGCATCCAAAACATGACGAGGATGGCGAATACTGGCAACGATAACTTCTGTTTCATAACAATAATTCTCATAGATTGTAATGATTTGATCAACTATTTCCATACCGTCGTGAGCAATATCATCCAAACGGCCGACAAACGGGCTGACATAACGGGCTCCCGCCTTTGCCGCCATTAACGCCTGAAGCGGAGAAAATATCAAGGTCTGATTTACATCGATACCGGCATCGGCGAACATCCTTGTCGCTTTCAATCCTTCCGTGGATAGAGGAACTTTAATCACAACATTAGTTCCCAGGCGTGCCAGCTTTTTACCCTCGGAAAACATCGCTTTTGCCTCCAGAGCCATAACTTCCAGACTTACCGGTCCTTTTACAATTTTTAATATATCTTTAACAACAGAGTCAAAATCTTTTTTTTCTTTGGCAATCAGCGATGGATTGGTTGTAACGCCGTCTACCATCCCTAAATCAATTCCTTCTTTTATTTCTTCTACATTAGCAGTATCAATAAAAAATTTCATGAATTCTCCTGTTGAGTTTACATATTTTTTTCTACTTTATATTTATCACTGCATTCTTTGCTACAAAAGTAATAATCCCTGCCGGATATTTCTTTCTTAAAGGCCTGGCTAATCGGAACATAGATATGGCAAACAGGGTCTTCGATCAAATCTTCTCCCTTTTTAACCTCTGTTTTATATTTATCATACTCATTTCCGGGAGACTTTAACTGTCGAAGGGATTTGAATATCTTATACATTAAATAACTCAATAAGAAAAATAAAAGAAGCCGAAAAAACATAATATTCCTAAAAAGTTTGATTTTTATCCTTGATTATTTTGACCATTTTATTATCAGTTAATCTGTCTTTCAATCCGCGAATGGAAATACAAAAAACAGGGTGAATTAAATAAGATGCTAATTCACATAACGGCTCCAAAACAAAGCGCCTTCTATGCATTTCCGGATGCGGCACTATCAAATCAGCTTCCGGAACCAGATCCTGACCATAAAAAAGAAGATCGAGATCTATAATCCTCGGACCACCTTTCACTTCCTGCTTCCGTCCCATATCCTTTTCGATATTTTGCAATTTTTCGAATAGATTATGAGCAGAAAGAACCGTCT
The DNA here is from genome assembly GCA_000747625.2 of Smithella sp. SCADC. Taxonomy (GTDB): domain Bacteria; phylum Desulfobacterota; class Syntrophia; order Syntrophales; family Smithellaceae; genus Smithella. The sequence continues at coordinate 41,081 of JQDQ01000203.1, forward strand.
TAACTTCTGCAACTGCATTTATAAAAAAATCCTGATTTTCAATACCTACCGGTTCCGTTTCATAAAAAGACGAAACCCTCGTTACCTGTATTTCCTTGTTTTGGGAAAGACTTTCAACGGCATACTGGCAGTTTTTTAAAGCGTTGCCTAAATTAGAACCAATCCCGATATAGCATATTACGCCCTTCAAATTTTTAAATGCCTTTTTAAGTCTTTTCCCTTAATTCCAGAACATCCTGCATATCATACAGGCCGTTTTGCTGATTGACAATCCACTGTGCCGCACGAATCGCTCCTTTGGCAAAATTATCGCGGTTATGGGCACGGTGAATAAATTCCAGTCTTTCTCCAATTCCACCAAAAATAACTGTATGATCGCCGACAATATCCCCGGCACGAATAGTTTGTATACCTATTTCTTTTTTAGTTCTCTCACCGATCAAACCTTGCCGGGAGTAAACTAATGATTCTTCCATATTACGCCCCAGTTTGTCAGATATAACCTTTGCCATTTGCAGTGCCGTCCCACTGGGAGCGTCTTTTTTTAGATGATGGTGAGCTTCAATAATTTCGACATCATAATCGTCTTTGAGTATCCCTGCGCAGTATTCCAGAATTTTTAACATCACATTTACGCCGACGCTCATGTTGGGGGTTAATACACAACGCGTATTTTTTGCCAAGTCCCTGATTTCCCGCATTTCACCGTCAGTAAATCCGGTAGAACCTATAACGATGGCGCGATTTTTTTGGTTGGCTATTTTAAAATAATTAAGAGATGTTTCATGATTGGTAAAGTCGATAACAACGTCAGCCTGATCAATACAATCAGTTAATTTGTCGCAAGCTAAAATACCCGTATTGCCCAATCCCAACCCTTGACCTATATCACGGCCGATAATGGGGTGCCTTGCTACCTCTACCGCTGCGACAACATTGATACCTTCAGTAGTGGAAATGAGGCTGATAATTTTGCCGCCCATTCTTCCAGCTGCTCCTGTAACGACAGCTTTAACCATAAATTATATCCCTAAGCATCAGTTCCCGGCTAAATAATTATATCAAGCCGTAATTGATCATAACTTTTTTTAACTTTTCAAAATTAGCCTCAGCCATTTTACAAAGCGGCAGCCTGTACTCATACTCTATTTTACCCATGAGC
>JQDQ01000204.1 GCA_000747625.2 Smithella sp. SCADC
TCTCGAACCCTTCCTGTGTCTCCTCTTTGTAGATTTCCTGGAAGTTCTCACGAATATGATAGGCTCTCACTGTTTTCAGGTTGATTCTGGGCATGGATTCTATCGCGTGCAACGCATCTCGTTGGGATTCAGTAAGGTTCTCCCGGTTCTTCAGGAAAAGATACTTCTGTCCCCGCAACAGGTACTGCTCTTTTGTCTCGGCTTTTCGCACGCTATCGACAGCGGTGTTGATGATCTTCATGATGTGGTACTTGTCAAAGGTGATCGCGGCGTTGGGTAGATTTTCCTCTACTCCCTTCATAAAGGCAGGGGACATGTCGATAGAAACATCCGTGATATCATGGGGATTACCATGACGCTCCTTGAAGTCTTTGACAAATTCAGTCATTGTCTCCGAGCCTTTGCCTTCCGCGACAAAGATCGTTCGCTTTTCCGCCAAATCAACAAAGAGAGAAACATAATCATGCCCCTTTGCTTTTGACGTTTCGTCTACCCCTATCTGTTTCACGCCGGAGTAATCTTCCTGCCCGCGGGCTGCCTCGGTATAGTACTGCATCATCCTCCAGAGCTTGTTATCATCCACCTTGATGATCTGAGACACCTTATTGACCGGCATCTCGCGTACCAGGGTCATGGCGAAGGACTCAAAGAGAAAAGTGAAGTCAGCCCCTTCCCGCGCCCAAGGCACATCGATCTGGAGCTTGCCGTCATCGGGACAGTCAGTTCTCGGAACCCGTACCACCAGATAACAGGCATATTGGAAAAAATTGAGATGCCTCCATTCCTTCTCTGTGGTGTCGTAAGCTTTCACCTCTTTCCCGCATGCAGGACATGGAAAAACGCTTCCTCGGGGGAAATCGACGAAAACCTTGATGTCTCCCCCCCCTTCATGAAACTCTATCTTCGTAATCTCCCATGGCGATTCCAGATTCAGTGCTCTTGCAAATAGTGACTCTAAAACTTCCATCAGAAAAACCTCCTCTTTTTTCCCACAGTCTACCTTACCCACTCAGTTTGAGAAAGAGCCAAATGTCTTTATCACTGAATCAGTAAAAGGTTTAAAACTCACAGAGATCGGACTCCCGAACTTCTCCTGCATCTTGTAGATTAGGTTAGCTGGATCGGCGCCAGTCGGGCAGTATTGAAAGCATGCATTACAGGTAATGCACTTGTCCAATATATCAGCCGCTTTTCCCTCCATGAGAAGTTTTATTTCGCTGACGGCCTTGTCCTTATCGTAATCGACATAACGGCACTTTACCAGACAATCACCACAAAAATCACACTTTGAAGTATCCCACATCTTTTAACCTCCATGAAAGTTGGTTGGACAAAAGCCTTTAAAGAAAAAGCGTCTCTTTTATCCCTTTCAGACCTTTATCAATTTACACAACGGTATGCACATGAGCATGGTGAATATGTATACAAGCGTTTATCTGACCTGCCTTCCTGTTAATAGTACATAACTATTATACATCCTATATACGAATTCATGATAGGAGGAAGAAAGTTTTATATAAATACAAAAATGAATTTATTTCTTCAACAACAGATACAACTCCCCATTCTCCTTGAGAGTCCCCGCCATGTTTTCCGCTTCAATACCAAACCCGCAGAAAAGATCAACTCTGCCGGGGCCCTCAATCGCCGAGCCCTTGTCTTGGTTAAGAACAAAGCGGGAGAAATATACTTTTTCTTTAATCTTTCCATTTTCATCCAAAACGGGTTTACGCAGACGAATAAACGCCAGGGCTCCTTCAGGGAAAAAATCGGGATCTGTTGCAATCGTTCTGCCCGGAGTCACCGGCTCTCCCAGCGACCCCACAGGTTCCTTATCCAGAAAACGGAAGAACGTGTATCTTTCATTATGGCTCAGTACGTCATAAATTTCCTGATCACTTCTTCCTCTTAAAAACTCATGACGATAAGAGGCTTCGCTGCTGTTTATTTTACCGCTTTCCAGCATGAATTTAGTGACACTGCGAAAAGACCGGCCGTTAGTCTGCGCAAAACCAACTGTCAAAATAGTACCATCTTCCAGCTTAATTTTACCGGAACCCTGTATGTGCAGAGAAAACAACTCCACAGGATCTGATACCCAGACAAGTTCCAGATTTTTCCCCTGTAAAACCCTCTCAACGTCAATTTCGCGGCGGTTGTAATAGGGAACGAATTTACCGTCATTCATCCGGCCAATCTGGCTTTCTTTTTTAACTAAATCAGGCGGTACCCGATAAAGCGGATACCTGTATTTATCGGTACGTTTAAGAGAACCTTCCAGCAATGGTTCGTAATAGCCTGTAAAAAGCGAGCCGGAAGAGCTGCCTGATCCGGCAACACGATAAACATTAAATTCTGCGACAATTATTTTGTTTAAATCGGCTTTATTACCCGTCTTGCGCAAAATCATTTGAAACGTTTTAAGTGTTTCTTTTAATTGTTGCGCGCTGATCAATCTGTCTGCGACACGGTAAACTTTGTTGCGTCCGGCATTTTCATAATAATTAATACTGCGTTCAATAGCCAATTCCAGCAAATCCGTATCAAGATCATCGGCAAAATCAATGTCCTTGGCGGCAACGGGAATAAAAACCTCGGAAGGCTTTACCGGATATTTCGGGACACCGCGCAGACAGCCACCTAAAAAAACGACCATGATCAACAACAGAGAAATTTTGAATGGGTATTTCATAGTTCCACAATCATCGCCACTTCGTCGCAGTAGTCGGGATATTTGGAACAGCGGAAACAATCCGCCCAAATCTTTTCCGGCAGCAAATTCTTGTCAATCTCCTTAAACCCTAATCTAATAAAAAAATCCTTTTTGTAAGTAAGGGTGAATACTTTAAAAAGACCCAAAGTAATGGCTTCGGAAACACATGCTTCCACGAGTTCCCGGCCGATACCTCTTTTGCGATAATTTTCATCTACATAGAGTGAACGTATTTCGGCTAGATTTTCCCATATGATATTCATGGCGCAAATACCGGTCACCTGTGATTTGTCTTCATCATAATAAACAAAAAAATCTCTCAAAGAATTATAAATATCCATTAGAGAACGGGGCAGCATTTCGCCTTTTCCGGACGACAAATTTATCAGGCGGTGAATAGTTTTCACATCATCGATGCGCGCTTTTCTCAGCATTTTTTATCTCCTAAATTAAAATCCAGATGCTTTAGATCCTTTTATCATTTCCCGGGCATGCTCCCGTGTTGTTTCGGTGACATTCACACCACCAAGCATGCGGCTGATTTCTTCAACTTTCTGTTCACCATCAAGTTCTTTTATAAATGTTATCGTCCTACCCTTCGTAACCTTTTTGGAAACATGCAGATGGTTATCTCCAAAGCAGGCAATTTGGGGCAAATGTGTTATACAGATAACCTGATGATTGGCGGAGACGGCTTTCAATTTCCGGCCGACAATCTCAGCCACGGCTCCTCCGATTCCATTATCCACTTCATCAAAAACAATTGATGCCACGGAACCGGTGCGCGACAAAACATTTTTCAATGCCAGAATTATCCGCGATAATTCACCACCAGACGCAATACTGTTTAGTGGTTTTGCGTCTTCGCCTTTATTCGCTGTGAGGTAAAATTCAATCTCGTCTCCTCCCGTTTGCTCGAATGATTCAACGTTTTTATCAGCGGCACATTTATTAAAATTAACATGGAAAGAAGCATAAGGCATATTCAGCTCGTGTATTTCTTTATCCACCGCCTCCTGCAATTTATTCGCCGCCTGTTTTCTGATTTTGGAAAGTTCGAGCGCTTTTTGGCGTAGATTCTTTTTTATTATTTCTTCTTCCCTGTTTAGCTTTTCCAGCTCTTCCTCCACCGAAGAAACCTTGTTCAAATCTTCTTCTATTTCCTGCTTCCGGCGCAGAACATTTTCCAGAGAGCCGCCGTGTTTGCGTTTAAGCCGGTTTAGAACTTCAAGGCGTTCATCGATAAGTGCCAAACGCTCTGAATCAAAAAAAAGATTTTTACCGTAATCACGCAGCGCCAGAGCTGTTTCCTGCAAAGTGATAAAGCTTTCATCAATATCCTTGTCGGCAAGTTTGAAACCGGCGTCTATTTTTTTTATTTCTTTTATCTGGCTCTGCACTTCCTTCAATTTAACGATGGCGGAATCCGTTTCTCCATAGAGCAAATCATAGGCATGATTTGCCCAACCGGACAATTTCTGAAAATTAGCGATAACTTTTTTTTCATCGGCCAGCGCTGCGTCTTCCGCCGGCTGGGGATTAATATCCTGAATTTCTTTCAACTGAAAGTTAAACAGATCAGTTTTTTCTTCCCGGCTTTTGCTCAAATCCTGTAATTTCTCTATCTGCGCCCTGATCTGCCGGTACTGATTATAAATTTCTTCGTAGGCTGATCTGTCAGGCAGGCACCGACCGAACTCATCCAGAATGTTAATATGATTTTCGGCGTTGAGAATTATCTGATGTTCACGCTGACCGCAAATATTAATCAGCCATTCACTGACGGAAGCCAGATTATTCAGCGTCGCCATTTGTCCGTTGATGAACGCTTTGTTCTTACCTGTATGCGAAATAATCCGGCGAATGATCAACTCTTCTTCGTCAGGAAAACCCATAGCCGCAATTTTATCCCGCAATGGCTTATTGGCGGAGATATCAAAGACTGCTTCAACAGTAGCCGTGTCAGCCTGGGTTCTGATTATTTCCGTCGTCGCTCTGTCGCCCAGAAGAAGACTTACCGCACCGATAATTATTGATTTACCGGCGCCGGTTTCGCCGGAAATAATATTCAATCCATTGCCGAACGAAACTTGGAGTTCATCAATGATGGCAAAATTTTTAATGCTCAATTCATTAAGCATTCTTCTTTTTTCCAGCTCCCGGAGGTAAGTCACCCCAACCGAGCTTGGAACGCAGAATTTCCCCGTAGCTGCGGTAGGGAGAAAGAACCAGCATTGTCGCATGCCTGGATCTTTTAACAGTTACGACATCGCCGGATACGATTTTGTATGCTTCCTGTCCGTCCAAAGTCAATATAGCACCTTTATCCTTGGACCAGAGAGTTATTTTCAAAATAGAATCTTCCGAAAAAATGATGGGACGATTAGTCAGAGTATGGGGGCAGATGGGATTAATAATAATCAAGTCTTTCCCGGGAAAGACAATGGGACCACCGGCGGAAAGCGAATAGGCAGTGGAACCGGTAGGAGTGGAAACAATTAAACCGTCTCCTTTATAAGTTGTCAGATATTTGCCGTTAACCTCCAGTTCCAGTTCATTCATGCGGGAAAGACTGGCGCGATTAATTACTACATCATTTAAAACACTGCCGACATCGGTAACGGTTTTACCGTGCCTGATGCTCACATCAAGCATCATTCTTTTTTCCGTTTCGAATTTCCCTCCGATAATCAACTCCAGAGCCGAGTGGGTTTCGTTTAAATTTACTTCAGTAAGGTAGCCGAAACTGCCCATATTTATTCCCAGAATGGGAACTTTATGTCCGGCTACATAACGAGCCGCGCGCAACATTGTGCCGTCTCCGCCCAAAACAACAATAAGTTCCGATTTTTTTGCCAGGTCGGTTCTATTCAGTCCTCCGTCAAGAGCAACTTTTCTGGAAATCTCCATTTCCAGAAATACCTGCACACCCTTTTCTTCCAGCCATTTTTTCAACGATTTAACGTGGTCGGCAATCTTCTCTTTTTCAAGGTTGGCGATAATGCCAATTTTTTTAATTTTCATTTACTTAGACCCCGGAATATGGAGCTCACTAACATAAAAAAAAAACTCTGTCTATGGATAATATTACATAAATATGTTCATAAAATATTTGATCTTTTTAGTACAATTACCCAACATAAATTCTTGACATATTCAGGTCTAATAATATACGGTGCAGCCCATCGAGGTGTTAATTATGGGACTAATTAAAGGAAATTTTACTTTCGCTCGTTTTCATGTAGAAGGCCAGTTGCCGCAGGCATTTTTAAATTTCGTCAACAGCCGTATTAAAGCCAACGCGTATAGGGACGCATCCAAATCAACCGAAGAAAAAAGGCTGGGCTGGGTTTCTCTTACTGACGTATTGGATACCGATTTTGAAAAAGCCAATTACGCGCTGGGCGATTACCTAATTTTCTCTTTGCGCATTGACCGTAAACTTATTTCGCCCAAGCTGATGAAAATCAAACTGATGGAAGAAGAAAGGCGATTTCTTGCCCAAAATGGTAAAAACAGAATCAACAAAGCAATGGCTGCGGGAATTAAAGACAAAGTAAAACTGGAACTTCTGACCAGACTTGACGCTATACCGTCCTTTTATGATGTTTGCTGGGGTGTGGGGCAAAAAACAATTTATTTTTCTTCCCTGGCCGAAAAGGTAGTTGACGATTTTGCGGATATGTTTAAAAAAACATTTGCCCTGAATCTTAGACCTTTTTCGCCGCAGGAAAATAATCTGATAACAAAAAATCCCGAATCTGCAGATACGGCTTCTTTGACCGGCCGGGAATTTCTGACCTGGCTCTGGTTCAAATCGGAAGAACGAAACGGCAGGATAAATATTTCGGAAACAAAAGAAGTTGAACTTAATTTTTTAAAAAAAATAGTTTTAGAAGCAGGAGAAGGCGAATATTCACAGGGAGTCGTCTGCCATGGAATTCACGCTGAACACAAAGAAGGCAAGGAAGCAATCCGCCAGGGGAAAAAAGTTAAAGAGGCGGGAATCAAACTAATTCATGATAAAAATGAATGGGAATTTATTCTTAAAGCGGACTCTTTCCATTTTCAATCTTTGAAACTACCCGTGACAGACTGGCAGGATAATGAGGAAGACCAGTCGGGAATACTTCTGGAGCGTATTTACCTTATTGAAGAAGCTGTCAAAACAATTGACAGTCTTTACGATTCGTTTTTACAAATCCGTTATTCTCCGCAATGGGAAGGGAAAGAAAAAAAGTTGTTGGCCAAGTGGCTGGAACACCACTAGTCCATCTTTTAAAACTGTAGATAGGGACTCATAATATCTTCCAGCTTTTTTCTGAGATTTTCAAATTCGGTTTTATCCATTTTACGCGGTAAGTCGATTTTAGGAAGAAACTTTACAGTAACGCGGGAAAAAGGTTTGGGAATCATAAATCTGTCCCAACTGTTTAAATACCAGGCACGATCAGCACTGACCACAACTGGAACAAGAATGGCGCCAGCTTCATTGGCAAGGGCAATAGCGCCAAGCTTAGCAACTCCCGCAGGGCCTTGCGGCCCATCCAGGATATGAACCCCGAGATGGTATCGTTTTATCCTTTGTATCATTTCTCTTAAAGCGGCAATACCTCCACGCGAAGACGAACCTCTTACCGCGACAGCTCCGCCTGCTTCAACAACTCTGGAAGCAATATCTCCATCAAGGCTTTTAGATATCATGACACCGGGTTGATACTTCTTATATATAGTGAAACAAGGAATGGCCAGAAGAAACTGTTGATGCCACAAACAAAGCAGTACTTTTCCTCCTTGCTCCAGATAGTGGGAACATTCATCTTCATTTTCTACTTTCAGGCGCAAGGTAGCGCAATACAGACGCAGTATCCGGTAAATTATAACACCGGCAACTTTGGTTCTTGCTATGTAGCGCAGTTTTTTAAACATATATAACTCCATTTTTTACATTTTTAAATAATCACGAATGGTTTTTTAGCGCAAGCAAG
>JQDQ01000205.1 GCA_000747625.2 Smithella sp. SCADC
CCGATTTTCGGAATAAATATTACTCTTTTTTGAGAAAAATGCAAAGAAAAAAGTGCTTAAAAATCCAACAAAATGAACTTTTGCTGCTTGGTATTTTGTGGTAATATGCCACTTAGCCAAGTTGGCATATTATGGAAAATTTGTCCGACAGAATACAAAAGGGGACAGATTTATATTTTATTCTTCCTGTGTCGCCCTTGCCCTCGAAATTCGATACGATGATTAATTTTTGTTTTAATTTCGTCAATGAACCGATTTAACGTTACCCCATGAAAAATACGGGGACGTCATACCAGTTCTCAAGGATGCCCAAAAAGTATTTAACTCGTAAATAAACCCCAAACGGGTGGTTTTGTAAAACCCTTCGGCCTTTACCGACAAGGCATATTACTATTCATTATTTTGCCTCCCTTGCGGGAATGCGCCCCCGGTCAACAGCACCCTTAATAACCGATTTCTCTCACAACCGGACGGTAGAGAAAAAGATTACGGCGCAGGAAACTTGTCTGGCTTTGCATATCGTCCGCTGAATTACAAACATAAGTCACAATCAGATTTTTATCCCCTGAAAATTCGATATGCTCTTTTCCGGCATAACAAAAATTCCCTTTGTCATATAGATTACTCTTAGGATCAACCTCTGGAACCGGCAATCCTAAAACTTTTGGTTCACTCCAGGGACCTTCCAGTTTATCTGCTGTCTGATACAATAATTTGTCACCTTTATTTTGCGTTGTTAAATAAACAGCCCTCCATTTCTTATCAGCGGCATGGTATCTTACACTTAATTCAGAAGCACAGGCATCAAGTACAACCTTAACTTTTCCGGGATTCAGTTTATTTTCCCAGAGTCCTTCTTTGTTATAATATTCCACAGCACCGGCAGGATTATCAATTTTATCAGCAGGAATACGGGCAAGAATGTTACCCAAAACACTTACCTTATCTTTCGAGTAAAAATAAAACGGATAAAAATAAACATAATTATTATGAACAACAGAGGTTGTTGCAAAAGCGTTGATCTCCGGCGGTATTGCCGGTGTTAGATCAATATAATCGTTATTCCACTCACGGGGATCGGCGGCAGAGAAATCTTTGATCCTGGCGAATTTGTGACCGGATACTTTAAAATTAAAAACCTCTCCTTCTTTATCACCAGGAGTTATTGCTATCAAAGGAATATATAAAACATTGTTAACGATAAAAGGGTCCTGCGGCCACAGCCAATCGTTTTCACCAAACGATGATACAAATTTTCCGCCTTTATTTTTCAAATAATATTGAATTTTAAATTCGTTATTAACAGAGCAGGTGGAAATCGCCACTGTTGTTCCCAGGATAACATCCATATCAACGCGATCTTTTCTGTATCCTTCACAAGAGACAAACGTATCTCCAAAAAGCCACAGTGTACGTTCCTGATTAAGTTTAATTGAGCATTGGCCTTTCGGAAATTCAGCAGTATATTTCTCGGGAAGAAGTGAAGAACACGAACAAAGAGTAAGACTTAAAAGTAATAATATAATAGGTAGTAATTTTTTCATAATACCGGATTACACCCCATGATCCATAAGAATTTTTACCCCGATTGCAATTAAAACCAACCCGCCGAAGATTTCCACTTTCTTGCCGAAGATTTTTGCCAGCACATTACCAAATATCATACCTGTAACTGTCATCAAGAAACACACAATGCCGATAATCACCGCCGGCAGTAAAATTGGAGTTTTCAGAACGGAAAAGCTGAACCCGACAGCAAGCGCGTCAATACTGGTGGCAATGGAAAGCATCAGCAGTGGCCAACCAAGCGTCTGATCCGCTTTCTTCTCGTCATTTTCTTTTTCGAACCCTTCCCAAATCATTTTTCCACCGACCAAAGCCAGTAGCGTAAAAGCGATCCAGTGATCGAATGACGCTATGATTTCGACAACCGTCAAACCTGCCAGCCAACCAATAATGGGCATTGCAAACTGGAATAATCCGAATGCCACAGCCAATCTCAGAACCGGAGCCCATGATTTTTTATCATTAGCGGCGCCGATGCCTATCGCCACGGAAAACGCATCCACGCCCAGTCCAACAGCCAGAATAATAATTGTTATCAAACTCATATATTGTAATTTTTGTCATGTCGAACCGTAGGGAGACATCTTGTTACTAAAAAGATTTCTCGTCTCTCCGATCCTCGAAATGACAATTTCCTTGTTATTTATTTTACTTGTAACTTCTCAAAGCATTATAAATTTTTTCAGCTAATTCTTTACCAATTCCCTGCACTTTTTGCAACTCATCGAGAGATGCTTCTTTTACTTGCTTGCCTGAACCGAAATGTTTCAATAATGTTCTCTTGCGCGCTTCACCTACATCGGGAATATTATCAAGAACTGAAAGTAGATCACTTTTTTGCTTTACCTGGTGATGATAATTCAAGGCGAAGCGATGCGCTTCATCGCGTACTTGTTGAAGCATCCGCAATGCCTGCGGCCAGGATGACAAAAAAACGGCATCTTTGCGTCCCGGCAGATAAACGCGATCTTCCGATTTTGCCACTTTCTTCTTTATGATTCCCTTGCCGGATGGCGTTGCACGCTCCTCCTTAGCCAACCCTATAACATCTATCTTGATTTTCAAATCTTTCAGCACTAAAAGAGCAACATTAAGCTGTCCCTTACCGCCGTCAACAACAACTAAATCCGGCAGATTTTCTCTACTTGCAAACCGGCGTGAAATAACTTCATACATCATCGTGTAATCATCTGGTTCAGAGAGAGTCTTTATCCGATAGCGCCGGTAGCTGTTCTTATCCGGTTCTCCATCCTGAAAAACAACCATTGAACCTACGGCATGCTTTCCGCTGATATTGGAAATGTCGTAGCATTCCATTCGCCGCGGCAGTTTTGACAGCGATAATTTTTCCTGAAGAATTTGCAGCGCTGCTGTTTTCTGCTGGCGACTTTTGTGCGCTGCCTCCCAGAGGTTTCTGGCATTGTCATTAGCCATATCCAGAAGAGCGTTTTTTGTTCCAATAGAAGGCACCGTCAGTGTCACTTTTCTATTTTTCTTTTCTGTCAGCCATTCAATAATTACTTGTTCATCCGTCAAACGGCAGGGGATGATAATTTCATCGGGAATGCCAGCGTCACTGTCATAATACTGAATCAGGCACGATGAAACAACTTCAACCGTATCCGTTTTTACTTTAATCGGTACGAATGATTTGCTGCCCAGAAGCTTTCCTTCACGCACAAACAAAATACAAATCTGATAATGATCATCCTGTTCGTAAAGACCTACTATATCCTGATCTTTTTCAACGCCCCGGTCAACGTTTTGCTTTTCCAGCGCATGCTCCAGAAAGGTAATCCGGTCGCGCAAGCACGCCGCTTCTTCGTAATTGAGATCCTGCGACGCCTCATTCATTTGTTTCTTCAGGTCAGAAATCAATTCGCGCCGATGCCCCTGTAAAAACGCTACGACGCTTTCAACGAGTTTCCTGTACGATTTTTCATCTACTAATCCTTTACATGGCGCAAGACATCTTCCCATCTGATATTCCAGACAAGGCCTTGGGCGCAATTTAAAATCACGGTTACGGCAGGAACGCAAAGGAAAGACCTGCTGGACAAAACGCAAAGTTTCCTTTGCCGCCAGTCCCGAAGGGTAAGGGCCGAAATAAAGCGCAGCATCGTTTAATCGTTTACGCACCAGTTGCAGGCGTGGAAACCTCTCCGCAGGATCAAGCGATAAATGATAATAAGTCTTATCGTCGCGAAGAGTTACGTTGTAACGGGGACGATGACGCTTGATTAAATTGTTTTCCAATATCAGCGCTTCTTTTTCCGTGGATGTTGTAATAAAGTCAATGTCATGAACACGCGCCACTAGAAAAGGCGCCATGGGCCGTGTATCCTTACCGGTAAAATAAGAACTGACTCGACTTTTTAAATCGTTGGCCTTACCGACATAGATAATCTTTCCCTGCGCATCTTTCATTATATACACGCCTGGAAAGCGCGGAGCGGAAGTCATTTTTTCTTTTAACACAATGTTTTCTAACATGGGGTACAATTCTTTTAATCGTTACGAATATTTCTGGATGAAACAAGCTAATCTCTTTTTATTATTTTCCTGTAAAGTATGTCCAGGTTAAAAACTTGATTCAGGATTACAGCAAGGATTGTTGCTGTCGGTAATGGATCAGTAAAGAATGTCTGGATAAGTTTTGGCGCCCGGGCGTAAAGCGAAGGAAGAAAAGCGGTGCTCAAGCCGAAAAATAACGCGATACCGTCCACAAATGTTTTACGCAGATATGAACTTTTCTTGACAAGTCTCCGCTGATAACGGTTCTTTGCAAGAAAGATCTCCCAAACGGAATCTTTATTTTTTAGTTCTCTCAATGCTTTCTCGAACGGTTTATGTCCCATCTCATCGACACAATCCATTAGTTTGAACTCCGCAAGACTATCGTTCATCACCGGCGAAATAAAAAGTTTACCCTCCGGAGTAAAAGCAAACACTTTCACATCCCGGAAATTGTATGGAGAAGAAGGCTCAGCTATCTCGGAGAGTAGTGTAGTGTCTCAATGAACCTAGTCATATCGGGGATGACAATTTCACCCCATCTCCAGCATAATTTTGTTCAGTTCTTTCAACTCATCGCGTAGTTCGGCGGCGCGTTCGAATTCCATATTTTTTGCCGCCTGTTTCATTTCTTTCGTCAGCTTGGCGATCAATGCCGGCAAATCTTCGTCTTTTAATGTGGCGATTTCCTCTTTAACCCCTGTCGGTACCGTCACGTAATCGGCTTCATAGATAGAGCCCAGAACATTGCTGATGGATTTTTTAACTGTTTCCGGCGTGATATTATTTTCTTCATTATATTTTTGCTGAATAATGCGGCGGCGTTTGGTTTCATCAAGGCAGGCCTGAATGGATTTGGTGATTTTATCGGCGTACATGATGACCTTACCGTTGATATTACGCGCGGCCCGACCGCTCGTCTGGATAAGGGAACGTTCCGAGCGCAGGAACCCTTCCTTGTCCGCATCCAGAATCGCTACCAGCGAAACCTCGGGGATGTCCAATCCTTCCCGCAGTAGATTTACACCGACAAGAACATCAAATTCTCCGAGGCGCAAATCACGGATGATTTCCACCCTCTCCAGCGTGTGTATATCGGAATGAAGATAACGCACTCTGACATCTACACCGGCGTAGTAATCGGTCAGATTCTCAGCCATTCGCTTGGTTAGCGTAGTTACCAGCACCCGTTCGTTCTTTTCAATTCTCTCTCTGATTGCCGCGAGTAAATCGTCAACCTGATGTTTGGCTGGTTTTACTTCGATCTCCGGATCCATTAGCCCTGTCGGACGGATGATTTGTTCCACACGGACACCTTTGGCTTTTTCCGTTTCATACAGCGCCGGAGTTGCCGATATATATATTCGCTGATTGGTCAGCGCTTCATATTCGTCAAAACGCAACGGGCGGTTGTCCAGCGCGGAAGGCAGACGGAAGCCGTATTTAATCAGTGTTTCTTTACGCGAGCGATCACCCTTGTACATGCCGGAAATTTGCGGCAGAGTCGCATGGCTCTCATCAATAATTATCAGAGCGTCATGTGGCAGATATTCCATAAGCGTGGGCGGCGGCTGGCCGGGCCGGCGTCCGGTTAGATGGCGGGAATAGTTTTCTATGCCTTGGCAATAGCCCATCTCCTCCATCATCTCCAGATCGAAGTTGGTGCGCTGCTCGAGGCGTTGTGCCTCTACTAACTTATTTTGTTCTTTATATTCGGCAAGCGTCAAAGCCAGTTCCGCCCGAATATCAGCTGTTGCTCTTCTGAGATTGTCGCGTGTGGTAACATAGTGTCTGCCGGGATAAACGGCTATTTTATTAACCGAGCTTATTTTCTTGCCCCGCAGCGGATCAATCAGCGACATTGATTCAATCGTATCACCGAAAAATTCTACCCGCAAAGCCTGTTCATCTTCATAAGGAGGAAATATTTCCACAATATCGCCACGGACACGGAATGTGCCTCGATGAAAATCAATATCGTTTCTTTCATACTGAATTTCGACAAGTCTTCTCAAAAGCTCATCCCGCGGAAATTCCTTGCCCGCTTCCAGTTGTACTATCATCCCCAGATAGGCGTCAGGCGAGCCCAAACCGTAAATGCAGGAAACACTGGCAACGATGATAACATCACGCCGCGTCAGAAGAGAATGCGTTGCCGCGTGTCGTAGTTTGTCAATCTCTTCATTAATGGCTGAATCTTTCTCGATGTAAGTATCCGTAACCGGCAAATAAGCTTCCGGCTGGTAATAATCGTAATAGCTGACAAAATATTCCACGGCATTTTCGGGAAAGAGGCCTTTGAATTCTTCATATAACTGCGCCGCCAGAGTTTTATTATGCGCGACAATAAGAGCGGGACGCTGGACGCGCTCGATGACATTGGCAATGGTGAAGGTTTTACCCGAGCCGGTCACGCCCAGAAGCACCTGATGCTCCTTGCCCTTTTCCAAACCTTTTACTAAATCTGAAATCGCCTGCGGCTGGTCCCCCGCCGGAACAAAATCAGTTATCATCGAAAGTTTTTCCATAATTTCTCAACTATTTGTGTCATTTCCCAACTTGACGTGTAACCTTCAGGTTATGGGGTAATCCAGTATTCGTTTCATGGATTCCCTTGTCTCATTGTCATTCGCAAGGGAATGACAATGGTGGTGTCATTGCCCGGCCTTGCCGCACAATCCAGTTTTTGTCATTGCCCAACTTGATTGGGCAATGACAATCTTTTCTTTTAAAGGAATAAGACCGGTTCTCGCAAGATTGCTTCCCTCGCCTTATACGCACAGGCGGCGATTTCAGGATACGTATCCTTAAGCGAAGCAATTTGGCGTAGATTATCCGCGGTGCGCAAAATCAGTGTTGCCATGTCACCTTCCGCGATTCCCGTGGCTTTGATTACAGAATCCCAACTGTGTCCCTGTGCCCAGTAATAAACAGCGGCTCCGGCAGATGCGTGAAGTTTTACCACCGGAAAGCCGGCGTCTTCCAGGCGATGGATAAGCGGCCGCACGGCAAGCGCAACCTTTTTAAATGATAATGTCAGTTTCGGCGGCAGATCCTTGATGGTCAATTTCATATCGTCATCCCGATCGTAAGCAAAAAATGCGACAACAGCAGCAAGAAGTTTTTCGTTCTCTACAGGAAAAGCATTCTCACGCAAACACTGCGCCACCAGCAGCGGATAATCCAGCCGCAGTTTGGAAGCCCAATGTCCGTCTGCGGTCAGCGCTCCGGCTTCATCCACAAAGCCTTCTTTCTGTAAAAACTTAAAGTGGCGCGAAAAATCTTTCCAAAGTGATTTTGCAGCGGAATAATCAGAGCCATGGTGCCGGATATTTTGTTGATAAGCCGCAAACGACCTCTCGAATATTTTACGAATGTCCTCCGGTGTCTGTGATAAAAGTAGATTCAAAACCATCGCGAAATCATTTTTTAATTGGCTTAAAATGTCTTCCGGTTTTTGAAACAGCAAATACCGGATATGGTTTATATTCATAAATTTCCCGGTAATTGTCAGCATAAATCCGATATTATCCTGCCCGCGTCTTCCCGCGCGACCGGTCATCTGGCTAAATTCCGTAGCCGAAAGCGGATTAAAATCATTCCCGTTGAATAAATCAGAGTTAAAAAGCACGATGGTCCTTGCCGGAAAATTTACTCCCGCGGCAATGGTGGATGTGGCAAATATCACTCGCAGATGCCCACGATTCATCATTTCTTCCACGAGCATTTTCCAGGCCGGCAACTGCCCGCCGTGATGAGCAGCAAGCCCCCAGGAGCGCAACGCTTTTAGTTGCCGATGATTGGCAAGTGACGGGAAACGGTCAAGTAATTCATAGAGAGAATCATTGAATCCCACGGAATTTTCCGGAGACGAAAGCGTTCCCCGCGCTGTGAGGGCCGCATCGCATTCCGCGCGTGATTTTAAAAAAAATATAGCCGGCAGAAGATTAAACCGTTCAAGAATTCTGATAATACCGATGTAATCCGGCATTGGACCGCCGCGCAATTTTTTATCGTTAGTTCTTCTTAAAAAATCCGCAACCGTCGGCGAAACTTTTTTCCCTTCCAGAAAAGGATGCAAACATCCTGAAGGATGAAGAAAAAGAGGATAGAGCGGCACAGGGCGTTTTTCTTCCCTGATTACCACGCATGGTTTTTTACGGATTGTTTCCAGCCATCGCGCGATTTCCTCACCGTTGCCGATTGTCGCCGATAAAAGCAGCAGATTAATCCGCGCCGGAAGGTAAATCATTATTTCTTCCCAGACAACGCCTCGATCGGCATCGCCCAGGAAATGCGCCTCATCCAGAATTACCAGATCGCATTTCAAGTCCAGCCCCTGATGCATGGCGTCATAGAGCTGATTGCGCAGTATTTCCGTGGTGCCGACAATAATCGGCGCTTCGGTATTTTCCTTGGTGTCGCCGGTGATGATACCTACGTTTTCGGGATCGAAATGCAGGCCGAACTCCACCCACTTGGAATTGGAAAGAGCTTTCAGGGGCGAGGCGTACCAGGCATGTCCACCCTTCTCCAGCACGGATAATATCGCCTCCCGCGCGATCCATGTTTTTCCGGAACCTGTCGGCGCAATTACCAGACAATCGGTTTTTTTGATCGCATCCAATGCTTTAATTTGGAAATCATCGGGAACAAAGGGGGCTTGCTGCGGCTTTCCTATTTTGGCCAGAATATTTTTAAGAGAAGATGCTATTTCCGGTTTGTAATAAGAGACCTTCTCTTTGCTTTTTAATT
>JQDQ01000206.1 GCA_000747625.2 Smithella sp. SCADC
GTGTGCAAGATTCAGGTATTACGTTTATATATTGCAGAGCGAACTGGATAAAGAATTTTATGTTGGGATGACGGGCAATATTGAAAGAAGATTTTCAGAACATCTAAGAGGAAATGTAGAATCTACAAAACACCGGTTACCAATGAAGTTATTGTGTTATGAAGCCTATAACACAATAGAGGAAACAGCGAGAAGAGAAGAATATTTAAAAAGCAGTGATGGCAGAAAAGATATTAAAAAACGAATCATTGAAAGTATGATAAAATAAATGGAGGGATGGCCGAGTGGTCGATGGCGGCGGTCTTGAAAACCGTTGGATGAAAGTCTCGCGGGTTCGAATCCTGCTCCCTCCGCCAGAAAATTAAAAGCGGTACGGACAGGATATCATGCGAGTTCGTCCGGCGTATGCCGGGCGAATCCTGCTCCCTCCGCCAAATTGTGAAATCCGTTAAGGATTACAAATAATAAATATCGGCCCGAATAAAAAACGGAGAGATGGCTGAGTGGCCGAAAGCGATCGCCTGCTAAGCGATTGTACGCCCTTTAAAGGTGTACCGCGGGTTCAAATCCCGCTCTCTCCGCCATAATAATACGATAGAGGTTGATTTTAGATCGGGTTCACCCGGCATATGCCGGGTGTCCGGCGCATGCCGGACAAATCCCGCTCTCTCCGCCAGTTTTTTAAAAATTGTGTTGGTTTCATTGATGTGCTATGGAAGTCACCGCAAATTTAATCAGCATATTTAGCGCCCATGGCTCAGCTGGATAGAGCGCCAGACTACGAATCTGGATGCCGCAAGTTCGAATCTTGCTGGGCGCACCAATAAAAAAAGGGCTTCCTTTGAGGAAGCCCTTTTTGGGTTTATGTCTTTATTGTTTTATGGATTCAAGCCCCTTCTTTTTAATTCCATTAATACATCAATTCTACGTGCTCTTAAATCATCAGCTGTGTACCCCGAACCACCCGTAGTAACGCCTGCGCCGCCTCCAACTCCTCCGTGATGGCCGCCAAAACCGCCGATTCCGATACCGAATTGAGGACCGGACTGTTTTTCCTGACGTTCAATTTCGTCGTTGAGGCTGTAATAATAGCGAAGGATGTTTTCATTACTCATTTTTTTATAATCTTCATTGAACAACTCTTTTGATCCCCCTGCGCATCCCAAAACAAAGAACGCAGTGGTAAATATAATAATTAACATAGCAACATTTCGAGTCATCTTCATCATATACTGTTCTCCTAAGTTTTAATGCTGATTTTTGTCGTAACCATGCTCATAAAACCTGCCATAACAGGCAACAATTTTCTGAGCACAAAGCTTGATTGCTTAACTTCGATAAAAAATTTAATTACATTATAAAGGAAAATTTTAGTTTGTCTATGGAGATTTTGCGGTGTGTTTCCGAATTTCCATTGACAAGTATCCGGCAACGGGATTAAATACTTCCTGAATTTAAATATTTAACTGATAAATATAACTGCTGCCAGGCGACAATAAATAATAATGACAACACAAATGCGTGGAAATTGTCCGGAGGATTACAACATTTCTTTCACCCTGAAAGATTTGAATCTTTTCATTAATCTTTCCGGTCAGTTTAGTCTGCAAAATCTGATGGTATTCAGAAGCAACATCAAAAGTGAAATTTCCAAACACAAATTAAAATCTGTAACAATCGATTTCTCGGAAGTCTGTTATTTGGACAGTGCGGCGGCTTTGGCTTTTGTTCAAATTGAGAAGGAAGTGGCTAGCCAAAACATCCAATGTCAACTGATTAATTTGAACAATAAATCTAAAGGGATTTTTAATGTCATCCATGACGATGCTTTGCTAAGTCTACCTTTTAAGTTTGAAAAGTCGCAAGATGGTTTTATGTATAATCTGATAGAGCGCCGTAAATTACCTTCCGAGTCGGAAAAATCGCAAGATGGTTTTATATTTCGATTGGTAGAACGGCGTGGGTTACCTCCTCAATCAAAGAAATCTCACAGAGATTTTATATGGCAGATCGGGCAATCCTCAATGCAGTTTGCGACTGATTTTGTCAATTTTATTACGTTTATTGGAGAACTACTGGTTGCGTTTTTTTATACTATCAGACATCCTAAAGAACTTCGGGGGAAAGACGTTCTTTTTTACATCCATCGGGCAGGCGTGGACGGTCTGCCTATTGTAGCCATGATAGGCCTTCTGGTTGGATTGATCATTGCCTTCATGTCTTTTTTACAATTCAAAATGGTTGGCGCTAATATTTATGTTCCCTCATTGGTCAGTTTTGCCATGATCAAAGAGTTGGGACCACTTATGACGGCGATTCTGGTTGCGGGACGTTCCGGTTCTGCTTATGCCGCGGAAATCGGCACAATGATGGTTAATGAAGAAGTGGACGCACTTCATACAATGGGTTTTGAACCGATTCGCTTTCTGGCCATGCCGAAAGTTATCGCGACTGTAATTGTCGTGCCGATTTTGACTGTTTATGCGGATCTTTTTGGTGTTGTCGGCGGTATGATAATCGGTATCACCAGCCTTGATCTGACGATAAAAACATATGTAACCCAGTCAATGAAAACAATTCAGGTATTCGATATTGTAACCAGTTTAATTAAGGCGGCCGTTTTTGCCGGATTGATTTCTGCAATTGGCTGCCAAAGAGGATTTCAAGTGCGCTCAGGCGCTCAGGATGTCGGTAAATTTACTACCTCTGCCGTTGTTGTGGCTATTTTTATGATTGTGGTGGCCGATTCTATTTTTGCCATTATGTTTTATTATATAAAGTAATAGAAGTAGTGAAGGAGCATATTTTGGATATCGAAGAAAAAAATCCAATTATTGTTGTCAAAGATTTGGCCGCGCGGTTTGGTAATAATGTGGTGTTTGAAGGCGTAAACTTTCAGGTTTATGAAGGCGAAGTTCTGGTCATTGTCGGCGCCAGCGGTTGCGGAAAATCGACCCTGCTCAAAATCATGATTGGTTTGCAAAAACCTTATTCCGGGCAGGTTCTGTATCAAGGAATGGATATTGCCAGTGCCGGCGAAGAAGCGCTTAACCAATACAGACAGAATATAGGTGTCCTTTTTCAATCCGGTGCCCTGTTTGGTTCCATGACAATTAGAGAAAACCTCGAACTGCCATTACAGGAGTACACAGATCTTGATCCCGCCACTATCGATGCTATTATTAGAATGAAATTAGGCATGGTTAATTTAACAGGCTACGAAAATCATCATCCCTCGGAACTTTCGGGCGGCATGAAAAAAAGAGCCGGCATAGCCCGGGCTATGGCACTGGACCCTCGCGTGCTTTTTTTTGACGAATTGTCCGCCGGACTTGACCCGGTTACTGCCGCGGAGCTGGACGATTTGATCATCAAAACCGAAGAAGCTTTGGGAACAACTATGGTCATCGTGACCCATGAACTAGAATCTATTTACAAAATAGCTCATAGAGTGTTAATGTTGGACAAGGAAGCGAAAGGTATTATTGCCGAAGGCAAGCCGTTGGAATTAAAAGAACGGGCGACAGATCCACGGGTAAAAAGTTTCTTTTTACGCCAAAAGCCTGCAACATCCGACGAACAGAGGTTTTATGTCAGCTAAAAGTTCAAAATTTTCAATAGGTCTTTTTGTCATCATTGGCACGCTGATTTGTGCGGCGATTATCATCTGGATCGGTGCGTCTGGAATGTTAACGAAAGGCTCTCTCTATGCGACTTATTTTGATGAGTCCGTTCAGGGGCTTCAGGCTGACTCGGCAATAAAATATCGGGGTGTCGAAATCGGCAAGGTTCAGAGTATTAAAGTGGCTCCGGACTACCGCCTGATTGAAGTAATTATGAAAATCGATCTGGAGGGCAATTTACAAGAACGAACCGTTGCCACTCTTAAAACAGCCGGCATTACCGGGATTGTTTTCATTGAGCTGGATCAACTTAACCCCGGCGACTTGTCTGTCTCTCCGAAAATGAATTTTCAATCCAGTTATCCAATTATTCCGTCGCGCCGATCTGGAATCGGCCGTTTTCTGGACGATATGGGTGCCATTATGCAAAACATAAAGAATATAGATATCAAAGATATTTCCGATCAGCTGAAAAACACGTCCAGAGCGGTAGAAGACTTCGTAAAAGGCAAGCGAATAAACAATATAATGAATCATCTGGAATCAACTTCCAGCAATCTGGATCAGACGATGGCTAGAGTTAACAAGGTGGTTGCTGAGGGTAAAGTGGATCAGGTTGCCAATGAAACCATGGCTACTTTAAATGACGCCCGCAAATTGATCGGTCAGGCAAAAAAAGAAATAGATGCTTTGAAACTACAGGAAAAAGCAGATCGAACGGATATTTTACTTGGAGATATCAACAAAAAAGCAAAAGTTATTACCAATGAACTGCAAGACACTTCAGAGCATTTGCGGGTCACTTCGGAAAATCTGCAAAAACTTTCCGAAAGCTTGACAAAAAACCCGTCGGACCTCATTTTCTCTAAACCGGCTCCGCCGAGAAAAGCCATGGAGTAACGAGAGGAATAAACAATGAGAAAGTTATTATTAATCGTTAAATATTTGTATTTACATTTGTCATTCCCGCGAAGGCGGGAATCCAGTATTAACCAAGCTATAATTCCCATCGATTGTGCCCAGTATGACAACACTATTACGAGACCTTTTATAACGGTTAAAAGTTATGGGAAAGGAATACAAAGCCTTTGTTTTATCTTGGTTGTTTTATCATTCCTGATAACCGGATGTGCAGGTTCCGGCCGGCCTCAATATAATGTGGAAAATTATCTGTTGAGTTATGAAGCGCCATCCTG
The DNA here is from genome assembly GCA_000747625.2 of Smithella sp. SCADC. Classification (GTDB taxonomy): domain Bacteria; phylum Desulfobacterota; class Syntrophia; order Syntrophales; family Smithellaceae; genus Smithella. The sequence goes on from JQDQ01000206.1 coordinate 4,820, forward strand.
GAAAAATCTCGACGTGCTGGCGGTATCCGTCAAATTCAACCGGTTTTCCATTGCTGCTGCCTATAATTCTACTAATATGATTTTTCGCAGTGATGCTTACAGCCTTGATTCTTTTAATTACTCCCGCTGGGCGGTAAATCCGGCGGATATGGTTGCCGATAGTCTCTTGCGAGACATGAGAGGGAGTGGCCTTTTCGGTGCTATATTTTCCCGTTCCGAAGGAGATGAAGGCCGATTTATCATTTCTGGTGGTATCGAGGAATTTTATCTGCGTATTGACAAAAGTAATAAAACAGCGGTTATCAGTATCACCATTTCCATGAAAGACACCCGGGAAAAAGAAACAGGCAAAGTAATGATGTTTCAAAAAAAATATGTTCGGGAAGAACCATTGCAGGAATCGTCTCCCCGGGGATATTGCCAGGCTGCAAGTAAAGCCATGCTGGTGATCTCCCAACAAATCGTCAACGATATTTATACAGTTATTAAAACAACTGCTCAATCAACGACGAGTCATCCATGAAAGAAATATCTGTGCAGACCCGTTCCCGCTTTGAGATGCTTGACATTACAGCGGAAGTCCAGAAAGCAGTCGGCGAAGAAAAAATTGAATCCGGTATTTGCCTGATTTATACACCACACACCACAGCTGCGGTGACAATTAACGAAAACGCCGACCCGGACGTGTCCCGCGATATTCTTGCGGCGTTGGACAAAGCGGTTCCACTGAATGCGAATTACCGGCACATGGAAGGAAATTCCGCGGCACACGTTAAATCGTCGTTAGTCGGTGCATCAGAACTGGTCATTATTGAGAAAGGCCGCATTGTTTTGGGAACATGGCAATCGATTTTTTTCTGCGAATTCGACGGCCCGCGTACAAGAAAAGTTTTCATCTCAATTATTGCCGGTTAATATTAATTTTTTCTAAAGTTCAGATCACCTAGGAGGCTGTCCGGGAACTCCATCTTTTAAAACCAGCTTTTTGTCCGAAAACTCCCCAAAATGACAAAATCACCTCTTGAAAAAGAAATTTCGGCAC
>JQDQ01000207.1 GCA_000747625.2 Smithella sp. SCADC
ATCCGCCTACCGATTCAAACACATTTCGCTGATATAGAGTTGCTGCTGCACAGGCAGAAAATACTTCGTACGGTTTAATAACGTCATGCGGAACCGGCTCACTATTACCTTTTCTCCAAGCCAAACCGGACAAATGCATCGTATCGCCATCACCGTCAAGAATCTCATGATTTGCAGATTGAATAAGACGAGATGCAAAGAAAGAATATTCCGGATAAGAATTTGCAGCAGAAATCATCTTGCTTAACCAATCCGGTTCCAGAAATGCATCAGGATTTATAAGAGCTACCCATTCATATTCTTCTGTTTTTTGAAAGAGCAGATTATTCCCTGCCGCAAAGCCAATATTCTTCTTGCTTTTATAAAATTGTACAGCAGGAAATCTGCTGCAATAAACTTCCGCCATAGGATCATCATTACTATTATCCAAAACAAATATTTCAGGTTTAATAGATTCTTGTTTGGCAATGCACGCCAGACAACGCAGGAGCATAGCCGATGATTTCCAATTTACTATCAAAATAGCAACATTTCTTTGCATAAAAAACACGTCTATTTAAAATAAATTATACTGTCGGCAAAATCTCAACGGCATAAGTGCTTATTTTAAATATTATTATAAATTTATTTTTATAACCAGCAGAATTAAGGATTGATTTGGGACGATGGAACGTCCAAATAGAGATTAATCTTCTCTTTTTTAAAATATTCCAGTTTTTGCTTTAGGTGAGTGCGTTCCGGCACTGGATAAATAGCGAAGTTAGCCGAATGGTCGGCCGCTTTGATGTTTTCATTTTGCATATACGCGGCTTTCCAACGAGATTTACCATATGCATACCATTTCAGTGTGTTGCGGTCGGTTTCCCGCAACGGGAAATTAGCAGCGATCAGTCCTGCAACGGTCACTATTAATAGCAACTTCTGCATTGTTCCCTGCTTCAAGGCAACCATCCAAAGATAAATACCAAAAAATCCAGGGATTAGATAAGTAATATAGCGTGAAGAATATGCTGCCGAGAGACCCAGAGAGATTCGTCCAACCGCCGTGTGTAAACAAAAGATAATAGTAAACGATGTTAAGACAGCAATAATTGTATCACGAGAAGATTTTAAATCATTATCTCCAGTATGTAACGTACGGCCGGCGTGGACAAGCGCCAAAACGCTCATGAAAAAAAGAAGAAAAAAACCAACGGAATAAGAAAATACTGTGACGCTCTTGATCCCACAGAAGTTGGCCAGCATCAGAGCCATAAACTGCAGATAAAGCCACCATTCCCTGATCGGAAATTGGAAGTTGTCTACCGCCGACATAAAACGGTATCCTACAAAAAATGATGCCGCCGACAGGAGTGAAATAACCAAGCCTGTTATCGCGAGCCAAACACCTTTTTGATTGCTTGCGCGATATGCGCGCAGAGTCTCCGCACAGAAGATACAAGGTGTTATCATTCCCACGAATACGCCGAATCCTGTATAAATCAAAAGAAAGTTCAGCGTCAGAATGCCTGTGTACTTCAATATATCAATACAATAAGCCCAAACAAGAACATATAAAAGCAATAGAAGAAGAGGGATTGATCCGTGAGAAAGATTAGGTGTCCCTGCAAAAAGTTCAAATTGCAGTGGCGTCAGAAAAATAAGAGGAATTGCTGCATCTGCCCAACTAAGGCGTGGGCCGAGCTTATTTCGCAAGAAAATCGCCGCAAACATCGCAAGACAAACGATAACACCTATAGCAAAAGATTCGGCTCGCGTATTCCAACCTGAAAGCAATGCAATGGCTTCTGCAATAATAAAACCAATCCCTTGTCTATGAGGTCCATGCTGCCAGCGAAAAAGCTCCCAAATATTTTTATTTTCTATAAATGCCGTATATAAATCCCATTGATCCCAGAAAAGAATATTAACGCTGTAAGTATATATATAGTACCACCAGCGGGCTATCACCACAAAAGATAATAAAACAGAGAAAAAACAAGCCATGCCAATCACGTATTGTTTGCGAACGGCAAACACTGAAAGATAATTCAAAGCGATCAAGATCAAAAAACTGATCAGCCCGCATCCGGTTATTATCCATCCTCGCTCCCTTACATAGCTTAGCCAATTTATTCTGTTATTAATCGATGAATTTTTTATTATGAGAATAGGATCATTCGCATTTTTATAAACATAAATCGTAAGGATGCCGTTACTGATTTCCACTTTATTAATTTGCTGGATTCGTTCAAAATCCTCAGGCAAAAAAGTCTTAATGACATGCCCATGTTGGTTTTCAATCCTAGCATTTCTTACTTTAACCACGGCAGAAATATTTACAGGATCAAATCGAATTGATTTTATTTCTTTCGAAGGCAAAGGATAGACATGCTGCTGGAAACCACCGTCTTCAACAAAAGCAGAATACGACTCCTGTTCATTGTACCCATTCCCGGTATCGAAAAATATTTGGCTGCACCCCCGCTGTGAAGATTCCGCATCAACAACAAAACGCAGATTACTATATTCACCGTAATCCTTATATGCGACAACTGCCGCAACAAACAAGGAGCAGATAAAGAATATGATTATTTTTTTATGGGATAGCATTTAATATAATAGCCCGCTGTTAAATCAGAATTAAAATATCATGCCTAGTAAGCAATAAAGAGGCTCCCGAACATATGACCGGACCGGATACATCTCTTATCTTTCGAAATATAAAATACAAATACTCTTAGCTTATATTAAACAATTCGTCTTTTTTATTCCCGACCCCCTCACCCAAGTTCCTTCTTCTTCAATTCTTCTTTGTTGAAATCCTAACCCTATTAGATACGTTTCAATGCCCTGCGGGTGCTGACGATTTACACATGTTCAACCTTCAATGATGTTTTAAAATGTCCCCTTTTTTATCTTCATCACAATTTTTCGATACGTGGTGGCCAAGCAAGACTAAAATCCTCATAATCTAAAGCAAGATTAGGATTGTAGGCGGGATCATTTAATAAAATATCACCCCAGTGCCGTTTCATATATTGAATTTCACGAGCATAACGTTCCCTATTTTTAGGGCTATAATCTTGCCCACGCGTTGCAGATTCGTGATGATATAATTCTGCATAAGGCGTCCAAATATTGCGGTAGCCTTGTTTGCATACACGCAGACAGAAATCAATATCATTATAAGCTATTTGAAGATCTCTTTCGTTTAACCCTCCTACCTCCTCATAAATTGATTTTCGAATTACAAGACAGGCTGCTGTTACAGCGGATAAACTTTGAATCATATTAGCACGACCAAAATAACCAAAATGATGTTCAAACATATGATGCTGTGCGTGACCAGCTACACCAGATGGACCAAGTCCAAGAATGACACCACCATGTTGAAGGCCTCCATTTGTATACCAAAGACGTGCTCCAACCGTTCCTATACCAGGCCTTACTGCATGGCTTACCATTTCTGACAACCACCCTGGTGAAATTACTTCTATATCATTATTAAGCAAACAAATAATTTCACCACGTACCAATTTTACAGCAGCATTATTCAATGCCGAAAAACTAAACGGGCGATCATCTCGCTCAACATGGATGTTCGAATTAAGCTGCAATTTTTTAAGATATCGAAGAGTAGCAGGATCATCAGATCCATTGTCAATGATTAAAATTTCATAATTTGGATAAGTCGTTTTTTTAAAAATACTTTCTATACATTTTTGAAGAAGCTTCAATCTATTTCGAGTAAGAATAATCAAACTAACCAGCGGCAACGGATTAGATAAAGCATAGTGAATACGATATATTCCCTCATTAAGCAGTTCAGCAGTTGCATTTATTTCTTGCCGTTGAAAATGTTCATTCAAAGCCATTTTCCGTGCAAGCAAAGCATGGGGTTTTACATTCCCTGTTTTTGCCGTACTTTTGGAGTGTGCACGCCAGTGGTAAAGCACACGAGGAATGTGATGAATCTGTTTGGGTTCAATACGCTCAATATAGCGCAAGGCAAGATCGTAATCCTGCGCACCTTCCATGCATTCTTTAAAGCCATCGGTTTCTCTTAAAAGTTCGGTTCGATAGATTCCCAGATGTGTGATCATATTGTGTGAGTAAAACAAGTCCTCGTTCCAATCACACTTAAAGTATGGATCAAATCTCCTGCCCGAATTATCGATTTTATCTTCGTCGGAATAAATCAGATCAGCATCCGGATGCTGATTTATGGTATTAGCCACCCAAAACAAAGCATGCTCAGCAAGCAAATCATCATGATCCAATAAGGCCACCCACTCTCCGGTAGTTTGTGCCAGCGCACTATTGGAAGCACTAGAAATATGTCCGTTTTTTTCGCGAAATTCCACTTTGATCCTCTTATCTTTAGCAGCATAACTCTCTAAAATCAGGCGAATTCTTTTATCGGCAGAAGCGTCATCAGCGATACATAATTCCCATTGCTGATAAAGTTGATTGCATACGGATTCGATGGCTTCAATCAACCATTCTGGTTGAGGATTATATACGGGCATTATTATTGAAATAAGCGGCTTTTTTTGAAAACCGTTTATGATTGACCTGATTTTCCCCAGATCAGAATCAGATAATGTGTCATAACGGCGAATCCACTCTGTATAGTCATTTCGATCGCATCCACCGGAACCCTGCGTCTGTGTAGTTTGACTCGATTTGGCAATTACTCTAAAGCCACGATTGATACCAGCCAAACCTTCCCGACGATACAGTTGTATTGCTTTCCCCAGGGTACTTCTTAAACCACCGCCATGCTTAATTGCAGGCATGACAAGTTTAGCGCCTCGTCTAAATCTTTTTAGCTGGTTCCCAACAATACGTAAAGGCTCTGTAATTTTCCAACTGTTGGAATGATAAAGGACATCAATCTGCCCATCTCGGTCAGCGACAATCGCGCCCATATTTTCCACCTGTTCGGTCAAAGTCTGCACCTTTTGATCGAGATCAACAATTTTACTTTCACTTTCGGTCACTTCTTGTTTGAGACGGGTTATCTGTTTATCGTAAACAGTCATTGCGTGGTTAAGATTTGTATTCTGGGCGGTATATTTTTCAATAAATATTTGTGCCGGAATTCTTTTATAATAATTAAGAATCACTTGTTTATAAGATTCACCAACAGATACTTTATTTGTAATTCTTGAAGAGTCCTCACTGTCGTCATAATCCAATAGTATTTTTTCTATAAATTTCGGCGGATATTTTTCAGTGTATTTTATAATAAGGTCCCAATCAATAAGTCTTAATAGCTCAATATCAAAACCACCAAGTTCATTATAAATTTTCGAAGAATGAACAAATACGCCTAAATCGATAAAGTTAAATCTTACTAATTCCTCAAAATTAAACTCATGCCCAACTATTGCTTGCGTCTTGGAGCATTTTATTTGTGCATAATGAATCTCATTCGCTGAATTTTCTATACTTTTTGCAAATGTTTCTAAAAAATCACTGTGCTGTTGATTATCAGTATCCAGATATCCAATCCATTTATTTTTAGCTTTTTGGATGCCGAAATTCCGTGCAAAAGCACCCCCTTTATTTTCTGGTAATTTAAAATATTTTATTTTTTCATTATTTATTTCTCCTTGATAAGTTTCCTTTAAATACTCATCAGTTTCATCTGTCGAGCCATCATCAATGATTATGAGTTCAAAATTATTATAGGTCTGGCGCAAGAGTGAATCGATAGCATTTTTAATGCAATATTTACGATTATATGTCGGCATTATGATAGAAAAAGAAATTTGCTTATTGTCGGAACTTAAATCAATAGCCTTCATGAACCACCCACGCTCCGAAAGCTTATAATTTATACCGCAGTGACTGCATTTTGCGATCGTTCTCATTTCGTGATAGATATTTTTTCTTAAACGCCGGTACGCAGAATCGTTCCAAATCTGCGTGAACGGAGTTTGCAGAATATTGCCAACCTTCATTTCAGAATCATAATCGTAGCAACAGGGAACAACATCTCCATTAGATAAGATATTGGACATCGTCCATACTCTTTTACAGATTGCGTCAGTGCGTACGCGTTCATACGTATTAGCAACATATTCATAACGCCGGTAATGTGAATTTTCCGGCAACAACTCTTTATCCTGAGCAACCATACCGCAACTGGGATTGAGACTCTTGATTGAAAAAATATCGGCGCCGGAAACTCGCGCCATGTTTTCAATACTGTCGATTTCATGCTCGTTTTGCTTCATAATAACCATACGAACATTGATCAATGTTTTAGAACCCAATCTTTTTTTCACTAATACAGCCTTATTGAGGCCGAGCAGGACGTAATCAACATTCCCTCTTCTCCGATAAATCTCGTACTTATCTGGAGAAATAGAATCAACTGCGACGATCAGCGTAGTCAACCCAGATTTTAGCAGTTCTTCAGTGTAGGCCTCGTTATTAAGAAAATGCCCATTGGTGCTGGTAACAGTTTGAATTCCACGTTCTGAAGCGTAACGAATCATGGACGGTAATTCAGAATTCATCAATGGTTCTCCCCAATTCCAGAGTACAAGGAAGAGCAGATAGCGCTCCATATCGTCAATCAGCGATTTAAATTCATTAAAGCGCATATGACGGTATGGACGATTCAGTTCATGCCTGCCGGCTGGACAAAGGGGACAAGAAAGATTGCAGATACTGGTCGGTTCGACTTGAAGCATAAAAGGAAAACCCCCGGCAGTGTAATCCCTGGTATTTAGTACATCCTTTGTGTTCTGCAACCAATTGTGGTATTTTTCTTCGGGAACATCATCCCATTTGTATTCTATGGCATCGTGGGTAAATCTGATCTGCTTCGTTTGCATACTATTCCTTTTAAAGGAATGTCCATGAAACTCAAAAACAATATATCTGGCGGCGCAATCTGCGGGATTGAAAATACCGTGCGGCTCGCCTGCGGCGTAAAAAATCACTCCGGGCGCTTTGATGTTTTGGCCAAGCGTCTGTACCTCTCCTTCCAGCAAAAGAATAGCCACGTCATAAGAATCAGCGTGCGGCGCATAACCAGCCCCGGGAGCAAGATGCGTTGTATGACAGTGAAGCATTTCCAGATATTCCGTCTGTTTTTCAAATATAAGTTGCATCGCAACACCCTTATTATTATCTGCCTCATCCCGTGGTGGCAAGAAATCAAAAAAACGAAAATTCAATATGTTGTTTTTAGAAAAAGAGTCTCCGCACCATCTAAACATTAGATAATGTGCCGGTTCTTGGCTGGTCGTTTCGAGACTATGTGCGAAGTTAGCTGGATAATAGGCGAATTGATTTTTTTGTAAATGTTCCCGATAGAAACAGGATTGATCCGGCGCAGTATGGTCTTTCAAAATAATATCCACTTCCCCGGACAGCACGAATAAAATCTCTTCTTGTTCGTGCTCATGAGGAGGGTGGGGACTGAACCCATGCACCAAGGTAGAAACATGACAGGAAAGATCCTTCAGCGCAGCCGTGGAGCCATGAAAGATCGGGTAAGGCTTCCATTTCTCCCCAGCCTCCCGATGCAGAGGAAGCTCGAAGGGATAATATCCGCTTTTTATTAACGGTTGATTCATTATTCTTAATATTTCATTAATTATCTTCGTTGCCCGGAAAGCGACTAAGGGTGGAAGACCGCATAATTCAGACAGTCTGAATTTACCATATAAAAAGCTAATCCATAAAGCGGAAACGGATAATCTGAATGATCGCCGATACCGCATCCTTCCAACCAATTTTTTTGCCTTCCTCGTAGGTGCGGCCGGCATAAGAAATACCCGTTTCATAAACACGCACCCTCTTGCCATTGAGGCGCATGCGGGCAATCTTGGCGGTAATCTCCGGCTCAACCCCAAACCGCGGGCTCTTGATTTTGATTTGATCGACAACTTCACGCACAAAAACTTTGTAGCATACTTCCATGTCTGTGAGATTCAAATTAGTCAGCATGTTGGAAAGAAGATTTAGCATGTTATTGGCAACCTGATGCCAGAAATACATCACACGATGCGGCTCGCCAATAAATCGGCTGCCGAAAACAACGTCGGCTTTACCGTCCAGGATAGGCTGCAATAATTTTAGATAATCGGCCGGATCGTACTCGAAATCGGCATCCTGAATAATAACGACGTCTCCGGTTACTTTGGCAAAACCGTCCCTCAATGCCGCGCCCTTGCCTTCATTTACCGGTTTATTAATTAATTGAATTTTCGTTGACGGAAATTTATCCGGCAATGATCGCATGATATCCCATGTAGCATCTTGCGAAGCGTCGTTAATCAGAACCACTTCCCGGTCCAAACCGCAAGGAAGCGATTGCACAATAACTTTGTTGATAACGGACTCAAGATATCTTTCTTCGTTGTAAACCGGCACTACGATTGACAACATTTTGAACGTGCGTTTTTCCATAGGGCTAATCACTTCTGTAATATTCGGGTCAAACTTATCACTTTAAAAGATTAATTAAATTTATCTTCTTTTACGTGGCCATGATCCATTGTCAGTACACGAGTACAAATCTTTTTTATTTGCTCGGCATCATGAGACGCCAGAACAAGTATCGAAGATTTTTTTATAAACTCCAGCAGTCTTTTTTCCGCCTTCTTGCTGAAATCAGCGTCACCGACAGACAACCATTCATCCATAAGAACAATATCAGACGGAAATGTCGTACAGATAGAAAAAGCCAAACGCAGAGACATTCCTGTGGAGTATGTTCTCATTGGCATTCTTATATATTCACCCAGTTCGGAGAATTCGATGATATCGTCAACATGTTTTTTAACCTCGGATTTTCCTATACCCATGAGAACACAACGCATAAAAATATTTTCATAACCGGTAAACTCATTATCCATGCCCAGAGAAAGATCCAGCAGCGAAACGATTGACCCCTTAACCGCCATGCTGCCACTGGTGGGGGCGTAAACACCGGCGATCGCGCGCAGGAGCGTGGATTTCCCCGCCCCGTTATGCCCCACCAAACCTATTCTCTCTCCCTCGCCAAAAGAAAAAGAAATATTATCAATGGCGCAAACACTGATTCCATGCGCATCGTTGGCGATTTTACCCCCAGTTGCCGCGCGAACAACGGCTTTTTTGAGAGAGCGACTTGATGAATCAAAGATGGGATAAAATATGGTCAGATTATTCGCTTTTATTGAAGTCATAATGTTACCTACAGCCAGTAAGCTACCCGGTTACGGAATCGTTTTATACAAAAGAAGGTTATTACCGCCGCGATCACTATATATATTAACAGAATAATCCAGTGATATACATCCGGCGTTTTCCCCAACAAGGGAGAACGCACTAACTCAATTATGTGAAAAAAGGGATTGAAGTCGGTAATCCACGCTTGTTTAGAGGCAAGAGATTTTTTCATCCAGAAAATGGGAGTAAAAAAATAAATGAGTTGAAGAAATACTGCAACAATCTGGGTTATATCACGGAATCTGGTGCAAATAATTCCGAGAATCACAGAGAGAAAAAAAAGCAAAACGAGAATAAGTATAATTGCCGGTATAATTAAAAGGGATTCCCATGAAAATCCGTTTCCGGCAATAACCAACACTATAATGATAATGAGAAAATTATGAAGAAACAATATGATATTGTACCATAATTTCCTCAACACATGAACAGAAAGAGGAAGAGATACCTGTTTAATGATGGACTGAGACTGAACAAACATGGTACAGGCATCAGTTAATTGCGAGGAAAGCAGAAGCCATATTATCTGTCCGACAGCAAAATGTGGAAGGAATTCTCTGACGGAAGACTTGAATATTGTCGAAAACATCAGTCCGATACTGCCAACCATAATCCCCGTGCTGATAGTAATCCAGAACGGCCCTATCATTGAGCGGCGATATCTTTGTTTGATATCGTACCATCCCAGCAATGACCACATATGAAAATATTTAGTTATTGCCGTTATCTCATTAATAATTATATTTGGGGGATTTTTCATTTTATACCGTGAAGGAATATATTCAAGATCGGATTTTTTCGGATATAAGATTATTAAACATTTTTTTTAAAGCATCTTGTACTTTGGCAACAGCCAAATTGTCAAGGCACTTGCTTTGACCGCTGCCATCGCATCCTTTTTTGCGACAGGGTGAACAATCCATATCCGGCAGGACAACCTGATTTTTCTCTCCCGGTGGTGACCAATCGCGCCAATCGGACGGACCGTAGATAGTCAAGGTCGGCGTGCCGACTGCCGCAGCAATATGAGGTGCAGCGCTATCCACTCCAATGTGCAGTTTGCTCTTTTGTAAAAGACCGGCCATTTCCTGCAACGTCGTTTGCCCCGCAAGATTATATGCTGAAGATAAATCAGCAACTGTTAATTCATCAGCCCTTTTCCTTTCTTCACCCGACCCCAGGATCAGAACCGGCATTTTATATCTTTGCCAAATAAAAGATATGATTTGCCGCCATTTATCAATTCCCCATTCCTTGTAAGACCAGCGTGAAAACGGATTGATTGTGACATAACCGTTTTCAGATTTAATATTTTCTGTCTTCAATAATGTTATCACTTTATTTTTGGTTTCCGTAGAAACAAAAATTTGAGGAATGGAAGTGGTTTCTTGTATCCCAAAACTTCTAATAATTTTTAGAGATTGCTCGGCGGCTCCGAAAATTCTTTCTTTCGCCTCAGGCGGATTGGCAAGATGTGTAAACATTCTATTACGCCAGTTAATTCCCTTATAATAAAGAGCGGCCCGCATTTTTGCTCCGCTTAATAAAGAAATATAAGCTCCGCGATCATCAGCGCGCAGATCAAAGAGCAAATCAAATTTTTCCCGGCGTATTGATTTTAATAATTGCAATCCTTTGAATACACTTTGCCGGTCGACTTGAAATACCTTACCGATACGGGAATCGTCCAAAAGCAAATCCCCGTTGGGCCTTCTGGTTAAAACAGAAACTTCAGCCTGCGGAAAAGCATTTTTAACAGCCCAAAACGCGGGGATCGCCCACACGACATCTCCTATATCGCCTAATTGGATAATTAATATTTTTCTGACGGGAATATTTATTTTATGCTGAGCGGAAATAATCATTTTTATTTATTTTGTATTTCGACCGTCACTAATTTGCAATCATTAATTGTCGCATAATAGTCTTACATTGGTCATTCCGGCATGGGTCTAGCCGGAATCCAGAATTATTTGAAATGGACCCCGGCCTCCGAGACTGTGTCGCAATAGCAAATATAACCATTTAATGTCCTCCGCTGGCGGAGGTGTCACACAGTGACGGAGGTGGATAAAATTCCAGTAAAACGTAAACAATTAATAATATTAAGTGTGTTTCAAAAACTTCCACCCCCTACCCCCGCCAGCGGGGGACATTACTCATTACGCACAATTAATACATGCAATTACGATACAGTCTCTCCGCCAGGGTGATGACTGTAGTGGCAACGTGCCCAATGTCGTTACTATTGTTGGACTGTTAATATATTAGCATTCAAAGAACGGTTTCATTGTCCTGCGGAGTATATTCGGGAACTATTTCTTTGAGTTTTTTCTTAATTGTCCCCGCATTGTGGTCCAGGGAATATTTTACCAATTCTTCAATATCTTCATCCAGTTTCTGTCTCATACTCTGAAGATGATTTAACCCATTGGCGTGGTTATTCGAATGTAGCACCATTATTTTTTCATGCCCGGTCGGTAAAATATCCTCTCCTTCCGTAATGAGTTCTTCGTATAGTTTTTCTCCATCACGTAAACCGGTATAAATGATTTTAATATCAGTATCAGGCTCTTTTCCGGAAAGACGAATCAGATCCCTTGCCATGTCTGCTATCTTAACAGGAGTCCCCATTTTCAAAATAAATATTTCTCCGCCTTTCCCCATCGCCGCTGCCTGCAAGACCAGTTGTGTCGACTCGGGAATGGTCATAAAATAGCGGTTTACCTCCGGATGAGTGACTGTAACAGGTCCCCCCTTTTCTATTTGCCGCCGGAAAACCGGAATCACGGAACCGGAGGAGCCTATAACATTCCCGAATCTTACCGCCATCAGCAGCGCCTTGTTACCCTGTAACGACTGCATGACCAATTCGGTCACCCGTTTGCTTACCCCCATAACATTAATAGGACGGACAGCCTTGTCCGTTGACACCAATACGAATCGTTCCACCTGATATTTTATAGACATCTCCATAGCTATACGGCTGCCGATGATATTATTGAATACAGCCTCCCAGGGATTTCTTTCCAGCATCGGGACATGCTTATAAGCTGCGGCATGGAAGACAATCTGCGGTTTATATTTTTTAAAGATATCCTCCATGAGAAGTTCATTTTGCACCTGCCCCAGAATTGCTTCGCATTTGTGAAAATTGTTTTCATTTTGCAGCTCCATCTGAATATTGAAGAGATTCATTTCGCTGGCATCAAGCAAGACCAGATAATTCGGTTGATATTTTATCACTTGCCGGCACAGTTCAGAGCCGATGGAACCGCCACAGCCGGTAATTAAAACGGTTTTGCCGTTCAGATATCCGCTGATACCCGTGTTATCTAATTTCACCGGCGGTCTTCCCAGCAGATCCTCATAACTTATATCGCGCAGAACTTTAATACTAACCCGGCCGTCGATAAGCTCACCCATTCCCGGCAGTATTTTATAAGAAACATCACAGTCCTTGCAGGTTTCCACTATATTTCTTATTTGCTCACCATTTGCCGAGGGGATAGCAATAAGTATTTCTTTGATTTCTTCACTTTGAACGATAGACGTAATTTTACCCAAGTTTCCCAATACCGGCACTCCATGGATGGACCGGCCTTTTTTTTGGGGATCATCGTCAATAAAACCGATTACCCTATAGTGCAATTGATTGTTTTCAAAAATTTCCCGCAATATTTTTTCACCAGCGTCTCCGGCCCCTATTATCAAAACATTTTTATAAGCAACTTTGGGAAATAGTTCTTCTCTGATTCGTGGATTGGCAAATCCTGAATAGTAAGAACGAATAGCCATCAATTTGCCGCCGACTAATAGAAAAGTAAAAACACCGTCCATAAAAAAAATGGATCGGGAATATCCTTTAAAACCACTTATATACAAAATTATTGCGAGGATTAATAAAGTGGATAATAAACAAGCTCTCGCTAAAAGCCAGAAATCCCTGATGCTGGTATAACGCCACATACCCCGGTAAACACCGGAAAAAATAAAAACGATAACCTTCAGAGGAATAATCCAGAGAAGAACCGTTTTTATCTGCTGAATGTAAAATGGGCTAAGTAAAAATTCAAAACGAAACAAGTATGAAATAACAATGGATAACGTAAATATTAATACATCGCTGAAAATCATTAAATACATTTTGGGGTTTTTTATCGGAAAATACATATTAATGCGCCACGCCTTCCTTTTTAATAACTTTGAAGAAAGTATTCCATAAAATTTTCAGGTCAAAGAAGAAAGATTTATTTTTCAGATAATATTCATCATATTCTACCTTAACGGGAATTGGAATATCATCACGGCCATTGATTTGCGCCCATCCCGTGATTCCGGGAATCAATTTATGAACACCTTTTTTCATCCGTAAGGCAATCAAATCTTCTTGATTGAATAACGCCGGCCTTGGGCCGACAAAACTCATATCCCCTTTAAAGACACTCCAGAACTGAGGCAACTCATCAAGACTTGTTTTTCTAATAAAGTTACCTATCGGCGTCAGATACGCTTCGGGATCTTTCAATAAGTGAGTCGCAACCGCAGGCGTATCGATCCGCATCGTCCTGAATTTTGGCATCTTAAAAATCTTATTATCTACGCCAACTCGATCCGACCAGTACAGGATTGGGCCGGGCGAAGTCAGTTTCGCCAAGATGGCGATGATTAGCATAGGCAAGCTCAGGAAAACGAGAGCAGACAATGAACAACTGATGTCGAAAAGTCGTTTCATGCCAACTCTCTCATCCATACTTCCAGCCGATCCATAAGTTTCTCCCGTTCAAAGTTAACTTCACAAAAGTTTTTGCCGCGTTTACCCATTTCTTCCCGCTGCTCCTTTGGCATCCGGTACAGGGTCAGGACTGCATTGGCCAGGGCATCAACATCCTCTGCTGGGACCGATAATCCGCAGCCGGATTCGGTAATTAGTTGCCCACCTTCTCCATCAAGGGCAGCCACAATCGGTCTGCCGCAGGCCATATAGGACTGGATTTTCCCCGGTACAGTCAAGGCAAAGGCTGGATCACGTTTCAAAGTAACGAGCATCAAGTCTGCCTGCGCAAAGAAAGCCGGCATCGCCTCCGAAGGATAGCGCCCTTTCAGATGGAATGATGCGGATAGCTTGCGTAGTTCTACTTGCGCTTTTACCCAATCGAACCGACCTCCATCTCCAAGAATAACCCACTGGATATCACGATACCCCTTCAACTTCTCGGCCACTGACACTATTGTTTCAAAATCTTGTGCTACACCTATATTCCCTGCAAAGACTACGAGGAAACCTTCCGGCAGATATTCAGTAATAGTTGCGGCACCATTATATTCGGGCTCCTGCCAGTTGGGAAAGTAATCAAGACGTGCCGGATTGTCCAATTTTTCTGCAACACTGGACATAAATCCACGCGACGAAACAATAATTTTGTCGCATCCACGATAAATTAAACGAACCAGTACATCCATCATTTTCAAAATACCCGGCGAATTTATGGCTCCGGTTGCCGACAGGCTCTCCGGCCATAAATCAAGTATCCAGAAGATGACCGGTACCCGTTTTATTTTTTTCAAGAGCAAGGCGGGCAATCCTACCGTCACCGGGGAGAGTTGGCAAACAAAAATAATGTCAAATTTTCCACGACAACGAAAAGGCGCGATTATGACGGCAGAGAGTGTAAACGAAAGGTAGTTAAGTGCCATCATGATTCGATTTCCCTTGCCTCTGGGTACAAGCGGTACTCTGACAATGCGGACGCCTTTGTATTCTTCCCGCGTTTTTTTGTAGAGACCGTATCCGGAAAAGAACCGCCCTTGGGGATAATTCGGAATTCCCGTAAGAACTGTGACCTCATGGCCCCGCTCTACCAAGCTGACGGCCAGATCATTGATCCGAAAATTCTCCGGCCAGAAATACTGGGAAACAATTAGAACTTTCATCTAAAATATTTTCTTCCAAACCACCCGATTGACATAATCTGTGTAACTTAAAATGATTCGAACAACTTTTTCCGAAATATTGGCAACATTGTAATCCTCGACTATCCGCAGTGATCGCTCTGCTTCTCTCGGCTGGCTTTTCAGGATGGCAAGGCCCTCCTGCACTCGCGCCCAGTTCAAACCCACCATCATCACGGCCCCTTCTTCCATTCCTTCCGGCCGCTCGTGAGCATTGCGGATGTTCAGCGCCGGGAAATTGAGAATGGATGATTCCTCCGTGATTGTTCCACTGTCCGATAGTGTAGCTATGGCGTGCATCTGGAGATGAACATAGTCACAAAATCCGAAAGGCTTGTGCAGTTCCACAAGCGGCGACAGTTTTATTCCTTCCCGTTCGATACGTTTTCGCGTGCGGGGATGAGTGGTCATAATGATGCGCTTGCCATAAGAAGCGACTAAGCCCTGTAATACCTCGATAAGGCCACGGAAATTGTTTTCATCATCTACATTTTCTTCTCGGTGGCAACTCAAAACAAAGTAATCCCTGTCTTTCAGCTTTAACTGATCTCTGATCTCTGATCTCTGTATCTTGGGCATGTAATAATGTAGCACCTCAAACATGGGGCTGCCCGTCTTGATCACACGGTCCGGCGGCAACCCTTCACGCAGGAGATATTCGCGGCCAATAGAACTGTAAGGCATATTGATGTCACTGGTGTGATCAATGATTTTGCGATTGATTTCCTCCGGGACGCGTTGATCAAAGCAGCGATTCCCCGCCTCCATGTGAAAGATGGGAATCTTGCGACGTTTGGCCGGGTATGCCGCCAGGCAACTGTTCGTATCCCCGAGAATCAGAACCGCATCGGGGTTTTCAGCAGCCAGCACTTCGTCCACTTTCGCGATGATGAGGCCGACTGTCTCCGCCGGTGACTTCCCGGCAGCCTCCAGGAAAAAGTCCGGTTTGCGAATCTCAAGGTCATCAAAAAAGATCTGATTAAGCTCATAATCGTAATTTTGTCCTGTATGGATTATAACCTGCTCAGCATAACGGTCCAGCGCGACCATAACCCGTGATAGACGAATAATTTCCGGCCTTGTACCGATTATCGTTGCTATTTTCATCCTTCTATACCTCTACAAAATAAGTATCCGGTTTATCAGCATCAAAAATTTCATCAGCCCAGAAAAGTACGATCATTTCACCAGCGGAAAGATTTTCAATGGAATGAGTATATCCGGGCGGGATGTCAATAATCTTCATGTCATCACCGGAAACACGATACATTATTATTTCATTAGAGAGGATATGGCGAAATCTGATGCAGGCGTCTCCCTGAACTACACAGAATTTTTCCGCTTTGGTGTTGTGATAATGATTTCCTCTGACTATTTTGCCATGTGTTTTAGAAACAAATATCTGCCCCAGATGACGGGATTTAATAAGCTCAGCCAAAGTGCCTCTTTCGTCGGTTTTTAATTCAAGAGCATAAGCAAAGTCTTTCTGATCAAGATAAGATAAATAAGTTGCATACAGGCATTTTGTAAAATTATCAGCCATATCAGGAATGATGAGGGATTGGCGCATGTCGTGAAATTGATAAATCCTGTTGGCAAGATCCCCCAGATTAATTTTGTATGAGGGGCTGACACTCAGATATTCTCCCGGCACAACTTCAGGGCAATTTTTAATAATATATAAAATGCTATCAACGACATCATCAATGTAAATGAGTTCAATTTCCCTGGCTCTGTCGGAGATATTAATATCGAGATTGTTCGCAATATTATGACAGAAGGTAGCGACAACAGAATTGTAATTCGGCCGGCACCATTTGCCAAAAACGTTGGCAAGACGATAAATGTAAACGGAAGCGCCCGTTTTTTTACCATACTCACAAAGTAAATCTTCAGCCGCCTTTTTGCTTTTGCCGTAGGGATTATTCATTGCCGCCTGAGTTGAAGACGTGAAAATAATTGCCGGCGTTCGTTGCATCTCTTCAAGTAACGAAACAATATCCTTTACGGAATCTGTATTCCCCGTTGCAAATTCTTCTTCTTTTTCCGGTCGATTCACGCCGGCCAGATGACAAATTATATCGGCATCCCGCAAGGCTGATTTTAATACGGATATGTCTTCAGCAACATCTAATCCATAAACCTTAACATTCTTTTGCCGGGATAAAGCTTCGAGCAAATTCTTCCCGATGAATCCTTTGGAACCGGTAACCAATACTGTCGCGAATTTATTTACCACGAAGCAAGCTCCTGTTTAATATAGTCCAATTTTAGTAATTTCCCCTTTACCTCTTCGATAGTAAGCCTTTGGGTGTTATGAGAGTTATAATCCTCCATCGAGGACACTTTGTCCACACCTTCCGTAAAGTATTTGTTGTAATTCATATCCCGGTCATCCGGTACGATTCTGTAATATTTTTTCAGATTTTCCGCTTTGGCTAGTTCTTCCCTGGTCAACAGCGTCTCATATAACTTTTCCCCATGTCGCGTACCGATAATTTTTATTTCGTTGTCCGCTTTAAATATTTTTTTTAGAGCAATCGCCAGATCACCTATCGTGCTGGCCGGAGCTTTTTGCACAAAAATATCACCCTGTCGGGCATGCTGGAAAGCATAAATAACCAGATCAATTGCATCATCTAAAGACATCAGAAAACGAGTCATATGGGGATCTGTAACCGTTAGCGATTTCCCTTCCTTGATCTGTTTGACAAACAGAGGGATAACCGAACCTCTGGAGGTCATTACATTTCCATACCGCGTACCGCAAAGTATTGTTTTGCGATCATCCACACTTCTTGATTTTGCCACCATCAGCTTCTCCATCATAGCCTTGGAAATTCCCATGGCATTGATCGGATATACGGCCTTGTCGGTACTAAGCAGGATAACTTTTTTTACATTGTTAGCCAGCGCTGCATTTAACACATTCTCCGCACCTAAAATATTTGTTCGCACAGCTTCCATTGGGTAGAACTCACAGGACGGCACTTGTTTTAATGCCGCCGCATGAAAAATAAAATCGACGCCACTCACGGCAAATTTCAGACTTTCGTAATTGCGGACATCGCCGATATAGAATTTAACCTTGGGATTATTCAGTTCTATCCGCATATCTTCCTGCTTTTTCTCATCACGGCTGAAGACACGAATTTCCTTTATACCCGTATTAAGAAACCGGCTTAAAACGGCATTGCCGAATGAACCGGTACCACCGGTGATCAAAAGAACTTTGTTTTTGAACATTAAGTACCATCCTTGTCATGTTTAAGTTTCGAGAAAATAATTTAACTATACTCAGCGTCATAATATATTGCCGTTTTATGCTTTCAAATAACACACAAACGTCTCAGGTCGTCATTTTTTGTTGACCATTGATCAAATTGAAACTCCACCGGCTTGACAACATCACTCAACTCAG
>JQDQ01000208.1 GCA_000747625.2 Smithella sp. SCADC
CGAAGGTTACACAAACATGCTCCACATCCGAGCAAATCACCAACATCGGAACAAAGGGTCCTGATGTATGTCCCTTTTGAGCAGACAACCCGAAAAGTTACACAGGGCAAAGAAATATCTTCAATAACAAGACTATGAATGGTTACCTCTCGCGGTTCCACCTTGAAAAAAACACCACTTCTTGCCCATTTATACAAAGGCTTACCGGAATATTTAACGGCGGAATAGGCAGGGGGGACCTGTTTAATGGTTCCTACCATCTGCATCATTACCTTTCTTATTTTTTCCCCGGTTACGGCAATATGATCGCATTGGCCGATAATTTTACCTTCGGTGTCTAAAGTGTCCGTCTTCACACCCAAGAGCATTGTTGCCCGGTATTCCTTGTTGTCTTCAGTTAGAAAACTTGCCAGCTTAGTAGCCTCATTCAGGCATACCGGAAGCACCCCTGTAGCCATCGGATCAAGCGTTCCAGTATGGCCGGCTTTCCTGACACCCAGGATTTTCTTCACTGCACTGACAACATCATGTGAAGTTTTACCTGCCGGCTTATCAATGATTATCACACCATCCATCATCATCACTAAACTTCCCTTACCGCTTCAATAACCCGCGTTTTAATTGATTCAATGTCGCCTTTAATCCAGCAAGCCGCGGCATGAATATGACCGCCGCCGCCGAACTTTTTTGCTACTTTTTCTACATTGACATCAGCTTTAGAGCGCAAGCTTAGTTTGTAATTGTTATCACCACGTTGAGTATAAAGCACAGATACTTCAATGCCTCTTACTGTACGGGGAATGTCAACGAATCCTTCCGTGAGTTCCCAGGATGCTCCTGTTTCCTGTAAAGCTTTTTGCGTAACAACCAGAGAGCCCACTTTATTTTTCAGATCCAGAGATAAGGTTTCCAATGCTTTGGCCAGCAATTTTAATCTTGCCGGCGAATCGCTCTCATAAATATTTTCTGAAATCCATTGCGGATTGGCTCCGTTGGCCACCAGGTTTTCCGCAGCCCGGAATGTTTCCTTTGTAGTGCTTGAATAACGGAAATTGCCTGTATCCGTTATAATCGCCGCATATAAATTAGTGCAAATGTCTTTCGACATTTTAAATTTCATTCCCCGCATCAGACGGAACAGCAATTCGCCTGTGGAACTGGCCCTGGCATCCAACATTTTCACAGAGCAAAAACCGTTATTGGAAACATGGTGATCAATATTTATCATTTTTTTAATCTTTCCAATTTTTTCCGCTTCATCTCCACACCGCGTCAAATCACTGCAATCAAGAATAATGCCGGTATCATACTGTTCAACATTGTTTATATTATGAACTATATTATTTGCCGCCGGTAAAAACCGGTAACGTTCCGGCGTGCGATCCTGATTATAAACCAGCACTTTTTTCCCTAATTCTTTCAGCATAAGGTAAAGAGCCAGTTCCGAGCCTACCGCATCTCCATCTAATCTTACATGAGCTGTAATTAAAAAATTTTGCCCTTCATTGATGGCCGCAATAATTTCATTAATCATTTTTTTCTTCCTGTTTAGCTATCTGGGCCAATAAATTTTCAATGCGATTGCCGTATCCAAAAGACTGGTCATGAACAAAAGTAAGCTCCGGCACGTAACGCAGCCGCATTCTTTTTCCCAACTCTCGGCGGATAAAACCAGCCGCCTGAGTCAAACCGGCCTTGATCTCGGGAGAGCATTCGTCCTTTCCCATTTCCACAAAATAAATCCTGGCGTTACGCAGATCATCGGCTATTTTTACTGCTGTTATGGTAACTGAATGCAAACGGGGGTCCTTTACTTCTCTTATAATAATGTCCGACATCTCCGCCCTGATCAATTCGGCTACCCTGTCAGCTCTTTTAAATTTCATCGTACTTGCTAGTTCTTTCATCGACCGCTTCCAGAAAACTGGAAACAACCATAAAGCTTTTCCCCGAAATCATACAGTCATGTAAAAATCAGAATAGTCCAATGTTGATATGCAAATAAACTTATCTAAACATTTTACTCCAGCTTCTTTTCCAGTGTTTCTGTTATATAAGATTCAATTACATCACCCGGGTGAATATCGTTAAATCCTTCAATGCTGATGCCGCATTCAAATCCTGCCTGTACTTCCCTGGCATCGTCTTTAAACCGTCTCAGGGACAGGATTTTGCCGTCGAAAACCGCAACGCTGTCGCGGACAAGTTTCACATTGTTACTGCGCATTATCTTACCATCGGTCACATAACATCCGGCAATAGTGCCGACCTTAGGAACCTTGAAAAGTTCGCGGACTTCAGCTCTTCCCTGCACCACTTCCTTGTATTCCGGCTCCAGAAGACCTTCCATAGCGGCCCGCACGTCCGCAATGACATTGTAAATAATATCATAGAGCTTGATTTCCACGCCTTCCTGCTGGGCAAGATCAACCACCCGCGCGTCCGGTCTCACGTTAAATCCGATAATAATTGCCTGTGAAGCGGAAGCAAGCATAACATCCGTCTCGCTGATTGCGCCGGTGGAACTGTGGATAATTCTGAGTTTTATGTCATCCGTCGAGAGCTTGTTCAAAGCGTCGGAAATCGCCTCTATCGAACCCTGTACGTCGGCTTTGATAATGACATTACATTCCTTCACACCTTCTTTTATTCTCTGATAGAGTTGTTCCAGTGTGACTTTGGAGAAAGAAGAAAGCTCTTTTTCTCTCGCTTTTCTGGTCCAGTAATCGGCAATGCCGCGCGCTTTCTTTTCGTCCTCGACGCAGAAAAATTCCGCCCCGGTTTGAGGGACACTGGAAAAACCGATAACTTCCACCGGCATGGAAGGCCCGGCTTCTTTGATGCGCCGGCCCTGATCATTAATCATCGCCCGCACGCGGCCAAATTCAGTTTTAGAAACATAAGAATCGCCTTCTCTGAGCGTTCCTTCCTGAATTAAAACCGTCGCTACAGGACCGCGTCCACGATCCAGTTTAGCCTCAATAATAATACCGCGCGCCGGAAGATCCGGATCGGCTTTTAACTCCATAACATCGGCTTGCAGCAAGATCATCTCCAGTAATTCTTCAATATTAATTTTCTTTTTAGCGGAAACCTCACAAAAAATCGTTTCGCCTCCCAATTGTTCGGATAAAAGACCGTGTTCCATGAGAGATTGTTTTATTTTCTCGGGGTCAGCGCCGGGTTTATCAATTTTGTTTATCGCCACAATAATCGGCACCCCGGCAACCTTGGAGTGATTAATGGCTTCAATGGTTTGTCCCATGACACCATCGTCGGCGGCCACAACCAAAACGACGATATCGGTTACCTGTGCTCCACGCGCCCGCATTGCTGTAAATGCTTCATGGCCGGGCGTGTCCAGAAAAACTATGTCGCGTCCATTGATATGAACATGATAAGCGCCGATAGCCTGTGTAATTCCACCAGCTTCGCCATCAATTACATTCGATTGCCTGATTACATCTAAAAGTGATGTTTTACCATGATCAACGTGCCCCATAATAGTCACGACCGGCGCCCGCGGCTTGAGATTTTCCGGAGTGGACGGAGTTTTTAACACGGCTTCGTCAAATTCCAATTCCGCCGATTCAACCTGAAAACTGAATTCACCCGCCACAATGCTGGCAATATCATAATCTATGGCTTGATTAATGGTGGCCATAACATCCATAGCCATCAATTTGTTGATTACTTCGCTTACCTTAACTCCCATTCTTTTAGCTAAATCCCCAACTGCAATTGTCTCTCCAATCTTGATACGCCTTTTAATTGCCTTCGGAACGGTAATTTCTGTCTTTTTCATTTTGGCAGGAACAACTTTTTTGTTGTCCCGCCATTTGACATAACTTACTTCATCTTCTTCATTATGCTTTTGTAATCTCTTTTCTATTTTTTTCTCTAAAATTTTGCGGAGCGGTACTACTTTTTCCTCTTCAATAAAAACCTCGACCGTGGCTTTGCCTTTCTTCTTCGGTTTCTCCGGCAGAGGAATGGTTATTTTTTCGCCGGGCTTTAGAGGGGCTTTTGGTGGAATTGCCGTGCTCGTTTCCGACAGGATTATTTTATGTTTAGCAATGACCGCCGACTTTGCAGAAACAAGGGACGGATGTTTTATTTTCCCCGCCACAGTTTTATCCTGCGCTGCGGCCATCGGCTGGACGTCAGTTGGCACTGTTGTTTCATCTTTCGGAATTTGCTCTTTGTGCTGAGTTGTTTTTTCACCTTTTGGCGCATGTTCTTTGGGTTGAGCGGGAACTGCCTCGATTTCAGAAACAGGAGTTTCAGGCGGCTCTTCTTTTTTAACTTTATCAATTTTTCCGACCGGTTGCTTTGATGATACGTCCTCCGGTTTTTCCGCCAAAACCGTCTCCGGTTGTTCTTCTTCTTTCTCCGGAACTTCTTCGACCGGCGTCTCAATGAAAGTGCGGACGGTACGACGCCTGATTACCGTGGATTTTATTCTCTCTTCCACGGTTTCACGATATTCAGTAGCCAACAACGCTTTTTTTATTCTTTCCACTTCGCTCTCGTCCAAAGAAGAGGCAGCGGCTTTAACCGCAATGCCAATTTTTTCCAGATGAGCAATCAGCACTTTATTTTCCAAGCCCAGCTCTTTGGCTACTTCATGAACTCGCTTTTTCGGCATGCGCGAAACTCCATATTTAATTTCTTGTTCTAAGATTATAAATCATTTTGTTTATTATTCACGGCTTCTTCAATTAATATTTGCCCTGCCGTTTCAATCCATTGTTGAGCAGCCGTCTCGCTAATACCGGGGATTGAAGACAGTATCTCGGGTTCTGCTACTGCAAGCATGGCAATGCTCTTGATACCTTTACTGAAGAGCTTCTCCGCCATAGACGGCCCAATTCCCGTGATTTTTGTCAGCTCACTTTGCTTTTCTTGTCCTTCTTGTTCTTCCTGTTTAGCAACGGCCATCGTTTCACTCTTCATGTCAATGTTCCAACCCGTGAGCTTAACCGCCAGCCGGACATTTTGCCCGTTCTTACCGATGGCCAGAGAGAGTTGGTCATCGGGAACAATAACAGTCATCGTCCGGTTGTCATCATCAATAAACACCCTGCTGACCTTGGCGGGAGATAAGGAACTGCTTACATATTTAGCCGCATCCTCACTGAAAGGAATAATATCGATTTTCTCACCGCGTAATTCCTGCACCACACTTTGGACCCGCGAACCTCTCATGCCCACACAAGCGCCTACAGGATCAATATCCTTATCTTTAGATCTGACGGCAATTTTTCCTCTTTTGCCCGGTTCCCGGGCTACGTTGACAATGTCAATAAGCCCTTCAGAAATTTCCGGAACTTCCACTTCAAAAAGCGCCTTTAAAAATGCCGGATGCGTACGGGACATTATTATTTGCGGCCCTTTGGAATTCTTCTTTACATCAATAATATAAGAGCGGATTCTTTCTCCGCGTTTATAAGTTTCCCGATGAATTTGTTCCGTCGGAGGCACCACACCTTCCGCGCGTCCTAAATTGACAATGATATTGCCGCCTTCAAATCTTTGGACAAAGCCATTGACTAATTCGCCTTTTCTGTCTTTATATTCTTCATAAATATTGTCGCATTCCGCATCTTTAACTCTTTGAATAATTATTTGTTTGGCCATTTGCACGGCAATGCGCCCAAAGGAACTGGTTTCGATTTTCATTCCCAGACTGTCACCGGGCTCAGCTCCTTCATCGAGTTTTTCTCTCGCTTCTTCTTTAGAAATTTGTGTTTCATGATCAACGACTTTATCGACAACGGTTTTGAATTGGAAAACTTCAATTTCTCCGGTTTCATCGTTATAATGAGCTTCTATATCAACATTCTGCCCAAGCTTTTTATTTGCGGCCGTAAGCATTGCCGCTTCCAGCGCACCGGTAATAATATCTTTATTTATACCTTTGTCCTTACCCATCTGTTCAATCAGACGTTTAAGTTCTGGTAGTAACATTTACAAAATCCTCCCTTTCTTTAACTTATACATCGCAGAATTTCTGCCTGCCGCATTAATTCATTACTTAAATATTTACAATTTATCAGGCATTGCCAGATTGGCTTTACTGACATCATGTTGAGGAATCCGGTAAATTTTTCCGGAAATATCAATCAAAACCATTTTGCGGCCATTCTCTTCTACATAATCCGAAAGAATGCCATGAAAATTCTTCATCCCTTCAACTTTTACGTTTGTTTTAATATTTACTCTGGAACCCTTGTATTTTACAAAATCCTGATCGCGCGATATCGGCCTGTCAATGCCGGGAGAAGAAACTTCCAGCGTGTAAGCACCGTTAATTACTTCACGAATATCGAAAATATCGCCTAACTGATTGCTGACATTCGCACAATCATCAATATTAATGCCGCCTTCCTTGTCCAGGAAAAGCCGGATAATCCAGCGCGTATGCATTTTTATGCATTCCACGTGAATCAATTCCATTCCTTCTGAAATAACAACCGGCTCGGCTAACTGCCGGATTTTTTCTTTTACATCGTAATCCATAATTGCTCAGAAAATAAAAAAGTGGGCATGGGCCCACTCATCAATTCATATCGATGGTTTGAAAAATAGCTACCACACTATAATAGGCAATGCAAGTATTATTTCTACGGTCTGAAAGCCGCTAAGTGGCTAATCACGGGGACAAATATCCCCTTAGCACATTAACGATTCATATAGTCAGTGAGTTTTATTTACCCTGCTATGATGGATAATTCGTCCTGCAAGCTTCAGCGCGCTACGCTTCTGAAACTTGGGACTCATTAAATTGGAGCGGGCGACCGGGCTCGAACCGGCGACGTCCAGCTTGGGAAGCTGACATTCTACCACTGAATTACGCCCGCTCACGAGGGGGTAATGTTATTGAAGCGGAATATTTTGTCAAGGTGTTTTTAATGAGACTCGCTGATAGTGAACAAAATATTGCCATTTATATCCTCCGCTGGCGGAGGTGTCACACAGTGACGGAGGTGGATAAAATTCACGTAATGCGTAACTGACCAATATTAGGTATTTTTCAAAAACTTCCACCCCCTGCCCCCGCCAGCGGGGACATTACTCATTACGCACAATCAATATCTGCAATTGCGACACAGTCTCGAAGGCGGGAATTACATCTTAGTGATTTTTTACGGATTCATCATCCGGCGCTACGCAGATTTCCAGGATTCGATCCACATTAAAGACGCGTTTTTGATTGCGCTCCAGGCAATAGGCGTTCAGCCCCAAAAACGGATGTCCATTAAACTCCATTTCTTCCATCAGCAATGGGCGAATTTTCCGCTTTGACTTTTCATCTTTTGCTTTGAGGTAAATAATTTCGACGGTTTGTTTTTCTTCAATCGCCGTGGCCAGCATCTCCAGCTTATCCTCGCGGGTGCAGGTAAGCGCGGCTTTGGCGTACTGCATGCCGGTTAAAAATTTGACCACCTGCCAATCCATCATAATATGATTTTTCTTTAAGGGTTGTTTCAGGACAATACCTTCCAGAGTTGTGCAGCGGGAGAGAGCCACATACATCTGCCCGTGAGCAAATGTTCCGCGTCCCACATCAATAACAACCTTTTCAAATGTTTTCCCCTGGCTTTTATGAATAGTCACGGCAAAGGCCAGCCGCACCGGATACTGACGGAAAGACCCGACCTCTTCCGAGCGCAGTTCCTCGTTTTTGAGAAAGAATTTATAGATTTTCCAGGTGTAGGGAGAGATTTGAACAGTTTCGCCGTTGTCCAGTTCGGCCACGATTACATCTTCTCCGTCATCGTCCTTTTCAAATTTTTTCACTTTGCCGATTGTCCCGTTAATCCACTGCCCGTAGGAATCGTTATTGAGCAGCATAATCTGCGCGCCCTTTTTAAGTTTCAACTCGACCGCCGTCGGCATGGATTCTTTGCCAAACTCTCCGTCAACCAGACCTTGCGCTCTCCATATTTTGCCGGGCAACTGGGCCAGCCGGTTTTCATTGATCAGATCGGACATATCGTTAGTGCTGGTAAGCGAAATATAAAATTCACCGGCAGACACTTCAAAAGACGGATTACAGCGCTGATTGAACAGAGCAATATCCTCATCTGTGATGGAGTTATTGCGGATAGTGTTGAGCAGGCGGACAAATTCCTCATCTTTTTGGCGATACACCTTTTCCAGTTCGATAAATTCCAGATCCAGATCAGGAAATACTTTGGCGCTGAAGAAAAACGGACTGGCGTAATGCGAACGGAATATTTCGCGCTCCGCGCTGGAGACAACCGGCGGCAACTGATAGAAATCTCCGATGAAAATCATCTGCACACCGCCGAAAGGACGTTTGGAATCCGGACCATTCAGCCGCAGAAATTTATCAACACAGTCCAGCAAATCAGCCCGCACCATGGAGACTTCATCAATAATGATGGTTTTTAACTTTTTATAGATAGATGTTTTTTCTTTGCCGGTCGCCTTTTTTCTCTTAATGGCGGACATGGTAACATTCGGCTTGAAATGGAAAAAGGAATGAATTGTCTGCCCGCCTACATTAACGGCGGCAACACCGGTCGGCGCCAGAATAACGGCGTTTTTCTGCGTGTTGTTGCGGAAATAATTCAGCAGAGTTGATTTGCCCGTGCCGGCCCGCCCTGTAATGAAGATATTTTTATCCGTCTCTTCCATCAGAGAAAGAGCGCTTTGGAACTCGGGATTAAAATCTATTTCGACCGGCTTGGAAGGTTTAGTCATTATTGTTCCACGATAGCAATTTCTTCGTCTGTCATTCTATATGACCAAATAGAACAAGGGGTTGCAACCCCTTGTTCTCAGGCAAACCATGCTTTTCCCTATTGTGCAAAATGTATTCTACAGTATTTTGCAATTGTTCATCCGACTGCACAAGCCATTTGTTAAACTTTTGCGCCCAGAGATGAAATTGGTCATGCGAAGCCTTACCGAGATATTCTTTATAGAGTTGTGACGATTTTCCTTTGATCTGCCTGACAATATTACTGACTTTGTTCTCTTCGCATTCAATCAGTATGTGCACATGATCCCGGCAAATGTTATAGGCATATACCGTATAATTTTTTTCACTTACTATACCTGCGATTATCTCGGTAACTTTTATTTCGGCCTTTTCATCCAGCCGTATTCCCGTCTCATTTTTGATATGATAATCAATCATCCGCTGCGAAACTCTGGATTTATATGTAACCCATGTTACATGATATATGCCTGCCGGGTAATATGTGTTTTGGTCCGTTCTCATAGAACTCCATGCGTAAAACAAGGGGTTGCAACTTTCTTCGCTGGCTACCGAATCCGGCAGTTCCGCAACCGTTGCAATCGTAGAACAAGGGGTTGCAATCGTAGAACAAGGGGTTGCAATCGTAGAACAAGGGGTTGCAATCGTAGAACAAGGGGTTGCAACCCCTTGTTCTAAACATCTATTCAATACTGCCATGCCCATTCTTTTCCGGCTTTGGGATATTTTCTGGCCAGTGCTTCCGGGATATAGACGTCTCCGAACCCTTCCTCCAGATCTTTATGATGGAGAGTCTTCACCGCCGCAATTTGTTTGAGCATCTCGTCACGCAGGTTCTTGGGCAGGATGGTTGTTCTGTCTTTGTCGCCCTTTCCGCTGCGCACGGTCAGCGTATTTAAATCCATATCGACATCCTTCACTCTCAGGCGGGCAAGTTCCATCAGTCGCAGGCCTGAACCATAGAGCAATCCGGCAATGAGCAAATCCCTGCCGTTCAAACAGGCCAGCAATCGTTTGACCTCTTCCATCGAAAAGACAACGGGCAGTTTCTGCCCGCGCTTTGCCCGGACAGTCTGAGCGAGGTTGCCCATCTCTTTGCAAAGCACATTGCGAAAAAGAAAAAGCAGGGCATTGAACGCCTGATTCTGAGTTGATGCGGACACTTTTTCTTTTAAAGCCAGATAACTGAGGAAGTTTTTGCAATCGGCGGCATCAAGTTCCACGGAAGCTTCCTTCTTCGAGGTTTGACTCGAGTATTCGAGAAAACGTTTGATCCATTGCAGATAAGTTTTTTCCGTGCTGTAAGAATAATGCTTCAGGCGGATTAGCCGTTGTGTTTCCTTAAGCAGTTCAGGTGTAAAGTCAGAGGATTTTACACCTGATAAATTATTGGGTTTGAGACCCCGGTAATGGAAATAGTATAACCTGATGGCGTCACCCGCCTGACGAATTTGCCAGTCGGACATATTGGGATCTGTTTTCAGGAATTCGATAACAGCGTTTTCCTGATATTGATCGGAACTTATTTGCTTTTTGCGGGCATAGGTGAAATATTTACTTACCCATAAAGCATAAAAAAAGACATTCTTTTCCGGCGTCAATTTCTTCTCTAAAAGAAAGGTTTGAAACTCCGGAAGAACATCGTTTTTCTTGCTGTCGGACAAATTTTCCATAATATACCAACTTGGATCAAATGCGATATTACCATATAATACCAAGTAGCGAAAGTTTATTTTACTTGATTCTTAAGCACTTTTTTCTTTGCATTTTTCTCAAAAAAGAGTAATATTTATTCCGAAAATCGGAAAAGACCAACCAAGTATATTAATTGTTATGCATTGAAAAAGGAGAAACATAAAATGAGAATAGCCATTGTGATATTGTTAGTATTCTGCATGTCGTCTTTCAGTTTTGCTGAGGAAACTATGAAGGTAAAGCAAGCCACAATTCGGGGAGAGACAATCAAGGTCGGACAAGGCGCGGATATTGTTCAGAGCAGAATTGAGGCCGACAAATACGTTACATCTTACATTTATGGAGACACCAGCAAGGAGGAAAAAGGGGACAGATTTATTTTCGGGGAAAAAGGGGACAGATTTATTTTCTTCAGGGCTTGTTTCCTCGCGCCTGGTATGGCCTCTGCTGACTCCTGCCCGATCACACTCCGTGTTGCCATGACGTGCGCTGTCGCAAAATACGACCCCAAGTCGGGCAGGTCTCCCCGGATAAGAACGTGAACTGTCTCTATGCAACCGCAGCATTTACCGTATCTCC
>JQDQ01000209.1 GCA_000747625.2 Smithella sp. SCADC
TCTTTTCTCCACGCTAGGCCGCACTGCCGCGCGCGCGCTGGAAACCAAGCTGATCGCGGACAACACCGAGGGATGGGTCAACGAATTAATCGCCAATATCAAGAAAGGCGACACCCGCACGTGGACCCGCTGCGATGTTCCCAAGAAACCGGCTCAGGGCCGCGGCATGACGGAACCGCCGCGCGGCGCTCTGGGACACTGGATCAAAATTGAAAAGGGCGTCATTTCCAACTATCAGGCTGTTGTTCCTTCAACTTGGAACTGCTCACCCCGTGACAAAGCCGGCCTGCGCGGCCCCTATGAGGAAGCATTGATCGGCACGAAACTGGCGAAGGTTGATCAGCCGTTGGAAATTATCCGAACCATTCATTCGTTCGATCCCTGTATGGCCTGCGCTGTGCACATCATTGATCCGAAAACGAATGAGATTAAAAAATTCAAAGTGGCGTAAGCAATAAGGAGGTTACCGTGGAAAAAAAGTTCACTAGTGAAAAAGAATGGTCTGTGGCCATGCGCATTAACCACTGGGCCATGGCTATCTCGATCTTCGTCCTGATTGTCACCGGTTTCTATATTGCCGAACCATTTACGGTATCAAGTGGAGAGACCGTGGATAAATTCCTGATGGGAAATATCAGGTATGCCCACATTCTCTTCGGAGTTTTTCTGGTTTTCTTGTTCTTCTGGAGAGTCTATCTGGCTTTTTTCTCGCGTTTTCATGCGGACTGGAAAGATTTCTTCGCCTGGACGGATATAAAGATGACTATCGACCAGATAAAATTCTACCTTCTTCTTAAAAAAGATGGACCTGAATATAAGACGCTTTATGGACCGATGCAATCGTTGGCTTATATCGGATTGATGTTTATGGTTTTTGTCATTGTGATCACCGGCTTGCTTTTAATGGGCGCCGGATATCACGCGGGATTCACAGCGATCGCCTACAAAATCCTGCACCCCGTGGAAAACATGCTGGGCGGATTAGCCAGGGTACGATATATTCATCACGTATTCACCTGGTTTTTCATCCTGTTCATCGTGGTGCATATTTACATGGCTTTCTGGTACGATGCCATTCTTAAAAAAGGCACCGTATCATCCATGATCAGCGGAAATATTTTTAAGAAAGTAAAATAGTAGCATCTTAAAACTGCTGATAAACGGATTTACCAAAAAAGGGGAGAGAAATTCGTTCTCCCCTTTTTTGATTATTAAAGAAATATTATGACTAAAAGAAATCTGGTTACAGTATTAGGTATCGCGGCGTTTTTGTAATTCCAGTTTCACTGCCGCCTCAATATCATCTTTGATTTAGAAATGGCTGAATAAGAAAATCCCCTGAACATGATTAATAAATGTTCAGGGGCTAATAATAAATTAATTTATCTAATCAGCAGTTAGAATTTAAGGTTTTCGGCATCCATTTCTCACGCTGGTTTTCACAGCGTTACCGCGCCGCGGATGACGTTCATATCATTGACGGCGGAACGCTCGGCTACAAACTTCTCGACATCATTTGCAGTTGCGATCATCTGATCATTGTCGATGTTTTGAAAGTGCAGGACACGCCCGGATCCATTTACCGTTTCAACAAAGAAGAAATGGATTCGCACCTGCCGCCGCCGACAACAGCCCATGAGGTAACCTTTCCCGATGTGCTCTTTAAATCGGAACTGATGGGAGAAGCGCCGGAAACAATATTCCTCTGCATCGTGCCTCAGAATTACAAGGATTTGCAGATGGAAATGACGCCTTTTCTGTATGATAAATTCATTGATATGGAAAAGTTTTTATTGATAGAACTGGAAAAGCTCAATATTAAATTGGAAAGACTGCCCGATGCATGAACTGTATCTTGCCGAATCCATCATCAATATAGTCGGCGATTACGCCGCGCGTGACGGATTTAAAAAAGTGAACAGCGTGTCGCTTTCCTACGGACGTCTTTCCTGCATAGAAGCCAAAACGCTGCAATTTGCTTTTGACGTGCAGGCCAAAGGCACACCGGCACAGGGAGCGGCGCTGGAATTTCAGGTTTTGCCGGCCATAGTCCATTGCTTTTCCTGCGAAAAAGATTTAGAAGTGAAAGCGCACACCGGCACTTGTCCCTCCTGCGGCGGCTATGAAGTTATTCTGACTGCGGGAACGGAAGAACTGCAAATTCTGGAACTGGATGTAGATTAAGGTGTTTTATGTGTATTGGTTTTCCCGGAAAAATAATTTCCATTGATAAAGATAACTACGCGATTATCGATATCAGCGGCACACGCCGCGAAGTCTGCCTCGATATCATCGACGAACCGGCAGATGTCGGCGATTATGTCATCAGTCATGCAGGCTACGCGATTCATAAGATTGACGCGGTTACCGCGCAGGATAAACTGAATTTATTGCAAGAGCTCATCGACAATGAAATTTATTGACGAATACCGGGACCCCGCCGTTGTCGCAGGACTTTTGAAACGCATCGAATCCGCGTCCCAAAAGATATCGCGTCCCGTCATAATCATGGAAATTTGCGGCAGTCACACCTACGCCATCGGCCGTTTCGGCATCCGCAAGCTTCTGCCGGAAAATATCAGGCTTATTTCCGGCCCCGGCTGTCCGGTTTGCGTGACCTCGGCGCGCGATGTGGATATCGCCTTGTATCTGGCAGGCATGGACAATGTTATTTTCGCCACATTCGGTGACATGTTGAGGGTTCCCGGAGCCGGTGGTGACAGTCTGCAAAAAAAGCGCGCCGCCGGCGCCGATGTGCGGGTTGTATCTTCCGCCGATGAGTGCATACAACTTGCTCTTTCCAATCCTCAAAAAGAAATTATCATGATGGGCATCGGCTTTGAAACAACCGCGCCGACCATCGCGGCTGTCGTTGCCGCCTGCCGCAAAAAAGATATCCAAAACTTCTCCGTATTTTCCGTGCACAAAATCGTGCCTCCCGCGATCAAAGCTCTGCTGGCCGATCCACTGCTCAACATCGACGGCTTTTTGTGTCCCGGCCATGTCAGCACGATGATCGGCGCCAATGCATATCAAATGATTCCCGATGCCGATAGAGCCGCCGTCATCACCGGATTCGAACCGGTAGATATTCTGGAAGGCGTCTGGATGCTGCTCACGCAGATGGAAAGCGGGAAAATGGACGTGGCCATACAATACAGCCGCGGCGTAAAGCCTGAAGGCAACACGCGGGCAATGAATCTTCTGCAATCCGTATTTGAAACAAACGATGCCGAATGGCGCGGTCTGGGTACTATCCCGGCCAGCGGTCTTGCCCTGCGTAACGATTTCGCGTCATTCGACACGCTGAAAAGATTCACCCTGCCGGATATCAAATCCGGCGATATTTCGGGCTGCGGCTGCGGCGATATTTTACGCGGCATCAAACTGCCCGATGATTGTCCCTTATTCAAAAAAGTCTGTACGCCGGTGAACCCGATAGGCCCCTGCATGGTTTCATCGGAAGGCACATGCTCAACCTATTACAAATATTATTAACGGAGGTCACACAGTGAAAGTAACAGTTGTCAGAAACGTTCTGGATGCCAATGACCGGATTGCCGAAGAAAACAGAAAACTTTTCGACCAGCATAAAATTTTTGTGATTAACCTGATGAGTTCTCCGGGCGCGGGAAAAACATCTCTTGTCGAACAAACCATTCAGGCCCTTAAAGATAAATACAGGATCGCCGTTATCGAAGGCGATATTCAGGATACCTACGACGCGGACCGCATCGCCAAACTCAACATTCCCGTCGTGCAGATCAATACCGGCGGCGCCTGCCACATTGACGGCAACATGATTCGCGAAGCTCTGCCCGCTTTTGACTTGAGTAAGACGGATCTGCTGATTGTCGAAAACGTCGGCAATCTGGTCTGCCCCGCGGAATTCAAAATCGGCGAAAACATTAAAGTCATGCTGCTCAGCACCCCCGAAGGCGCGGACAAACCGGCAAAATATCCCCTGATGTTTCAGGAATCGTCGGCGCTTTTAATCAACAAGATGGACTTGCTCCCTTACGTGAATTTCGATCTGGAAAAAGCCAGACGAGACTCTTCGGCGTTGAATAAAAACCTGAAGATATTTGAAGTGTCCTGCAAAACCGCCGACGGACTGGATGGCTGGATGGCGTGGCTGACTCAACGTATCGATGAATTTAAAAAATAAAAGCGTTGTCGCAAAAAGAATCCGTTATCTTTTTTCCGGAATGGTGCAGGGGGTCGGCTTCCGGCCCTTCATCTACCGGATGGCTGTGAAAAACGGTCTGACCGGTTTTGTGCAAAATAATCCGGAAGGCGTGACGGCGGAAGTGGAAGGCACATCTGAAGCTCTGGAATTATTTTTAACCGGCATCAAAAACGAACTCGCCGCAACCGCCAAATCCTCCGCCGAAACCTCCGCCGCCGCCACCGCGGCCGCCACTCAAGAATAAAAGCAATATCCAGGGAAGCATTTCCCTGCAAATTGAAATTCTCAATGACAATTCTTTCGAAATTATTCCCAGTGACGCACAAGGCCACGCGGACGTCCACATCACGCCGGACGCGGCGACCTGCCCTGACTGCTTAAAAGAACTCTTCGATTCTAAAAACAGACGCTTTCGCTATCCTTTTATTAACTGCACAAACTGCGGCCCGCGCCTGACCATTATCAACGCGATTCCTTACGACCGCGCCAACACCTCGATGTCCTGCTTTGGGCTCTGCGCAAATTGTCTTGACGAATATAAAAACCCTGCCGATCGGAGATTTCATGCCGAACCCAATGCCTGTCCGGTCTGCGGCCCGCAACTAAAATTACTTGACTCATCCGGACAGCCCGTCCAAACGGATGATCCGGTCCAATCTGCCATTGATCTGCTTTCATCCGGTCATGTTTTGGCTATCAAAGGTCTGGGAGGCTTTCATCTAAGCGTTGACGCCGGAAGCGATGAAGCCGTAAAAAAACTCCGTTCGCGTAAATACCGCGAGGAAAAACCGCTGGCCATTATGGCGCGAGATATCAGTCAGGCAAAACGAATCGTTAAAATAAGCAAGGAAGAAAAAATATTACTGACATCGCCGCAGCGGCCGATTGTCCTGCTCAGAAAAATAAAAAGCGATCTCATTTCCGGTTTGGTTGCGCCGGATGTTCCCAATCTGGGTATCATGCTGCCCTATACTCCTCTGCATCATCTTTTGTTGGAAAAAAATTTCACGGCATTGGTGATGACCAGCGCCAATCAGGTGGACGAACCTATCTGCATTTCCAATCGCGAAGCTTTTGACCGCCTGCGCGGCATTGCCGATTATTTCCTGGTGCACAACCGCGACATTCTGGTGCGCTGTGACGACTCCATCGCTTTCGTCGCCGATAAAACACCGCGACTGCTCCGGCGCGCGCGCGGTTACGTCCCTCAGCCTCTGCAACTGAGAGATTCGTATCCGCAGGTTCTGGCGCTGGGAGGACAACTGAAAACCGCGCAGTGTATTTTGAAAGATCGTTTCGCTTTTGTCAGTCCTCATATCGGGGATATGGAGACGCCGCAGGCGCGTGACTTTTTCCACGAAAGCATCACTTTGATGAAACGAATCACTAAATCAGATCCGCAAATTGTCGCTTGTGATTATCATCCGTCTTATTATTCCACCAAGGCCGCGCAGGAACTTCATGCAGCGAAGGTGATAAAAGTTCAGCACCATCACGCGCATATCGTCAGTTGCATGGCTGAAAATAAAATTGAAGGCAAGGTGATCGGCCTTGCCATGGACGGCACGGGTTACGGAATGGATGGCAACGCCTGGGGCGGAGAATTTATGATTGCTGATGAAACCGGATTTGAACGCTTCGGCCATCTGCAATATATTGTTTTGCCCGGAGGCGAAAAGGCCATCCACGAACCCTGGCGCATAGCGGTAAGTTTGCTGAAAGCGGCTTACGGACCTTCATGGAGAGAAACAGCTCTGCGTTGGAATCTCGTTCCCGATCAGAATTCCTATGACTTGCTGGACAAAATTATCGATGGCAGAATTAATTCGCCACTGTCTTCGGGATTGGGCCGCTTGTTTGACGGCGTGGCTGCACTGATTGGTGCGCACCGGCAGGTTAGTTTTGAAGGTCAGGCCGCTATGGAACTGGAGATGCTGGCGACTGATTCTTTGGGTCAGGCCTATCCCTTTGACCTCCTGCGCGACAAGGACAAACCTTATATTATTGACACCGGCGCCATGATTAAAGCTATTGTTGCCGATCTGGAAGCAGGCCGCAGCCCGGCGAAAATCGCCGCGTCGTTTCATCAAACCCTGATTGAGGCTTTTACCGCTATGGCGGATGAAATGCGCAAAGCAGCGGGCCTTACCCGCGTGGCCTTAAGCGGCGGCTGTTTTCAAAACAAAATTTTGCTCCAGGGCGCTATTGACAAACTGAGACATTCGGGCTTTGATGTTTACTGTCATAAGCAGGTTCCGGCCAACGACGGCGGTATTTCTTTAGGTCAGGCAGTTGCTGCCGCTTCGATGATTAAAAAAGGATTGGTTTAAAATAAAATTAAGAAAGGTTGCTCAAAATGAAATACGATAAAATACTTTTGGAACACGGCGGCGGCGGGCTTTTGTCCAACGAACTTATCGCGGAATATTTTCTGCCCCAATTCCAAAATCCGTATCTCGATCGTCTCGAAGACAGCGCCGTACTCACTATTGGAGACCAGAAATTTTGTTTCACCACCGATTCGTATGTCGTCAGTCCCGTCTTTTTCCCCGGCGGCAACATCGGCTCGCTCGCTGTGCACGGCACTGTCAATGACCTTTCCGTCTGCGGCGGCAAACCTCTTTATATGAGCTGCGGCTTTATTCTGGAAGAAGGATTTCCTTTTGAGTCGCTCGAAATAATTATTAAAACAATGGCTGAAGCGGCCGCTGAAGCCAATGTAAAAATCGTTACCGGCGATACAAAAGTAGTCGCGCGCGGCGCGGCAGACGGCATTTTTATCAACACCTCCGGCATCGGTATTGTGGAATATCCGGGCTCTCTGTCTGTGAAAAATATTCAACCGGACGATGTGATTATTGTCAACGGCACCATCGGCGACCACGGCGCGGCAATTATCAAGGCCAGAGAAAACCTGGCGCTCACTTCGGACATCTTATCCGATTCCGCTCCGCTCAACGATTTGATTGCCGCAATTTTGAAAGCAAGTCCCAAAGTCCACTGCATGCGTGACGCGACGCGCGGTGGTTTGGGCGCTATCCTGGCGGAAATTTCCAAAAGCGCGCAGGTGCGCATTGACATTAATGAGAAGAGTATTCCCGTGCAGGACAATGTCCGTGGCATTTGCGAAATTCTCGGTTTTGATCCACTATTTTTAGCCAATGAAGGCAAAATGATTTTGTTCTGCCCGAAATCCGATGCTGATAGAGTGCTTACAGTTATGCGCCATCACAAATATGGACAAACCGCCGCCATAATCGGCAGTGTCAGCAAGGCAGCGCAGGGGCGGGTAGTGCTCAAAACATCCATCGGCGGCGAACGCATTGTGGATTTGCCGACGGGTGAGTTAGTGCCAAGAATCTGTTAAACGAATTACATATTACTGCGTAACTGTAATTCCAGTTTCACTGCCGCCTCAATATCATCTTTGATTTAGAAATGGCTGAATAAGAAAAGCCCCTGAACATGATTAATAAATGTTCAGGGGCAAATAATAAATTAATTTATCTAATCAGCAGTTAGAATTTAACCTTGACTGCTTCTTTTGCTTCCTTGGGAGCATCAAAGAAAGCTCCATCTTTAAAACCGTACATACCGGCAAGCAAATTTGCCGGGAATGATTTAATGGCCTGATTATATACTTTGACCGACTCGTTGTATCTCATTCTTTCAACGGCGATTCTGTTTTCCGTTCCCGCCAGCTCATCCTGTAAGTGCATAAAATTCTGATTTGATTTCAGATCGGGATATTTTTCCACAACCAACAACATTCTGCTCAAGGCGCCGGAGAGTTCGTTATTAGCAGCGATTTTATCAGAAATAGGTGCATTAGCGGTACCGCCGACTTTGGAGCGGGCGTTGGTTACTTCGATCATGACATCTTTTTCCTGCTTGGCGTAACCTTTGACGGTTTCCACCAGATTGGGAATCAAATCAAATCTCCGCTGTAGTTGATTTTCCACCTGTGCCCACGAACTTTTAACGGCCTGATCCAATCTGACAAATTTATTGTAATTGCCCGCGAAAAAAGAATAAGCCGCGATTGCCAGAAACACAATTACTGCCACTACAATGATTAAAGTTTTCTTTTTTGAATCCATTTTTACCTCCTGCATTATGCTAAGTTAATTTATAATCCATCAACTATGTTGCAAATCTTTTCGACTTCGTGCAGATATTTTTTGAAGATGTCCGCTACTTCTTCGCCGGATAGTTTATCCACGCCTTCTTTAATATCGACGCAACTTAAGAATACTTCCACATCAATCGCAAAAAGTTTAGCCACTTCTTTTATTGTATCGCGTCTCTTGTGCGGTACCGGCGTCTGCTTTAAATAAAGCAAGGCATTGAATATGGAAATAAAGGCCGTAAAGGAACGGCTGATAAGTTGTTTCAACTGCCGCGTGCTTCCTGCCGCTTCCAGATAACCGTTGCGCAGCAGGATTAACTTCCCCTTCAGTTCCCTTTCAATTTGCAGACGTAAATCTTCCGGCTTGAATTTTAATTGTTCCAGAACATTTTCGCCGTAAATTAAAATATGGTTATTCTTCATATTCAGGAATTCTATCGGATAAGAATCGAGAGAACTCTCCATAAAAGCTTTTGTCATAATCAGCGGCACGGCGACGCTGCGTTTTTGCCAATGCTTAACCGTATCCAAAGCATTTTCCAATTTGTTGATGACCTCCGGCGTGACAATAATCAACAAATTAATGTCTGACTTTCCTTTTACATAAGAACCGCCGGCCGCGCTTCCATAAAGAATAAGAGAAATCAGATCTTTACCAAAAACTTTCTTATAATCCTCAGTTAAAGGAACAAAAACATCCTGTGGTTTATCCGGTATTTTTGACATTTTATTCACCCTGAAATTATATTAAAAACCACGGCCGGCTCCGCCGCCTCCGCTCATTCCGCCGCCGAAACCGCCAAATCCTCCGCCGAAACCTCCGCCGCCGCCACCGCGGCCGCCGCTCAAGAATAAAAGCAATATCCAGGGAAGCATTTCCCTGCCTTTTCTTGTACCTAAAAGCAGAACCGCCGCGATGAAGAAAAAAATAAGCCCGAAAACGTTAACGCCTTTTTGCTGCGCGCGGTTGTGCGGACGATACGGCGCCGGAGAACCACTCAATTGAACATTGGCATCTTTGGCGATATAGGCCGAGCAGGCATACATCGCATTATAAAGCCCTTTACCGTAATTGCCCTCTTTAAGAAACGGAACAACATATTTATCGAGTATTTCACCGACTAAACCGTCGGGTAAAATTCCTTCCACACCGTAACCTGTTTCGATACGGATTTTTCTTTCTTTTACAGTAAGAAAAATTAAAACGCCTTTATCTTCGCCTTTTTTACCTATGCCCCACGCCTGAAAAAGACCATTGGCATACATGGTGTAATCTTCATTGTCTCCGATTGACGGCACGATTGCCACGACAATCGCCGTGCCAGTTTTTTCCAGAACCTCACGCGCGAGCGCTTCCATTTTAGAGGCGTTTTCCGCATCAATGACATTGGCAAAGTCATTGACTGCCATATCCCGCGGCACCGGATATTTTTCCGCGGCAAAAACATTGCCGGTTGTCAGCAGCATCAATAGTGCAACCGCCAACAAACTTATTTTTTTTAATTTATTACCAAAAGATTTAATCTTCACGAATTACCAGAGTTAGAATTCTTTTTTAAACTATGCAGCCAACATAATCATTTATTAAGAAAAAGCAAGGCCGCAGACAAAAACATTACTCAATATTTTTGAAAAACTTTCTTTACTGCCATTACGGGCTTGAAGGCTGTATCGGAATGTCTTTGCGAGGGAGAGTAACGACCGAAGCAATCTCGTATCTAATTGACATCATAGAGATTGCCATCCGACATACGCCGGACAGGCAGTTCACTGTCGTGAATTCGCAATGACACATGAGGATTGCGATACAGCCTCATCGCGGGAGTAACTATTGCGTAAAGATAGACACCTGTCAAGCGGCAAAAATAATCTGCAAAATTGGTCTTGCTTAAGCAAAAAATAGATATTAAGGAAACAGTAAAATCTTTTTGAGTAACAAGTACATATATGGCTATAAAAATAATTCTAATCCATCCGCCGCTGGCCAAATGTTCGGAACCGCCCGCCGGTATTGCCAGGTTATCCGCGTGCCTGAGTGCAAACAGTATTCAACACGAGATTATTGACGCCAATATGGAAGGCATTCTCTATCAGCTTGAGCACACCGCAAGAAACAACTCTAAAACAGACAAATGGACAATGCGCGCGACAAAAAATCTGAAAGGCAATCTTGGGGCCTTACGAAATTCAGAAACTTATCAAAATCCAAGCCGCTATCAGCGGGCAGTTATGGATATCAACCATATTTTAAATGTGGCTGGAAAATCATGGCAGGTTGATCTGTCGCTTGCCGATTATCAGGACAAACGTCTGTCACCGGTCAAGAGCGCTGACTTAATATCCGCGGCAGAAAAACCACAGAGCAATCCTTTCTATCCTTATTTTCAACATCGTCTGATGAAAGCTTTGGAAAAGAATCCCGATTTTACCGGTTTTTCCTTAAACTATTTGAGTCAGGCTCTCTGCACTTTGGCCATGATCGGTTTTATCAAGCAAATCCATCCCCAACAAAAAATTATTTTAGGCGGATCGCTTGTCACATCATGGATAAAGCTCGGAGCGAACAAAAATACTTTCGGCGGTCTCGCAGATGAAATAGTTGAAGGCGCGGGAGAACAAAAATTACTGGAGCTTCTGGAAGTTAAAGATGGCAATATCAACTGTCCGCCCGACTACGATAATTTTCCGATTGATCAATATTTATCGCCCGGACCTGTTCTGCCCTACAGCAGTGCGCAAGGTTGTTACTGGCACAAATGCGCATTCTGTCCGGAAAAAGCGGAAGGAAATACTTACCTGCCTCTGGAAGTTTCTCAAGTCACAGAGGAACTTCAAACATTGGCCAACCAAATAAATCCCTCGCTGATTCATATTCTGGACAGCTCCATATCTCCGTCACTGCTTGCGGCTGTGGCTAAAGATCCGCCTGGCGCGCCATGGTATGGTTTCACAAGAGTCACTAAACATTTGGCAAATGAGGATTTTTGTTTATCATTAAAAAACAGCGGCTGTACAATGCTCAAGCTGGGGATTGAATCCGGCGATCAAGACGTCCTTGATCAATTAAACAAGGGTATTGATTTGTTGACGGCTTCCGCCGTTTTAAAAAAGCTCAAAAAAGCAGGCATTGCCACCTATTGTTATTTTCTTTTCGGCACGCCGCCGGAAAATGAGGAAAGCGCAACCAAAACGCTGGATTTTGTTTGTCAGCATTACGATTGCATCGACTTTTTGAATCTGGCGATCTTCAATTTACCAGCCCGCAGCGTCGAGGCGCAAAATCTGGCCACGCATGATTTTTATGAAGGCGATCTGTCTTTGTACAAGAACTTTCAGCACCCCTTCGGCTGGCAAAGGCCTGCCGTGCGTAATTTTTTAGAAAAAACTTTCAAAAAGCATCCATTAATAGCGCCAATACTCATGCGCACGCCGGAATTTTTCACTTCCAATCATGCACCGTTTTTTATTTCAAATAAACCTTAATTCTTTTGTTTTCAGCGACATAGGAGCGGCAGAGATTCATTGACAAAAGGTCATTAATATTATAGACATCTTACACAATCCGTTTAACTAATGTTTTTCTGAACTCAGAACACTAAACTTCAGGTTACAGGCAGAATTTTAACATTAATCTTAAAGATGTGATGAATATATCTAATGACATTTAATAATGTAACAGTTTCTCAAATAATCATCCTTTTTACAATTTACTCTTTCATGGGGTGGATCATTGAAGTTGTCTATCGGTCCATTTCTCAACGCCAGTTCATCAATGCCGGTTTTTTATCCGGTCCGTTTCTCCCCATTTACGGATTCGGCGCCGCGTTTATCATTGGTCTGCAATCTTTAATTCATCCCTGGCCTCTGCTCATGGAATTGATCGTTTACGGTCTTGTTTTAACCCTGATAGAATATTTCACCGGATTAGCCTTCGAAAAAATATTCAAATTAAAACTGTGGGACTATTCGAATTATAAATTTAATTTTCAGGGAAGAGTCTGTCTGCTTTTCTCGACGTTCTGGACAATAATGGCTCTGGCTTTTGTGACCTTCATCCATCCGGTTGTTTTGCGTTACGTGCGCTCCTTTGACGAATCCTTACTCCGTATTTTTCCCATTGTTATTGTGGTTTACGGCATCACAGATTTTGTTTTTTCCATCGCTTCACTTGCCGCGTTTAAAAGAAAGATCACCTATCTGTATTCCGAATATTTCAATCTGACCGACGCTGAGATTGAAAAGATATTAAGCTCCTTTAAACGGCTTCGTACCGCATATCCTGACCTGAGAAGATATATCAATAACAACATCAACACAGGGATTAAGAACAGGATGAGCACGTTTATGAAATCTATTCAGGAAAAAATTGTTCTGCACATGGAGGGAAGGAAGGCTTTTGAACATGAATTTTACGATATAATTAGCGATATTCAGGCCCATGACGAATTCCTGAAGCTTAAGCTGCATCATCATCATAATTCTTCAATTTATGATCACGTTATGGATGTGTCTTATTTCTCATACAGGGCATGCAAGTTTATGAAACTCGATTACCGATCTGCCGCCCGCGGTGCGCTCCTTCATGATTTTTTCCTGTATGACTGGAGGCATCATGACGTTCCGGACCTGCCTGCGGAAAAAAATCACGGCATCGAACATCCCAAGATCGCCCTGGCCAATGCCAGAAAACATTTTACTTTGAATGAAATAGAAGAAGATATCATCAGAAAACACATGTGGCCACTTACACTTGTCCCGCCGAAATACAAAGAGTCCTTCATTGTATCTTTTGCAGATACTTATCTCGCTTCAAAGGAATTTGTTAACAATTTTAAGCGCAACAAAGCTCTTAAACGCGAGAAGAAACGGGCTGATAAACATAAGCCCCGGAAAAAACGCGGACACTGATTTGTATTAATCATAACATCATGGCGTCAGGAAGAGTAAGACTTTCATACCTTGTCTGCATCCTCGATGTAACATTTACTCAGATGGGCCGGGTTGTTCGGATTTGAGCATTGCTCTTTCTAACAGCATAATATCGCACCGTTGATACGACGACATAAGTTCCGCGCAAAATAAAAATATCAAGGCGACATAAAACGCCCAAATGACCACAATAACAATGGTTCCCAACGTACCAAAAATTATATCATAACGGGTATAATTGGCTATGTACCAGGTGAAAAATTGTTTGGCAACTTCCATAAGCAGAGCAAACAAAGCGCTGCCAACAAGGGCAACGCCGGACCGAATTTTATCCGCGGGGATAATTCGATAAATAAAGTAAAAGAAAATTACTGTAATGAAATAGGGCACTGCATAGCGCAGCATGGCTCCAGATATAACACCAAGAGAGATATTAAACCCTTCGGCTATTTCCACGGATTGCTTGACCAGTCGTGTGGCTACATCGCTTATTACCAAACTGACACTGCCGACAATCCATCCCATAGGGATCATCGAAAATGCTAACAATTTAGAAACAAAATAATTACGTTTTTTCCGGGAACGAAAAATAATATTCAGCGCTGTTTCCATGGCATTAAAGATCATGG
Organism: Smithella sp. SCADC; assembly: GCA_000747625.2. Classification (GTDB taxonomy): domain Bacteria; phylum Desulfobacterota; class Syntrophia; order Syntrophales; family Smithellaceae; genus Smithella. The sequence continues at coordinate 13,877 of JQDQ01000209.1, forward strand.
ATGAAAGACCTATGAGTCCCAGCACTCCCGCCCAGCCGAGCAAATGTTTTTTTCTTTCAATCTGTGCCAGCTGAGTCAAAAGCTTTTCGGAAAAGTAAGGATGAAATGCTCTGATAGCGCCTATGATATCTTCTGAAATATTCGGATAAGAACTGAAAAAATATCCAGCGGCAATAATCGTGAGAATAAAAAGAGGAATTATTGATAGAATTGTATAAAGAGCCATTGCGGCCGCTTGATTGACATCACCGTTAATTCTATAATTTTTAGCCGCATCGGCTAAAATATCCCGAATACCGGCGGCTTTTATTATAAGCGATTCGAAAAACCGGGCGAAGAATGATTTATTTTTCTTTTCTTTAGCCATAAAAATAGTCCAATTATTGTATATTACAATTTGTAAAATTTTATTGCAATGGTTTGATTACTGCGCTAATTTCATCCCATGCGTGCATTTCGTGTTTTGTCCGTGATATCTCTGATCATCATATCTTTAACCGCTTGCGATAAAAAGCCTGCGGCAGATAAAGCTCAGCCTTTGTCTGTCAAACAACCCGCTTATGGCGATATACTGGTCAGAGGTGAAATAGGCGATGCCAGCAACCTGATTCCGCTTCTGGCTTCCGATTCGGCTTCCCATAATATTTCCGGCATGGTTTTCAACGGCCTCGTCAAATACGACAGGGATATGAACATCGTTGGTGATCTGGCTGAATCATGGGACATCACTGACAAAGGTCTGGTTATTACTTTTCATCTGCGCAAGGGTGTAAAGTGGCATGACGGTAAACCATTTACCGCCGTTGATGTTCTCTATACTTATCAGGTTACTGTTGATCCGAAAACGCCCACAGCGTATGCGGAAGATTTCAAAATGGTAAAAAAAGCCGAAGTTCTTGACGATTACACTTTCCGTGTAACTTATGGGAAACCGTTCGCTCCGGCTTTAATCAGTTGGGGCAGTTCAATCTTGCCCCGGCATTTACTATGGGGCAAAGATATTACCAAAAGTTCGCTGGCGCGCCATCCTATCGGTACCGGGCCTTACAAATTCAAGGAATGGGTGGCCGGACAGAAAATTGTTCTTGTTTCCAATCCCGATTACTTTGAAGGGCGTCCCTATATCGACGGTCAGATCACGCGGATTATTCCCGATACCGCCACAATGTTTCTGGAATTGCGTGCCCAGAACCTCGGCATGATGGGATTGACACCTCTGCAATACACACGGCAGACAGAAAACAATTTGTTTAAAAACAATTTTAATAAATATCGCTACCTCAACTTTGCGTATACCTATCTTGGTTACAATTTGAAAAATCCGCTTTTTACCGATAAGCGAGTGAGGCAGGCAATTTCGTATGCCATTAACAAAAATGAGATTATCAGCGGCGTGCTACTGGGGCTGGGTAAACCGGCAACCGGCCCTTACAAACATGGCACATGGGCTTACAATGATAACGTTAAAAAATACAATTACGATCCGCAAAAGGCGCAAGAACTGTTGCGTGAGGCAGGGTGGACGAAGTTAAATAGTGACGGCGTTTTGGAAAAAGACGGCAAACCCTTCGTTTTTGAAATAGTCACCAATCAGGGCAACGAGACAAGGCAGAAATGCGCGGAAATTATTCAGCGGCAGCTTAAGGAAGTCGGCATAACGGTAAAAATCCGTATACTCGAATGGTCGGCCTTTGTGACGGACTTTATCAACAAACGTCGCTTTGATTCGGTGATTATGGGCTGGACAATTCCGCTTGATCCCGATGCCTATGATGTCTGGCACTCCAGCAAAACAAAGCCGGAAGAACTGAATTTTATCTCTTACAATAATCCGGAAGCGGACAAAATGCTGGATAAGGGACGCACCACCTTCGACCAGAGCCAAAGAAAAAAATATTATGACCGCTTTCAGGAAATCCTTGCGGAGGATCAGCCCTACACGTTTCTCTACGTTCCTGATGCATTGATCATCACACACAACCGTTTCCGCGGCATTGAACCCGCACCCATCGGACTGGAATACAATCTCATCAAATGGTACGTCCCCAAGGATGAGCAGAAATACATCATGACCAAATAAGAACTCTCCATGAGGTACTTATTACCAATTATTTTTGTGTCATCTCAAACAAGTGAAACAGGATGATGAA
>JQDQ01000210.1 GCA_000747625.2 Smithella sp. SCADC
TATCAAGAATGATGGAAAGTGACGTGCAAAAGCTGATTCATATGGAAGAACGGCTGAAAATGCGTGTTATCGGTCAGGAAGAAGGCATTGCCGCAGTTTCTGCCGCTCTGCGCCGGGCGCGCTCAGGTTTGCAGGACCCGAATCGTCCCATCGGCTCTTTTATTTTTCTGGGACCCACGGGTGTCGGCAAAACCGAACTGGCGCGCGCTTTGGCGGAGTTCATGTTCGACAATGAACAGGCCATGATTAGAATTGATATGTCGGAATATATGGAGAAGCACGCGGTCGCCCGTCTGATCGGCGCTCCGCCCGGTTATATCGGGTATGATGAAGGCGGTCATCTGACTGAGGCTGTGAGGCGTAAACCGTATAGTGTTTTGCTTTTCGATGAAATAGAAAAAGCGCACCCCGATGTGTTTAATATTCTACTCCAGATTCTTGATGACGGACGTCTGACCGACGGACATGGCCGGACGGTAGACTTTAAAAATACGGTGGTGATCATGACTTCCAACGTCGGCAGTCAGTGGATTCAGGATCCGTCTCTCACTGATGAGGAAAAGAAAAACCGTTCGATGGAAGTTCTGCGGGCGACGTTCAAACCGGAGTTCTTGAATCGTATAGACGACACAATTATGTTTTCCGCCTTGAAGCTGGAGGATATTTATAAGATTGTTGATATTCAGATTGCTCTTATTGACAAACGTCTCAACGAGCGTAAATTAAGCCTTAAATTGACAGAAGAGGCAAAAAAATTTATAGCCGGGCAGGGTTACAGCCCGGTTTACGGCGCGCGGCCGCTGAAGCGTTCGCTGCAGAAACTCATTCTGGATCCGCTGGCTATGGAAATTCTGGCCGGCAAATTTTCCGAAGGCGATAAAATCGCGGCAGGTTTATCTGCAAAAGGTGAAATAACTTTAACCAAGAAGCAATAAAATAATGGAGGAAATATAGTGGGTAATTCGATAAAAACCGTTCTTTTACTGGGAGCGTTAACAGGATTATTGATGTTTATCGGCGGCCTTATCGGCGGAAGGGGAGGCGTTTATATCGCTTTCATTTTTGCTTTAATTTTGAATTTCGGCAGTTACTGGTTTTCCGATAAAATCGTTTTAAAAATGTATAAGGCACAGGAAGTTTCCGAAAGCGTGGCTCCTGATCTTTACAGCATTGTTCGCCACCTGGCTTTAAAAGCCAACTTGCCGATGCCGCGGGTTTATATTGTTCCCGGTGAAACAGCCAATGCCTTTGCAACCGGACGCAACGCAGAACACGCGGTTGTTGCCGTGACCGAAGGAATAATGCGGATTTTGAATAAAGAAGAACTGGAAGGCGTAATTGCCCATGAACTTTCGCACATAAAAAATGGCGACATGCTCATTTCTTCGATTGCCGCTACCATAGCGGGAGCTATTGGAATGCTGGCCACTATGGCTCAGTGGGCGGCCATATTCGGCGGCGGTCGCAGCGATGATGATCATGGTGGAATAATAGGTTTGATAGCCATGGCTATTTTTGCTCCTTTGGCCGCAACCGTTATACAAATGGCCATTTCCCGCTCCCGCGAATATCTGGCTGATGCCAGCGGCGCGAATATCACGAAAAATCCTTATGGACTGGCCTCCGCTCTGGAAAAACTTTCCAGAGCTTCACAGGTTATTCCGATGGATGCCAATCCGTCAACGGCGCATATGTTTATTGTCAATCCGCTGACGGGAAAATCGCTGATGAATCTTTTCAGTACGCACCCTCCGATGGAGGAAAGAGTTGCCCGTCTAAGAAGCATGAAACCATATTAGAAAATAAATTTTCCACACAGCGGCAAGGAGAAAAATTATATGGAAGAAGAAAAGAAAGAATCGGGATTTGTAGTGAAGGATAAACGTATTTTTGATGAATCAGGCAAAGAGCGTCCGCAGAAAGAGATGCAGTCTTCAACTGCCGGGGAAAAGACGAAAGTTAGGGAAAGTTCGACAAATGAGCCGAAACAAGAATACGATTATCAACAAGTTAACTTTACTAATTTTGTCTTATCGTTGAGCACTTCTGCTTTTTTTCATTTCGGAGATTTTCCCGATCCAGAAGGGGGAAAGACAGAAAAAAACTTGCCGGCGGCAAAACAAACTATTGATATTCTGGATATGATCAACGAAAAAACCAAAGGAAATCTTGACGAGAACGAGGGAAAGTTAATCCAGGGAGTTCTTTACGAACTGAAGATGCGCTACGTTAAAGAAAAGGCTTGAAATGCACTGGATTGCACCGGCGAAAATAAATATTTTCCTGCGGGTTCTAAACAAACGTGCTGATGGTTACCACAATATATTTTCTCTGATGCAGAAGGTCGCCCTTTGTGATGAGTTGATTTTCTCTCCTCGTCCGAAGGGGATTGTTCTTCATTGCCCCGGAACCAATTTACCGGCGAACAATGAAAATCTGGTGGTTCGTGCCGCCAGGGCTATCTTTGATTACTGTAAATACTCCGGTGGAGTGGAGATTACTCTTCATAAAAAAATACCTGTGACCGCTGGTCTGGGCGGAGGAAGCTCCGATGCCGCGACAACATTGATGGCTTTAAATAAAATATGTTCTTTTAAGCTAAAAAAAAATGAACTCATCAAAATTGGAGCGAAAATAGGGGCGGATGTCCCTTTTTTTATTTTTGGGAAATCGGCCTTAGCCTCGGGAATAGGCGATGATCTCAAACACTTACGAAATTTACCACCAATAAACTTCCTCTTAATCAAACCCCCTTTAGAGCTTTCGACAAAAATGGTTTATGAAAACCTCAATTTAAGATTGACAAGGGGGAAAAATAATTATAGCATTTCGCGATCTTTGGTACTGGGCGACATTGTTCATGTATTGCATAATGACTTGGAGTCAGTTTCGTTGCAGATTTACCCGGAATTGGCTGACTTAAAGAAAATGTTGCTCAGGCACGGTGCGCTTGGCGCATTGATGTCGGGTAGCGGACCAACAGTCTTTGGTATATTTAGGAATGGAAAAGAGGCAAAACAAGCCCTGGAAGTTATAGAGAAAGAATTATCCGATCAATATCTGCTCTTTCTTGCCAAGTCTTTGTAATTGTTTCATCTTCCGCCTAAGATTGTAAGCGATACCCTTCATTAAAACAAGTAAATTGGGGCGTCGTCAAGCGGTAAGACACAGGATTTTGGTTCCTGCATTCGGAGGTTCGAATCCTCCCGCCCCAGCCAGTAAAATTGCGGAGACTTATTTAAATGTTAGAAAAAATTAGGGTTTTTTCCGGAAATGCAAATATCGAGCTGGCTGAAAAAATTTGTGATAAATTAGGATTTCATCTCGGAAAAGCTAATGTAACTACTTTCAGCGATGGGGAAACACGCGTTGAAATTAATGAAAATGTAAGAGGCATGGATGTTTTTATCATCCAGTCCACTTGTCCTCCTGTAAATGTAACTTTGATGGAATTGCTCATTATGATTGACGCAATGAAAAGAGCGTCAGCTGACAGGATTACAGCGGTTGTTCCTTATTATGGATATGCCAGACAGGACCGGAAAGTTGCTCCCCGCGCTCCTATTACGGCAAAATTGGTGGCGGATTTAATTACAACCGCTGGCGCCAATCGTCTTTTATCTATGGATTTGCATGCCGGTCAGATTCAGGGTTTTTTCAATATTCCCGTGGATAATCTTTTCGCCAAACCTGTATTGCTGGACTATATGAAAAAAAATTATATGGACAACACGGTTGTTGTTTCTCCGGATACAGGCGGTGTGGAGCGTGCCAGATCTTTCGGAAAAAAGCTGGGAGCAAGCCTTGCTATCATTGATAAAAGAAGAGAGGGCCCCAACGAAGCCGAGGTGATGAATATTATCGGCAATGTTCAGGGCAAAAGAGTAATTATTCTTGATGATATGATTGATACAGCCGGCACGGTAGTTCAGGCCTCGAGTGCCATGAAAGCAGCAGGCGCTTTGGAAGTTTCCGTTTGCTGTACACACCCTGTTTTATCCGGACCGGCGCTGGATCGAATTGAAAAATCCGACATTAAAGAAGTTCTTGTGACCGATACTATACCGCTTAGCGACCGGGCTAAAAAAGTGAAAAAATAAAAGTATTATCGGTATCCGGTATTTTAAGTGAAGCCGTACGCCGCATTTATTATAATGATTCCGTAAGCTCATTATTTATATAGGAGGAACAAATGGAGGTAACAGATTTAGCGGCTCAAGTCCGTAAAGAACAAAAGAAAGGACCGGCTCGCCGTTTGCGGCAAAATGGGTTTGTCCCGGCGGTTTTTTATGGACGTTCCGCCGAAAATATTTTGCTGGCGGTAAAGAATGATGAACTGGCCAAACTGTATAAAGATAAAAAGAACCATGCCTTTATTAAGTTGATTATTGATGACGGTGGTAACAAAAAGATAGAAAAACTATCATTGATTAAAGAGCTGCAGGTTCAACCTTTGACGGGAAAATTTTACCATGCTGATTTTTATGAAGTAGATATAAAACGCAAGATTAGCCTGGAAGTATCCTTGCGATTTGCCGGTAAGGCTATTGGTGTGGAAAACGGCGGTGAATTGCAGCATATAAGACGTGAAGTAAAAGTTTCTTGCCTGCCATTGAATCTTCCTGATCATATTGACGTAGATGTAACCAATCTCGATATCGGTGATTCTATAAAAATCAGAGATTTGAAGATTGCTGAAGGAATAACCATTTTGGATCGTCCTGATAGTGCAGTGGCCGCAGTTCAGATAGTTAAAGTTGTCAAGGAGGCTGCAAAAGAAGAAGCTGCAACTGAGGAAGGAGCCGCGGCAGTTGAAGGTGAAACCACGGCAGCAGCAGGTACTGCAGCTCCGGCAGAAAAGGGGAAATAATTCGCTTATAGACAGCTATAATAATTGGATCACAGAAAGTGCTTCCCTTGAATTTAACAAAAATGTTTTTCTGGCGCAGTAATGAGAGGGAGCAAATAATGTATCTGATCATTGGATTGGGGAACCCCGGAAACCGCTATCAATATACAAGACATAACATCGGGTTTATGGTGTTGGAAAAAATCGCTGCCCAATGGGAAGTAGATTTAAAACATAAAAGTTTTGACGCTCTTTGGAATAGAGGTAAAATTGCCGGGGAAAATGTAATTTTGGCGATGCCTCAAACATACATGAACTTAAGTGGTAATGCGGTAAGAAGACTACTGGCCTACTTTAAAGGGGATGTGAATAAGTTAATAGTAATTCACGATGATCTTGATTTGCCTTTTGGCACGGTTCGTCTCAAGACTGCTGGCGGAAATGCCGGTCATAAAGGTTTAATATCTATCGCTACATGCCTCGGATCCGGTGATTTTATGAGGATAAGGCTGGGTATAGGCAAACCTGCCGATAAATCCCGTGTTGAAAGTTATGTTTTGGAGAAATTTGAAACTGAAGATTCAGCGTTGCTGGAATCAATTATTCAATTAGCTGCTGGAGCAGCTGCTGATATTGTTACATCAGGTATGCAGCAAGCTATGGCTAAATACCATGTAAAAATATAAGTAATTTAAAAAGGAGGAATAGTTAATGTTTAAGAAGACAAGAAGTATCAGTACGTTTTTACTGAGCACTTTGATGTTTCTGCTCATGGCCGGCGCGGCATTTGCCGGTGAGGCAGACATCAATTTGCCGGATTTGGCCCAAGTTACATTTATGGGCGGAACCCTGTCGGGAATGACAATCCTTAATGTTGGATTGTTTATCTGCCTGATCGGTATGGCTTTCGGTGTGATGCAGTATGTGCAAACCAAGAACCTGCCGGCGCACAAGGCGATGCTGGATGTTTCCCAGACCATTTGGGAAACCTGCAAGACCTATCTTTTCCAGCAGGGCAAGTTCCTGATCGCTTTGTGGGTTCTGATCGCCATTTGTATGATCTATTACTTTGGTGTTTTGCAGTCAAAAGCTGTATCAGATATTATCATCATTCTGATCTGCTCGATTGTAGGTATTCTGGGTTCTTATGGTGTGGCCTGGTTTGGAATTCGCATTAATACCGTCGCCAATTCCCGCGCCGCTTTTTCTTCCATGAGTGGCGAGCCTTTAAACATCGTGAACATCTGTCTGCGTTCCGGTATGAGTGTTGGCCTTCTGCTGGTCAGCATCGAATTGTTCTTCATGCTCATCATCCTGGCCTACATTCCGAAGGAATTGGCCGGTCCCTGCTTCGTCGGTTTTGCTATCGGTGAATCACTGGGCGCTTCCGCCCTGCGTATCTGCGGCGGTATCTTCACGAAGATTGCCGATATCGGTTCCGACTTGATGAAAATCGTTTTCCATCTTCCGGAAGACGATCCCAAAAATCCCGGTGTTATCGCCGACTGTACCGGTGACAACGCGGGTGACAGCGTTGGCCCCACGGCGGACGGTTTTGAAACTTACGGTGTTACCGGTGTCGCGCTGATTACCTTCCTGGCACTGGCTTTGGCCCAAAACCCCGAAATGGGCGGCAAATTGATTATCTGGATTTTCGCCATGAGAATCCTTATGATCCTGACGGCTCTTCTTTCTTATTTCGTCAATGATATGATCAGCAAGGCATTTTTTGCCGGAAAGAAAGAATTTAACTTTGAACATCCGTTAACCAATCTGGTATGGCTTACCTCCATCCTGTGCATCGTCGTAACATTTGTTGCCAGTTATTACCTCTTGGGCGATCTGGCTGCCCCCTATACAAGTCTGTGGTGGGCTCTGTCCATCATCATCAGCTGCGGAAACCTCGCCGGTGCATTGATTCCGGAATTCACCAAGATATTCACCAGTACCTCTTCCCGTCACTGCGAAGAAGTTGTGAACGCTTCTAAACAGGGCGGTGCTTCCCTGAACATTCTTTCGGGATTGGTTGCCGGTAACTTCTCCGGTTTCTGGTTAGGCCTGGTTATTGCGGGTTTGATGTACGTCGCTTACCTGGTCTCTGGTGTTTCATCTATCACCGCTCTGATGCCTCCGGCCTTTACCTTTGCGGCGCCGGTGTTTGCCTTCGGTCTGGTGGCTTTCGGTTTCATGGGCATGGGCCCCATAACCATCGCTGTGGACAGTTTTGGTCCTGTTTCGGACAACGCTCAGTCGATTTACGAACTGTCGATGATTGAATCACGTCCCGACGCAAAAGCCGTTGTGAAAAAAGAATACGGGAAAGAACCTGACTTTGAACTGGCCAAGCACTTCCTGGAATCTGCCGACGGTGCGGGCAATACCTTTAAAGCAACAGCCAAGCCTGTGTTGATCGGCACCGCCGTTGTCGGCGCCACCACCATGGTGTTTGGTATCATCATTATGCTGGAAGGTATCTTCGGCAATGTTGTTCAAAATCTTTCGCTGGTCCAACCGGATATCATTGTGGGCTTGCTTCTGGGCGGTTGCGTCATTTACTGGTTTACCGGCGCTTCCATACAGGCAGTTGTCACCGGCTCTTATGAGGCCGTTGTGTACATTAAGAAGAACATCAAACTGGACAAGAAGGAAGCTTCGATTGAAGACTCCAAGAAGGTCGTTCAGATTTGTACTCAGTATGCGCAAAAGGGTATGATCAATATTTTCATCGTGATCTTCTTCATGTGTCTGGCGCTCGCCTTCTTTAACCCCTACTTCTTCATTGGTTATCTGTTCGGTATCGCCTTCTTCGGTCTGTTCCAGGCGGTGTTCATGGCCAATGCCGGCGGTTGCTGGGATAACGGCAAGAAGATTGTGGAAGTCGATCTGAAGATGAAAAACACTCCGCTGCATGAAGCCAGCGTTGTCGGCGACACCGTCGGCGACCCCTTCAAAGACACCTCTTCGGTTTCCTTGAACCCGGTCATCAAGTTCACGACCCTGTTCGGATTGCTGGCAACGGAAATTGCGGTGACTATGACGAACGTCAATTTGAAGTATGCTCTGTCGGCTATCTTCTTTGTCATCGCCTTGGTTTTCGTATATCGTTCATTCTACAGTATGCGGATTTCTGAAGAAAAGCTTGACGGATAAGCTTTTAATATTTCACATTATCATTAAAAAGCGCCTCAATTTGAGGCGCTTTTTTTGTGTGATTAATGTAAAGACAACTTACAATTTTACAGTCATTTGATTTATGAGTGACTATCTATATAGTTGTAAATTTTATGGTGTGTGCAAACTTCATAATATTTTTTTGATATTTTCCCTGTCACATCAAGCGCAGTCGGTTGCACTTTATGAATCAATGCTTCCCGAATGATAATACGTTGATAATTACCATTGGTCAGGGGAACTTTACCTGTATAAAATTTCATACTTTCATCATCTCCTGACGGATAGGTGAAGATTTGCAGGTTTATTTCTTTGGCAAGTTTGTTAAATCCATCTTCGTTGAGCTCGATTCCGTTGACATTATACCGGAAATAAGATTCATCTGTATCGGTTTCAGCAATTTCTACGGATTCATTTTCAAAGACAAATAAATTAAACAGATCATTTTGACTTTTAAATATTTTTCGCAGTATTTTATCGCAGCTGGACAGACGATCCGCCTGATTGATAGCCGGAGAAATCATTATTCGGGAATCACCGTCAAATAAAAAAGACGGCGGCCCCTGGCAATAACAGATTCCGATTCCCAGTTCCAGAATGGGAAGATTATTTTCTTTATTCTTTTCATTATAACTGTGCACAATTTGCAGTATTTTTATTGCGAGTCCGCATGCGCGAGCTACGCTGTAATTTATTTGTGCAGCATCTTCTTTTTCGAAAATGGATAAGATAATAGCGTCACCTTCAATAAACACTTTCGCTGCTCCATAATCAGCTAGAACAGCTGAAATAGGATCAAAAAAATTCAGGCTGAAATGTGAAGCCACATTGAGTCCCTTGTTCCTCATGGTATGATTAATGACCATTGAACCGCGAATATCCGCCTTGATTATGACGTGATTAGCAATCGGTTTTTCTTCTTTGATCTTTTCATCTGGAAGTAAAAACTCATAGAGTGAGTGGTTTTCCCGCGATAATAAAATAATATTTTCTTCTGTTGCCAGGTTGATTGAATCCATTGCGTCCTTAATAATGCGAAAATTATAAAGGTCCCGATGATAACGGGAAAATTGCTTTAGAAACATCAGTAAGTACTGTTTCTTTTCCTTGGCGGACGTGTGGTTAATCAGTTTGATAGTTTTCTGAAGAGGCGCCAGGGAGAAGTCCCGACTGTAGGAAGATCTAAGACGTTTCTGCTGATAAGTGATAGATATTCTTGACCAAAAATCTACAAGAAATTCTCTTATTTGCCTTGGCGCCATTGGTGGACAATATCTGCCGTATACGGATTTCATTTCGAAAGCCGCAACAATCAGTTTAAGCAGATGATGTTTTTTGAATTTGCAGTAAAAAATATTGAGCAATTTCCGCTGATTTATTATTTGTTCTTTAATCTTTCCAAGAGAGTCTTTTGATTCTTTTTCCTTCCTGGCCTTTTTGTAAAGTTCCTGCGAATCAAAATAATTGAACAAGCGTTCAATATTACCTGGCTCCATTATCCATGGATCAAAGATGTTTCCCCTGGCATTAATGAAACGGTTATTTTTCTGATTGTTAGCTTCATTCGCTTCGGCAAGATCCTCATTCTCGAAGCTGTCCTGTCCTAAATCCGTTTTGCCCAGCAGCTCATAGATGATCGATTTGATGCTTGTGTAGTTGTCCGGATCTTCTGATCTCTGACCTAAAAGTACATATTCTTCAATTAGAAAAAAATCGTCAGTAGGATTATTTGTGTGAAGTATAGGGTTTATAAAATAATTATCCGGTAAAATATTTCCGGCGGGAAAATGAGTTTCTCTCATGTTTCTGAGCTTTCTTATCTGAATATCGTTCAGAAGGTCAAAAAGTTCTTTCCCCACAAGGCGAACAATTTGATTCCGGTGAAGTTTTATATCGGCCAGCTTATCTTTAATTAAGAAAATTTCTTTTTGATCGTATGTTTGAGATAATTGACACTTTCTAATGAGAGGTTCAAAATGTGTCAGTATGGATCTATATTGATTTTTAATTTCTTCTAAAAACAATTTTGCCAAAGCTGTTTGACCAAGAAAATCTATTTGTACTTCGTTGGCGGATTTTGCTCTGTTGATGCCGTCCAGCAAAACATCCGTGCAAATGCGCCTCAAAGTCTCCTTCTCAATTTCACAGGATTCTCTTTTATAATCATTAAAAAATTCTTCCGATTGGCTATGCTTGATCATCAAAAGAAATGCTGTTCGCTTCAATGTGTTATTAACTTGAGGGCTAATGTGAACATCAAAATGAATATTGTCGACTCCCAAAACAAGTTTGTTCAAAAAAAATGAGAACGTATAGCGTTTTAGACCTAAATTTTTAAGAGTTGGCTGTTTTGTAAATGATTCAAATATCTTATGCATAGCATCTTTTCCTATGGCCGAGATATTACTTCAAATGTAGAAAAAAATCTGAGGGATTGATACGGAGTTTTGTCTGCGGAATCACCCGCACAATATTTAAACGGTCCGTATCATCCTTAATAATCTGGTCAGCCAGATAAATCAAATCTCCGCTTTGCCAACTGCCCGTTTCGTCATTCACAAGGCGTAAGATAAGTGGTAGTGCCCGTTCTGTTTCATCGGGATAATCCATTACCAACCCAATACTCCCGTCACTCAGTTCCACAAAAGAGCCGATAGGATAAATTCCCATCATATGAATAAAGCGCTTCAACAGAATTGTGTCAAAACTCTTCCCGGCTTCACCCCACATTTTTCTCAGTACTTCATCAGGCGTTAAAGAAATTGGCCTGTAACCCCTTTGAGCAGTCAGCACTTCATAGACGTCGGCAATACGAAGAATTTTTCCTATAAGACTCAAATGGCCTATAAACAGAGTACGAGGGTAGCCGGTCATATCCGGATTTAAGTGGTGCTCAAACGGGCCGAGGATAATTCTCGATCTCAAAGATGGGGTAGCATTCAACATTAGAATTTTTCTGACACCCATAAAGGGATGTGCCTTCATCAAATCCCATTCTTTATCAGTCAATGCGCCGCTTTTTAGAAGAATTTCCTTGGGTAAATCGACCTTTCCCAGATCGTGAAAAAGACCGCAAATGGTCAAATGCTCCAGTGAAAGATCAGATAATTCGATATGTCTTCCCAGGCAGGTCGCCAGCAGAGTGACATTGACGGAATGGGAATATGTGTAATCATCATAATCCTTGAGGGTTGTTAATCCTATCATTAAGGCCTCATCCTCCTGGATCAATTCGACGATGTTTTGTGCCAAACGTCTGCTCTTGCGTAACCCAACCATACCATGGGACGCTTTATTCGCTACTTCTTTTACTGTTTCGATAGCATGAAAATACATTCTTTTCGCTTTTTCATACCGGTTATCTTCAATGCTTTCACTGAGGTATGTTGTATCATTGTCCTGTTTCGGGGATATTTCTACCCACGTAAACTCCTGTTCCGAAAGTTTTTGTTCCAACCACTGATGGGGATTTTCATACTTTATCGCATCGTTGAACAGGCGTGTAAATGATATAATGTTTTCCGGCAAAGCATCGCGTGAAGATGCCAGAAAATTCACACTCCCAATGCCTCGTTTTGAAAAGAATTCCGCCATATTGTAAACAACAACGGCTGTTTCTCTACGGTATGGGAGTTTTTCTCCTCCAAGATGAAAGCGGCTTCGATAAAGAACTATACTGATGTCTCCTCCGGCAGTTAATTGATGGAGTATGTTTTGAAAAGAACTGACACTCGTCCGAACAAGCTGATTGTTATCCTGATACATACGTATTGTATGGATCATGTGATACAGGGCTCTTAGAAAATCATGCCCCAGCCGTTCCGGAATCGATTGTCGTTTTGACATGATTATAGTTCCCCTCTGGTTTTTTGGAAAAATTCTCTTGCCGCGTTGCGTGCAATCCTGCGCAGGCCGGGATTAAAGCTTTTACTCACTGCATCAATTACTTGCCGGGCTTCCGGTATTTTTAAAGTAACCAGTGCAAGAGCGGCGCCTTCACGGTAAGTCGATTTCCTCAAAGCGGCCATCCATTTGCGGTACAGAAGTATTTTGCGAAGAAAGGGAACTGACCGCGATGATCCGCATTTTCCCAATGTTCTAAAACATTCCATAATATGTTCGGTCTGGGAAGTGTTGAATTGCCGGTTCTGAAGATATTGTATCAGAAGGTCTTCTGCGATTTCGTTTTTGGATTGACCCATATGAGCCAGGATTATGCGGCGTACCGAAGCATCCGGGTCGTCAATAAACTTAAATATTTCCGACGTCCGATCACCACTCGCCTGTCCAATGGCTCTGATTGCCATACGCCGGACGGATACCGAAGAATGCCGGGCCAGTTTCATCAAATATTTTAAAAATGTATCTCCCTCTAGTCTGGATAAGACATGAACCAGCGTCTCAGTTATTTTTTCGTTCGGATCATTGAGTAGAGATTCCAGACAGTTCAAATCCTTATAAACAAGGGAAATAATGGTATCCTCCACTATTTGTTCAAGCTGTGACGGCTGTCCTAAAAGAAGGAGATGTACAAGGGTATTAACGGCCCCTGGATTCAGATGCTGAAAAATCAGTTTGAGCTTTTCTATCTGCGCCACATTTAAGTTGCTCCAGATTCCCTCCAATGGTTTCAAGCACTTGGTATCAGATGAAATATCATTATAGAAAGATTCAACTAACGGTCCTGCCCAAGGCTGGCATAGCCGTACACTATCCAGAACTCTGCGTACTCCATCAAGAATAATAAGTACGGCTTCCAAATCATAACGATCAAAAGAACCTGCGAATTCTTCCGACAGGACTTCCAGAACAATATTAAAATCTTTTTCTTCCTGACACTGCAGAAGCATGTCCAGCAACATATCCAGGTGTTCCGTGGAAGATGACATTTCATCACGGGCGATCATTTCCTGCAGCTCGATTTGTTCATGGGGGGTAAGGACAAGAGACGCCGGATCAATAAAGGTATCGTTAATCGATGATGAATAAATTGCCAGATCGCCAAACAGAGCCGGATCATTATCAGCGGAAACTTCGGGCGACGCCGTTTTATCTTCCGCTGCGGGTGGCCGTGTGGCTGATTCTGAAAATCTGTCGATCTGATCAGATACTTGTTCCGAAAAAAAATCGGATACTTTATATTGCACATGGTCAAAATGGGCTTCCCAGAAAGCGGTTACGATGTCTCCTTCCGGCTCTGTTGCTAATATCGAATACCTGCGGATAAGGGATAATACTTCTTGTATTTCTTCCAGTTCTATTCCTTCATTGAAATCCAGCCATTCAATACCGTCCCGGAAAAGTGTGAAAGGCAGAGATCCTTCTTCGGATTGTCCAGTCTGAACCTCGATGCCCTGACACATTACGCGATTCCTTTCAAATTCAATTCTGATATCACCGTTTTGACGAATGTGGTCTTCCAATTTTACGTGAAACTGTCTAATGGAATTCATGCTGATGCCATGACCTTCAGGATACAAGGACACGTTCTTAGCCGTCAGCAGTAGATAGGAGAACATTTTTTTAGTGTCATCCGATTTTTTAGTTGAAAGATCTTTTCCGGCTTCTTTTAAAATGCTGTCCCGAATATCCATCATCACACCGATATTTTAAATTGTTGAGTCTTACATTTCATATGGGCATACAATTTTAAAAACGTGCAAAAAGAAACTTTTCTAATAGTATCAGTATATGAAGAAGAAATTTTTATGTCAATAAAAATAGAACAAAAACAGCTTTACGGTGCTTTAATTTCACGAGAAATACATTATATTAAAAGTGCAATTTTAAAGGATGTGTCTGTCGAGATATCTGGTAAACTTTTTTTTAATAAAATGTTATTAAAGACAAGTCTGATGTGTGACAATTGCTTCACAAGGAAACACTTTGATTAGGAATATTTATGTTTGGCCGACCGATAAGCCTTTTTAAAATTTTAGGATTTGAAGTAAAAATAGATATAAGCTGGATTATTCTGGCGGCTTTGATTACCTGGTCGCTGGCCAGCGGTCTTTTCCCCGCATATTATAAAGACCTCCCTTCTACCGCTTATTGGTGGATGGGCGCTGCCGGTGCTATTGGACTTTTTTTATCCATAATTGTTCATGAATTGACTCATTCTCTTGTTGCCAGGTATTACGGCATACCCATGAAGGAGATTACTCTGTTTATTTTCGGCGGTGTTGCTCAGATGGAAGATGATCCTCCCAATCCAAAATCTGAATTTATGATGGCGGTAGTTGGACCTCTTTCCAGTTGTTTAATGGGAGGACTCTCACTTTTGCTTTACGCTTTAGGAAAGAACAGCGGCTGGCCGGTGACGGTCAATGGTGTTTTAAGTTATTTGGTATGGTTAAATATAATTTTGGCGGTTTTTAATTTGGTTCCCGCTTTTCCTCTGGATGGCGGAAGAGTCTTGCGTTCCGCTCTCTGGGGCTGGAAAAAAGATATCCGCTGGGCAACAAGCATTGCCTCAAAGATTGGGTCTGGTTTCGGAATTATATTAATTATTATGGGAAGCTTCTACATCGTCCGTGGTAATTTTGTAAGCGGCCTGTGGTGGTTTTTGATTGGCCTGTTTCTTCGTTCAACGGCGCAAATGTCATACCAGCAGCTTTTGGCGCGCAGCCTCTTTAATACAAAAAAAGTAAAGGACCTGATGGTTAAAGATCCCGTGACTGTGCCGCGTTCCATATCATTGGAAGAATTTGTTCGTGATTATGTGTACAAACACCACTTTCAGATGTATCCGGTACTTTCTTCTGGCAAGTTGACAGGGTGCATTTCCGTAAAACAAATTGCATCAATTCCACGCGAGGAATGGACAACTTCCACGGTTGGAGCAGTGGCTATGCCGTGCAATAAAGAAACAACAGTAGGACCGGAGGAAGATGCCAATAAAGCACTATCGATAATGAATCGCACAGGAAACATCCGGCTGCTGGTTGTCAAAGAGGATAATCTGGAGGGCATTATTTCCTTGAAGGATATGCTTAATCTTTTATCCCTTAAAATGGAATTGAATGATTTGGGGAAAAAATAAAGAATCAATACCATTCCGTAATTCGATATATTCATCTCCATTCCTCTTCGTTAAATAATAAAGTATTTCCTGCCCATTTCCTTTTTCTGCAAAAAAGACTTGACAGAAATATTGATAGTGTGCTACGAATTTAAAAGTAATAACACTATAGGGAGAACTCATGGCGACGTGGAAAGGGCTTGCAAAGGTGCTAATATTTTCGGCAATTCTGCTCATCGCCTCTCCTTCCTGGGCAGCCCACCCGTTAATTACCGATGACACGGGTACACAGGGCAAGGGGAAATTTCAACTGGAATTAAACGGTCAGTATGACTGGGACGAAGAAGATGAAGACGCGACCGTTAAAAGCACAGGAGGTCAGGCTTCAGCAACAGTGTCTTGTGGAGTTGCGGAAAACGTCGACCTGGTTTTTAGCATGCCCTATGTCTGGGGCAAGGCGGAAGTAAATGAAATAACGGAATATGATGAAAAGGGAATCGGCGATGCGGTGCTGGAAGTTAAAATGCGATTATTCGAGAGAAACGGATTTAGTATGGCATTGAAGCCGGGAATCAGCGTTCCCACCGGCGATGACGAAAAGGGGTTGGGCGCAGGACAAATGGGTGGACATCTTTTTTTAATCGCCTCTGAGGAACTGGGGTCATGGGCATTTCATGGTAATTTGGGTTACATCAGAAATGAAAATAAAATCGATGAACGCAAGGATATCTGGCATGCTTCAATTGCCGCCACATGGGAAGTCATTAAAAATTTGAAGCTGGCCGCTAATGTCGGTGTTGAGCGCAATACAGATGATGACGCAAACAATGATCCGGCCTTTCTCATAGGGGGATAATCTATTCCATAAACGAAAAGATTGATGTTGATCTCGGCGCAAAGTCTGGCTTGACCGAACCAGAGACGGATTTTACATTGTTGACCGGGGTAACCTTCCGGTTTTAGGAAAAAAGCTTTAAAACATTAACAGTTTTTTCCAGGAGAATTCATCATGCATATGGCAGATGCCTTACTCTCCCCGGCGGTGGGAGCAACTATGTGGGCCGGTTCAGTGGCGGCCATAGGGTATTCATCCAAAAAACTTAAGGAGAACATTGATAACAAAACCATTCCTCTGATGGGAGTTATGGGTGCATTTATTTTTGCGGCACAAATGATCAACTTTACCATTCCCGTAACAGGTTCCAGCGGACACATCGGCGGCGGCATGATCCTGACAATCATGTTGGGACCATATGCGGCTTTTCTTGCATTGGCATCGGTGCTGACGGTTCAAGCGTTATTTTTTGCAGACGGCGGACTGCTTGCTCTGGGCTGTAATATCTGGAATATGGGCATCTACCCCTGTTTTCTTGTCTATCCCCTGATTTACAAACCCATCGCGGGAGACGGAACAAGCGCCAAGCGGATATCCATCGCCGCAATTCTGAGCGTAATCATTGCACTGCAACTGGGCGCCTTTTCGGTTGTGCTGGAAACACTTTTATCCGGAAAGACTGAACTGCCCTTCAGCACATTTGTCCTGCTTATGCAACCGATTCACCTCGCCATTGGTCTCGTGGAGGGAATTATCACAGCCGGAATTATCAACTATGTAAGAAAGGCAAGACCGGAGATTATTGAGGCCAGTTTTTTCTCTCGTCCCCTGGATGCCGGTATCTCTATTAAGAATGTTTTGATAGCCTTTTTAATCATGGCTGTTGTTACCGGCGGAGCGCTTTCGTGGTTTGCGTCAACCCATCCTGATGGTCTGGAATGGTCCATTGAAAAAGTCACGGGCAAGGGCGAATTGGCGGGAGCTACGCAAGGCATTGCTCCTCTCATAGAAGGACTTCAGGAGAAAACCGCCTTTCTTCCCGACTATAATTTCAAACCTACAGCAAAAGAAGAATCAAAAGACAATGAAACCCCTGCGTGGCCGGGAATAGAAACCGGCACTTCCGTTGCCGGTATTGTCGGGGGATCAATTGTCCTAATGTTCATTTTGCTGATCGGTTTCGGAATCCGGCTCTTTAAAAAACGATGACGCTAAAAAAGAAATTGAGTTATTACCGGGGCGTATGATAGTTATTACTCGGGCAATTAAACATGTTAATAATTGTACCCATTATGCGTGTCCCCCGCTGGCGGGGGATTAAGGGGGTGGATGCTTTTAAGGCAGTTATAATATTCATAAGTTACATCAAAACTCTTTGTCCACCTCCGTCACTACGTGACACCTCCGCCAGCGGAGGATAGGGAAGGAAACATTGTATATATTTAATTGCCGAAGTAATAATGCCTCTATTTATTGAAAATTTTACCGGGATAGAATCATGACTTTTGATGAAAAATATTATAACATCGGATTCATCGACCAGTTATCTTACAAGAATACTTTTGTTCATCGTCTGGACCCACGTGCAAAATTGATTGTCACATTGCTTTTTCTCTTTACCGTTATTTCCTTTTCCAAGTACGAAATTGCCGCCCTGTTGCCATTTTTCCTCTATCCGGTATTGCTGATGACCATCGGTGAAATTCCGTTCATGTTTATTTTTAAGAAAGTGATTCTGGTCTCGCCCTTTGCCGTCTTTATAGGAATTTTCAATCCTCTTCTTGATCCAGGACAGGTTTCTATTTTTCAGGGTCTGACGATTTCGGCGGGATGGCTTTCCTTCTTCTCCATTCTGCTTAAGTTCACCTTAACCGTCAGTACGGCGCTTCTGCTTATCGCCACGACATCTTTCCCGGGTGTATGCCACGCTCTTCGACAATTAAGAGTTCCCTCTCTTTTCGTTTCGCAACTTTCATTTCTCTATCGTTATATTTTTGTCCTCATGGAAGAGACCATGCGCATAGTTCGCGCGAGGAATATGCGATCTTACGGACAACACGGCAAAGATATCCGAACATTTACACGTATAGTCGGGATACTCTTTATTCGCACGGTCGAAAGAGCGGAACGAATTTATTACGCGATGCTCTCCCGCGGATTTCAGGGAGATATGCCTTCGATCAAACGTTTTCATATTAAAACCGGCGATGTTATTTTTGCCGCATCCGTTGCTATTTTTCTTTATATCTTCCGGTTCTATCCGGCAACTCAAATACTGGGCAGATTTGTTCAAGGAGTATTTTCATGAGCCATCATATCGTAGAATTTAAAAATGTTTCCTTCCTCTATCCGGACGGCACTGAAGCTCTGCGCGATATTTCCTTCCGCATCACGCACGGCGAATCAGTGGGCATCATCGGCGCCAACGGAGCAGGCAAATCCACTCTATTGATGCACATGAACGGTTATCTCATGCCGACATCGGGAACAGTAAATATCGGCGATCTTTATCTGACGAGGCAAACCCGACAGGAAATCCGAAGAAAAGTCGGCGTTGTTTTTCAAAATCCCGATGATCAGTTATTCATGCCGACTGTTTATGAAGACGTGGCTTTCGGTCCTCTCAATCTGGGCATGGATGAAACTGCCGTGCGGGAAAGAGTGGAATATGCGCTGAATCTGGTAAGTGGTCTGGACCTTCAAAATAAACCACCGCATCATCTCTCCTGCGGACAGAAGAGTGCCGTGGCTATTGCTTCGGTCATAGCTGTGGAACCTGATATTCTGGCTATGGACGAGCCGGCGGCAAATCTCGATCCCCGATCACGGCGATTGCTCATCAATCTGCTCAAAACCTTCGAGCATTCGAAAATAATTGCCTCACACGATCTCGATCTGATTATGGATGTATGCCGTCGTTGCATTGTAATCAAAGAAGGAATAGTAGTTGCTGACGGACCGGTTTCGGAGATACTTACCAACAAAAAACTTTTGGAAGAAAATAATCTGGAATTGCCGTTGTCACTCCAAAGACGCTGAAAGTGTTCATTGCCAATTAGTTATCGGATATTTAAAAGAAGTATTTTGACAATTGTTACACCTACAATCAAATGAAATCAATATGATTCAATTTTATTGATTACGGATAAAAAAAGAGGAAATTTATTTGATTTCTATATTTATTTTTATGCCGTTATCATCCCTCTCAAAACAGTCTTAAATAAATCGCTCCATGTTAGCCAACCCATATTTTCAGCTACAGATTTAATAGGTGGGACATCTATCCCTTCAAGCACTTTTTTCAGAGGACTTAAACTATTATTTCTTCCCACTTTATAATAATTAAACCACCATGTGTCCCTAGGAGGCTGTCCGAGAACTCAAAAAATGATTTCTCGACCACATTATATTGTATTTGTTAACATAATAACACACTATATATTGTGGTAATAAATTTGACTTTGCTATTCTCGGACAGCCTCCTAGTGCATACTAACCAATGTTACGGTTAATTTCTTGTTGCGTGTTCTGTTCTTTCTG
>JQDQ01000211.1 GCA_000747625.2 Smithella sp. SCADC
CGAAGGGATTGCGACCTTGACCAGAGATTGCATATCAATCCCACTTGTTGAAACAAACGACCTGATTTACGAAGGGATTGCGACCTCACTGGCCGCCTGCAAGCTTATCCCGAAACCCGAAACAAACGACCTGATTTACGAAGGGATTGCGACTGTTGAACTAGAATATGAGGTAGATAAAGAAAGTGATGAAGATACTGATGACGTTAAAATGGATTCCGAAGAACGAATATGCTTTCATATGAAAGAACATGATCTTGTTATTAAAAGATTTAAAAAGGAGTTAAAGAAATTCGGATTGTCTGATGAAGAAGAAGAAATTTTTGATTTTCTGAAAAGGGTCGATAAAAAATTTAAAATTAAGGAGGAAAAATAAATGAAAAAAATCTATATATTTGCGTTAATATTATTTTGCTGTGGCATAGTTTTTTTAATCCCAATTATCTATACAAATCCTGCCAAAGAAGCATTAACGGCATTGAAAAAAGTGGAGACGGAAATGAATACTGAGATGTCGCTTCAAGATTATTCTTTCCTATTAGTAGAAAATACAAAATTTGAAAATGCAAACTTTAAAGTAGACTTATATTTGAAAAATGAAGAAGCAAAGAAAAATCTAGAATTAGCTAAGTTAATAGACAAGATCATGGAACATTATAATATAATATTACTTATTATTAACAGCATAAAAGAATCATATCCTGATGCTATGGTTGTAATTGACCGGGAAAGTACTGATTATCTTTCAAAGAATTCTGAAGAAGAAAGAATATGGCAGGCAATATTATTAAAATACCCAATAGCAAATAAACCTGAAAAAGATGGAGGAGTAATATATACAATGATAGGAAGAAGTAGTGGTGTATGCTATGGAAAAATCATAAAACTTAGATCTTTAATACAAATTATATTAAAACAGGCATCAATAGATTTGAAAAGAGCCTATTTTTGTTATGAACAAAAATAAAAAAGAAACAACAATCAATAATGGACGGTTGTTAAGCATCCAATAATTTTAATTATGAAAAAAATAATCATTAAGGAAACAATAATGATGAAAAAGAAAATTGATTCATATATCGAAAACCCAACTCAGTCACTGCCTACATTATGTGAGGTTTGCGGCTGTGAAATTTCCGGTGGCAACGTATCGTGTTGGGCCGGAATATCTCCAAAATAAATATATGGAAATTATTTTTAACGAATCGGATTTTATTAAAATAATTGAAACAAAACTTAATAATGATTATCAATTCATATCTCCAAAAATACGAGATATGAAAATAACAGTAATAGATTTCATCACACAGGAAGGAGATTAAAATGATACTAAATGAAAAACAGCGTCAAGAATTTGAAGAAGTTGTGAAACCAGTTATCAAATGGTTAAATAACAATTGCAACCCGCACAATACAATTATCATTGATAATACTAATGCCGAGTTAGTAGACGGAGTTTACACAGAACATACAGAAGAATATCTAGGAGGCTGTCCGAGAATAGCAAAGTCAAATTTATTACCACAATATATAGTGTGTTATTATGTTAACAAATACAATATAATGTGGTCGAGAAATCATTTTTTGAGTTCTCGGACAGCCTCCTAGAAACAAACGACCTGATTTACGAAGGGATTGCGACATAGTTTCCTTTTTTTGTAACCATTTTAAATCCCCCGAAACAAACGACCTGATTTACGAAGGGATTGCGACCTTTTGAGAGTTGCTCCATACGTTTTAATTCTTCCCGAAACAAACGACCTGATTTACGAAGGGATTGCGACGTGTAGTTCCACCATCAAATTTCAGGGTCTGAATCGAAACAAACGACCTGATTTACGAAGGGATTGCGACATTAGCTTGCTTGTCGGTTTGTAATAACGATCCCCTGAAACAAACGACCTGATTTACGAAGGGATTGCGACCTGCCATATTTTTTACTTGTCTTGATAATAGCGGAAAAGCGGAAAATTTCTTTATGAGGAAGCTGACTACTATGCCAACAAAGTTAGCCGCAGAAATCGGAAGGGTATTACAGCCAGCGCTTGCGGCGTCTGTAGGACTTAACATCCTTGTATGATTTAGCGATCCCCGATGCCGCCATGCCCAGGTAGAATTCTTTGATGTCGGGATTGTCGGACAATTCTTTAGACGTTCCTTCCATCATGATCTTGCCGTTCTCCATGACGTAACCGTAATGAGCAACCTGCAAGGCCATGCGGGCATTTTGTTCGACCAGAATGATGGTCGCCTGCTGTTCTTCGTTTATTTTTTTGATGATGCGGAATATTTCCTGCACTACCAGCGGCGCCAATCCAAGCGAAGGTTCGTCCAAAAGCAGAAGCTGAGGATGCGCCATCAAGGCGCGACCGATAACCAGCATCTGCAATTCACCGCCACTGCAATATCCGGCCAGTGCTTTTCTTCTTTGAACCAAAGCAGGAAAATAATTATAAACAAGTTCCAGATCCTGCTTGTAGGGTTTGCCGAACCGTGTGGCAGTGCCTACGCGCAGGTTTTCTTCGATCGTGAGATATTTAAAAGGCTGGCGGCCTTCCAGAACCTGAATGATGCCCTGACGGGTAATAAACTCCGGCGCCTGATTCTGAATGTTGACTCCATTGTAGATAATTGTTCCTTCTGTTACTTCGCCGTTTTCCGGTTTGAGCAACCCGGAGATGGCTTTTAAGGTGGTTGTTTTCCCCGCGCCGTTACTGCCTAAAAGAGAGACGATATGGCCTTTTTCGACACTTAAAGAAACACCTTTCAATACCTGTATAACATCTGAATATACAACAGATATATTATTTAGTTGTAGAAGAACATCTCCCATCACGATACCTTAATATGAAAACGGCCATAACTTAAAACTTGAACGTATGATCCGCCAGATTTCCGCAATCCCTTTCGGTTCAATCAAAATAAATAAAACAATTGCCAGGCCGAAAACAAATTCCCTAAGCGGCGCCATGTTTAAACCCCAACTGGCTATTGCGGGAACATTCATTAACACACCGGTGAAAAATCGTAAAAATTCATTCAGTAGTGTAATAAAGGTAGCGCCGAAAATCGCGCCGGGAATATTGCCCATGCCGCCGATAATTACCATGGCGATATACTCAACCGAAAGCCCCAGGTTAAACGGTTCCGTCGTAATGCTGACCATATAATAAGCCCAGAGAGCTCCGGCAAATCCCGCGTAAAAAGAACTGATGCCGAACGAAAGCAGTTTGTATTTGAAAATCGGGATACCCATACCTTCCGCAGCGCGGTCATTATCGCGAATGGCTATAAAAGCCCGCCCGTATTTGCTCCTGATTATATTTACCGCGAACCAGGTCATCAAAACAAGGCTTACGAAAATCAGGAAAAAAAATGCCTTGTCTCCTGCTATCTGCCAATTCATGATTTGCGGCGAAGGAAGAGTAATACCCATTGTGCCTTTAGTTAGACTGTCCCACTGGATCAAAACGTACTCGATGATAAATTGTCCGGCCAGTGTGGCGATTGTCAGATAAAGACCTTTCAATCTTCCTGACGGTATGCCGAAAATCATACCGATGAGAGCGGTAATAATGCCCGCCGCAGGAATTGCTATGTAAAATCCCATTCCCAGTCTTGTAGCCAGAATCGCCGCGGCGTAGGCGCCCACACCGAAGAACGCTCCGTGTCCCAGAGAAATCTGCCCGGTGTAACCGATCAAAATATTAAGCCCGATGGCGGCAATGGCGGCGATACCGATCGTATTCAGAATATAGAGCATGTACGGACTTAAAACAAAAGGAGCGACAAAGAAAAAAAATGCCAGAAAAATAATCAGCCAGAAACGACCGAAATCCGTCTCGAAAATATTTAATTCCTGCTTGTAGGTCTCACGGTAATTGCCGCAGGGATGAAAAGATAATTTCCTCATTTTTTTCATCTACTAAACTCTCTCAATTTCCACCAGGCCAAACAAACCGTAGGGCTTGACCATTAAAATAAATACCAGAACAATATAAGGAACAACGTCACGAAGTGATGGCGACAGGTATCCGCCTGTAAATGTCTCCAGAAGCCCGATGATAATTCCGCCGATAATCGCGCCGCCGATACTATCCAGCCCGCCAAGGATAACCACGGGAAACACCTTCATGCCGATGGAACTCAAATCGTGAACATTGACGCCGTTGATAATTCCCAGAACAATGCCGCTCATGGAGGCGACAAGCGCGGCAATCGCCCAGGAAAGCGCGAACACTCGCCGGACATGAACACCCAGAGAAAGAGCCGCCTTCTGATTATCGGCAACTGAGCGCATATAAATCCCCTGGGCTGATTTTTTAAAGAATAACCCGAATAGAACAAGAAAAATAACGCTGATAACCAGCGTGGCCGAATAAACCGGCGCTATATAGATGGCGCCAAATTGCAGCCCCATTGTCGGGGGCAG
This sequence comes from Smithella sp. SCADC, assembly GCA_000747625.2. Classification (GTDB taxonomy): domain Bacteria; phylum Desulfobacterota; class Syntrophia; order Syntrophales; family Smithellaceae; genus Smithella. The sequence continues at coordinate 4,433 of JQDQ01000211.1, forward strand.
GAATTCCGGATAGGTATATAAATTGCCGCCCCAGATCAGCAGAATCAGGCCTTTGAACATGGCGGCCAGTCCTACTGTCAGCATAATAACGAAAATAAGTTTTTCGCCGATTAACGGACGTAGAAAAAATCTCTCAATGAGGAATCCCAGAATAAAGCAACCGATAAGGGTAAGAATAAAAGCGACGAAAACGGGCAATTGCGCCCAGGTAACAAGCGAAAGGAAGAAGAAAGCTCCCAATGCCAGCAGTTCTCCATGGGCGAAATTCAAAACGCTGGATGATTTAAAAATCATGACAAAGCCCATCGCGGAAATGCCGTAGAGCAGCCCCACGCAAACACCGTTGACTAATAATTGCAGAAAAAATTCCATTTATAAATTCCTAACTCACATTGATAATATTGATCGTTGTTTCTATTTCGCCTATTCTTCCGTCGCGATACTTGACTTTACCTGTTACCTCAACGTTCTTCTGATTGTTGTACATGGCCTCAATTATTTTCAGATACAAGCCGTAAACAAAACGGCGGCGCACTTTACCGGTACGTGTAAGCTCTTCGTCATCCGCATCCAGTAGTTTATAAAGCAGAACAAATTTTTTTATCTTCATTACTTCGGGAAGCTGTTCATTTACCGTTATAACTTCTTTGAGAATCAATTCCTCCACTGCCTGTTGCTGGGAAAGATCCATGTATGTTGTGTACGGGATCATTCTATCCTCCGCCCAGTTGCCGACATTGCCCAGATCAATATTAATCATGGCCGTGATATAGGGGCGAGCTTCACCGAAGGTAACGGCTTCTTTAATATAGGGACTGAATTTAAGACGCGTTTCGATAAAATCAGGCGAAAATGCTTCGCCGCTTTTATTGCGGATAATATCTTCCTTGCGGCCGATGATCAGCAAATGGCCGTCGTTGTCGATATATCCGGCATCACCGGTTTTGAGCCATCCGTTTTCAAAAGCGTTTTGCGTTGACTCATAATCATTGTGATAACCGGAAAAATTTGCTTCGGATTTGACCAGCACTTCCTGATCATCCGCTATTTTTACTTCGGTCAGTGTCAGAGGTTTGCCCACCGTTTCCAGTTTGACTTCATCGTCAGGCTGTATCTGAAAGATGCCGCATGATTCCGTGAGACCATAGCATTGTTTTAAATTCAAGCCCATCGCCCGGAAAAATAAAATGACATCGGGACTGATGGGATGACCACCGGTAAAGGCGCTCCGAAAACGAGCGCACCCCAAACGATCCAGAAGCGGACGATAAACTGCGACAGACATTACTTTATATAAAGCTTGCAGCGATAAAGGCAAAGGCTCTTTGTGCGATTGTTTTTCCACGATCTTTTTACCGATTTTTTCACCCAGATAAAATAATTTCTTTTTCAACCAGCCCGCATCGGATATTTTTACCCGGATGCGTGAGGCCATATCTTCCCAGAAGCGCGAAGAGGTAATAATCATCGAAGGGCCGATATCCCGAAAATCTTCCAAAACCGTCTCCGCGGTTTCCGGAAAATTCATACACATGGCGCTTCCGAGCGCAACGCCCACCCCCCACATCTGATCAACAATCCACGCCGGCGGAGACATCGACAGCCAGTTTTCTTCCGGCTTGATCTTTGCAGCGTCCACCCACTGGCCGGCCATAGTGGTCAGATTGCGATGCGACAACATGGCCAGTTTGGGAATGCCGGTGGTTCCTGAAGTCTGGATCATTACAGCGATATCCTCTGGTCTGCCTTTATTTATTTCATTTTCGATAAAATCAGGATGATTTTTGATGAATTTTTCCCCTTCTTCCAGAAGTCCGGCATAGCTTATCAGCCACGGATCATCCTCATACGAAGTCATGCCGGTGGGATCAATATAGACAACTTTTTTTGTCTGCGGCAGTTTCTCTTTTACCTCCAGAAGTTTATCCACCTGCTCCTGATCCTGGACAACTACGACAGGCGAGTTGATCCGTTTGATGGAAAAAGCCAGTTCATCGGCAATGGAAGAAGTAAACAAATTTAGAGTTGTCGCGCCCAGAGCGTGCGCGGCCAACTCCGAGAAAAGCCACTCGGGATGATTATGCACAATCATGCAGACGTTTTCACCGCGCTTAAGATTAAGCGAAGCATACCCGGCCGCTGTTGTCCGCATATACCGGCAGTAGTCTGCCCAGTTGTATTTCTGCCATATGCCATATGCCTTTTCACGGATTGCCGTTTTGGTATCGCCATACGTAGTGGCATTTTCCACCAACAACTGCGGCAGCGTTAATCTGGTTTTTGTTTTATGTTGTTCTTCTTTATACAAAATATAACGCCTTAAATGTCTATAATGCTTCAGCTTCGCCAAGATAAGCTTTGATGACTTCAGGATTGACGCTGACTTCTTCAGCGCTTCCTTCACCCAGTTTTTCACCGAAGTTTAAAACCATAATTCTCCGGGCAATGCTCATGACAATAGACATATCATGTTCGACCAGAATCATGGTGAGCCCCCACCTCTGATTCAACTCCAGAAGAAAGCGGACCATATCCTCTTTTTCTTCCATGTTCATACCGGCGAAAGGTTCATCAAGAACCAGCAACTTTGGCTCCAGAGCAAGAGCCCGGCCCAGCTCCACTCTTTTCTGCATTCCATAAGGAAGAGAGCCGACTGTTTTTTTACGTATGGACTGCATTTCCAGAAAATCAATTATTTCTTCAAGAATCTGACGGTGACGGATTTCTTCATCTCTGACGGATTTGGAAAAAAGAAATGATTTGATGAAACTGTATTGACAGTGAATATGACGCGCCAGAGTCATATTGGCCAGAACGGTCATGCCTGGAAATAATTCTATGTTCTGGAAAGTTCTGCCGATCCCCACGCCGACAAGTTCATGGGTATGCAGATGAGTGATGTCTTTACCGTTGAAAAATATTTTCCCCTGCTGGGCCCGGTAAAAACCGGTTATGCAGTTAAGAAGGCTTGTTTTTCCGGCGCCATTGGGACCGATGATCGCCATTAATTCGCCGGTGTGAACTTTAAGATCAACATCCTTGACGGCAACCACGCCGCCGAAACTCAAACGTAAATTCTGAATCTCCAGCTCAGCTTTTTTTTCTTCTTCCCGCCGATTGACCATTATCGACGGCCGGCTGCGAAAAGCCTTCATTTAAACCTCTTATTAAATATATCCGAAACATTTTGCTTACAGACGTTGCCGGAAATAATTCAATTTCCGGCAACGTCTGTTTAGTATACATCTACTTCTTTAACAGCTTGATTTTGTCTTTGCCCGGAACATAAAAATTGGTCAGAGGTATATAACTTCCGTCTTCCTTGACCTTGACCATGCGCGCGGTAAAAGAAGCACCGTGATCATCTTTAGTGTATGTTATTTTCGGCACTAAACCGCCAAAATCTTCATTCTTAAACGATTCCAAGGCCGCGTTTATTGTTTCCGGATTAATATTTTTACTCTTTTCATATGCACGGATAAAAGCTCGTTCCATAATCATACCGATAACAACTCCTTCCCAGTAAGAAGCATCAAATTTATCCACTGTTTTATATCGTTTCCATAACTGCTGCATTGCGGCAATTCCTTTTGATTTATCGACAGGCAATCCTCCCGGAAACTGGATTATAAGTCTGTCACGGATAAGCCCAGCACCCATTTTAAAGAAATCGGGGTCGGTCGACGTCCATGTTCCCAGAAAAACAGGACTGTAATTTATACGATCAGCGCTTTTGAAAGCCGTGATTATTGCTGAAGGCAGCATTTGCATAAATACATACTCCGCTCCGGCTTTTTGCAGACGAAGAAGTTCTGTATTGAGATCGACTGTTTTGGGTGGAAATTCTTCCACCGCCACAAGGTTAATGCCCAGCCGTTTCGCGTATTCCTTGCTCGGCGCGTGAATAGAACGTCCGTAGGCATTATTGTAAGTCAGCAGTCCGGCTTTGGGAGCATCCTTGCCTTTATGAATGGCTTTGATGTATTCCAATATGGCATGGCAATCCATTTTATAACTGCCGAACGGCAAATACATATAATCAACCGGTTTCTCCAATATTTCCCAACTCGTCGAATAATTGATTGCCGGCACTTTATATTTCTGAATGATGGGTTTTGCCGCCAGTCCTTCACCGGCACCCCAGGTTGTAATCATATCCACTTTATCCTGCAGAACGAATTTGTTAACCGCGGCCTGCGCTTCCGGCACCTTGTAGGCCGTGTCCACGGTAATCATCTCAATTTTGTTTCCGTACACACCTCCTTTAACTTCATTCACATAACGGAAATAATCACGCTGACCTTTTTCATGAAACTGTCCCCATGTCGATGCCGGACCTGTCAGGTTGATTGCGGCCCCGACTTTAATCGTCTTTGCCTGCGCATTGCCAACGCCGGCAATCAGAAAAACAGCAGCTAAAATTGTTATCCAGAATTTACTTCTCATAGTTATTTCCCCTCCCCTTTTGATCTTTTTAATTTAGTAACAAGCCATAATCATGGCAAAAAAAAACCGTGGGATTTTCTCTGCCCACGGTTCATTTCCCTTTGTAAATGGTCATGATTTTATCAGGCAGACCTTTAAGTTAATAAAGTTAAAAAAATAAAAGAAAACTGCCCTTTTCATAAAATGAAATCTTAAAATTTTCATTGTTGCCTCTTATGATGAGGGATATAGAGCAAATATCGCTTAAAAGTCAAGGAAAAAGAAACAAAAAACCTCTGTGAAGGGTATCAATCGCCAAACCGCATTTAATCAGTTTTTATATATTATTCAATGCCGAGTTTCTCAATGCGGTAGCGTAATGAATCGAAGGTGACATTTAACAATTCGGCAGCCTTTACTTTTGATCCATTAGTTTTCTGCAAAGCTTTCTCAATCATTATCTTTTCGATTTTTCCCAGCTCCGCGTTGAGGTCAATTCCTTTATCCGTTATCTCAATATCAAACCTTGGGACACCTGAGGAAGCTTCAGGATGCAGGGTTAAGCTTTCCGGCAGGATTATATTGGAGCTCTCCATGGCGACACTGCGTTCAATAATATTTTCCAATTCACGAATATTGCCCGGGAAAGCATAATTCGTCAACAGTTCCATAGCATATGAGGAAATATCCCTGATCTCCTTACCGAACATTTGCGCGTATTTGCTGATAAAATGATTGATAAAAAGAGGAATATCCTCTTTGCGCTCTCTCAGTGGAGGAAGATGAATGGGAATAACATTCAAACGATAATAGAGGTCTTCACGAAATTCTCCTTTTCTTACCTTTTCTTTTAAATTTTGATTTGTCGCGGAAATAATACGCACATCAACCTTGATATCTTCCGAGCCGCCTATCCGCCTGAAGGTTCTTTCCTGAACTACCCTCAAGAGCTTGACCTGCAAAGATGGCGATAATTCGCCTATTTCATCAAGAAATATGGTGCCGCCGCGCGCCATTTCAAAGAATCCCGCCTTGTCAGCGTAAGCGCCGGTAAAAGAGCCTTTCATGTATCCGAAAAGTTCGCTCTCCAGAAGATTCTCCGGTATTCCACCGCTGTTAATGGCCACAAAAGGTTTTTTGGAACGGGAAGAGTTTTCATGAATAGCGCTCGCGACAAGCTCTTTGCCAGTTCCGCTTTCACCCAGTATTAAAATATTCGCCAGCGTATCGGATACTTTTTTTATTGTCGTGAATATTTTAAGCATTTCCCTGTTGGTTCCGATCATGCCGCAGAATGAGCTCGCCGTATCTGCCGGTAATTTTTCCTCAATATTATTTTCAATCAATCCTTTTTTCTGCAGGGCCGAGCGCACAACTTTTTTAAGTTCCTCGATGCTGCCGCCTTTTTCCACATAATCATAAGCCCCTTCTTTCATCGCTTTTATTGCTGTCTCTCCCGAAGCGTAACCCGTGATAAGAATAACTATGGCATCAGGTCTCTGATCCTTGATGACTTTAAGAAAATCAAGGCCACTGATTTTAGGCATTTTTAGATCGGTAATAATCAGATCAAAGGCATTCTTGCGGCATAAATCAATTGCTTTTACCGGTTCTCCGATGCTGGTTACATCGTAGCCTTCCTGGACAAGCATAATTTCCATGAATTCTCTCATGCCCTGATCGTCATCAACAACCAGAATTTTCGCCATGCTTTTTACCTCCGCTTCCTTTCAATAACATCTCAACAGCAGAATATTTAATTCTTCTTTTCACTATATTACAGGCAACCAGACATAACAGACAGTCCCCTCATTTACTGTACTCTCTATTTTGATTCTTCCATTGTAGCCGTCAACGATATGATTAACAATAGTTAAGCCCAATCCGGTTCCTTTAGTTTTATTCGTGAAAAAAGGCTCAAATATTCTGTTTAAGTCATCTTTACTGATGCCGCATCCCGTATCCATAATTTTGATTTCGGCATATTTATTCTTATCATCCAACTCCACGATTTTTGTTTCGACGGACAAAATACCATCTTCTTCCATGGACTGAACAGCGTTGAGAATCAGATTGTTGATAATTTGCCGAACCTGTTCTTTATTGGCAAAGGCTTTCTCATTAACCGATAATTTTTTCTCAATCCTGATTTTGTCTTTCCATTCCGGAGACAACTTTATATGTTCGAAGACTTCTTCAACAACATCCTTTAAATTAACAGATTCTCTTGATACGGGAACCGAACGAGCCAGCAAAAGAAAATCACGGGCGAAGCTTTCCAACTGTTCTTTGCTTCTCAATATTATCTCCATTAAACGCTTATTGGTTCCTTCCGGTTTTAATCCCTTTTGTAGCAGTTCTATTGACCCGGTTATTGCCGCCAGCGGATTACGAACTTCGTGCGCCCATCCGGCCGCCATTTCACCGATTATTGCCATCTTCCTGTTCATTTCGAGTTTCTTTTCCATTTCTGTAATTTGAGTTAAATCCTGAAATATTAAAATGTTTCCGATTTGATTTTCGTTTCTTCCCTTAAGCGGAGAAACCGATAAACCCAAGTTAAGTTTTCCCCTTTTCAAACCATCAATTAAAACCTCATTCCTGTTTTTGGGCTGCTTATTAATTGTATCCGTATTCATAAAAGGCAAAAATTCAGGGAAAATATCATCCATTTTTTTGTCCAGTACTTCTAATTTTGAAATACCGGTGATTTCTTCTGCAGCATTGTTAAAAGTTTTGATAAAGTTATTCAAGTCGACAGTCATGACACCTGTATACACCGATTCAATAATGCTTCGGAAAAGCAAATCCAATTGTTTAAAATCCGACTTCTTTTCTTCCAGTAAAGATCTTGTTTTCTTTTCCTGCTCAACGGCAAACCCCGCCAGGAAAGCTAAAACGTAAAATGATACGATATGCACCAGGATATTTGTTAATACATCATAAGCGTTAAGATTATAATAATGTCCGATAGAAGAAGCAAAAGGCAGCAGGTAGAAATATTTAAGCCCCGCCAGCACACCATAAAATATGCTGGCAACTGAAGCTACAATTAATCCGCCACTGCGGCCCAAAAATGGCACCGAATAAATTATTACCAGCGTGTAGAAAAGTGAGTAATCAATTTGGATGTTGTCGGTCAGGCCGACAAGAAAAGTGATCAAAACAATATCTACGGTGAGTTGTAAATAAATATTGCTTTGTATATTTTTAAGAAATTTCAAAAGGAAAATGTAAATAACCGAAAAAAAATAAAACGCAGCAGTGATAAAATAAAAAAAACTAATGGTTATTTGTGATATTGAAAATTCCTGTTTTCTGATATCGAGAAAAACGGTTGTCCCCAGAAATAGAGTTACAAGGATAACCCTGGATACGATTAAAAAAAACAAACGCCTTTTGTTTTTTTCTTTGATTACGGCTTCATTATACAGTACAGGCACTTTATTTCCTTTTGAATCACGGGCATGGAACCCAAAGCAAGTTGTAATTTTAAATCATACTATAATATTTTAGAAGTTTTGGCTAATTAATTTGAACTATTTTCTTGTAGAAAAATAATTTTGAAAATATGCGCAGACCATTAATTTATCTTTTTATTGCATTCATTGCCGGAATTATTGCCGGAAGATATTTCTCCCTGCCCTATTATTTTTTATTAATCACAATTATATTAACTTTTCTTCTTATTATTATAACAATCAAAAACAAATGGCCGGTTGCCGGTCTATTTTTAATTCTCTTTCTTATCCTTCTGCTTGGGTTCTTTAATATTCAAAAGCAGCGGTATTTTTTTGAGCACAATCAACATATCGGGCAATATATCGATAAAGGCACACTGACAATGGAAGGCATTGTGATAGAAACTCCCCTCGCCTACCTCGATAAAAATGTATTGATCGTACGTTGTTTGAGAATAATCAGAGATAAAAAATATGTTTCGGTCTCGGGCAATATTCGTCTGGTTATCCCACCGGATTTAAAATTTCAATATGGTGATTTTGTCCGTTTTCATTCAACTTTAAAAAGCATACATAAATTTAATAATCCGGGTGGGTTTGATTATGAACGTTATTTGAATCTTCAGGGTATATATGCCACTGGATTTATTTCCGGCGCATCCAAGATTATACTTCTTAGACAGAGAACAGCAAACTGCACGCGACTTTATCTGGAATCTTTTAGAAATTATTTAAAACAGATAATTAATAAAAATTCCTCTTCGCCACAAAGGGAAATCATCGAAGCCATGACTATCGGCAATCAAAATGAAATTCCCGCAGATGTGCGTGATCATTTCAATAAAACAGGCACTGCGCATATCCTTTCCATCTCCGGTCTGCATATAGGAATGGTCTCGGCTGTAGCTTTCTTTTTCGCTTTTCTCATTTTGAAATCTTCAGAATATCTAATGCTCAGATTAAACATAATCAAATTAGCGGCAACGGCGGCATTTCTTATGGTATTGATTTACGCCTTCATTGCGGGAATGGGAGTTACGGTTATGCGTTCGGCTCTCATGGCACTGATTTTTTTGATCGCTCTGATTTCCGGAAAACAAAAAGACCTCTATTCCACACTGGCTTTGGCGGGACTAATTATTCTGGCTATCTCACCTCAAGCTCTTTTTGATATTTCCTTTCAGCTTTCTTTCATGGCTGTCTTAGCGTTAATTTATATTGTACCCAGGTTCAGTGGAATTTCTTCAGGAAATATTTCAACGCTTCCTTTATGGACGCAAGGTATAATCCGTTATGTTTATTTGTCGGTTATCGTTTGCATTGCGGCAACAATCGGCACATTGCCTCTGATCATGTATTATTTTAACCGTGTCTCCTGCGTGACAATTATTGCCAATCTGATTGCTGTTCCGCTTCTGGGAACACTGACGCTGGCTATATCCATGCTTTTTATCCTTTCCGCCTTCTTTTCTTCAACCATTGCCGGTTATTTTATTAAACTGGCTTCTATCTTTGTGCAAATATCAGTAGACATAATTAATAAATTAGCTGCTTTCCCCTGGTCTTCATTTAATACCACCAGGCCTAATTTGATTGAAATTTCTGTTTTTTATTTATTAATTTTTCTTCTTATTCAATATATTGAAGCGAAGAGAAGAATTCTACCGAAGGAATTTTCATCGAACCATTTCCGGATTATAAAATATTTATTAGTTGTCACTGTTTTATTTTTTGCCGCGGATATAACTTATTTTACTGTTAGAGATAAATTATCTTCTGATTTAAAAATTACAGTTATTGACGTAGGACAGGGAAACTCCACTCTGGTGCAATTTCCCGGCGGGGATAATATGCTTATCGACGGCGGCGGTTTCCCGGAAAGCTCCTTTGATATTGGCAAGGCTGTTGTCGCTCCCTTTCTTTATTATGAAAGGATCAGCCACATTGATACGGCAGTGCTCAGCCATCCTCATCCCGATCATTTACTGGGACTTATTTATATTATGAATAATTTTGATGTCCGGCAAATATGGAAGTCGAATCTGCCGGTTGATCCGGAAGATTTTCCGGAATGGGGAAAGACGATTAAGTTCAACAGTCCACGTGTTTTTATGCTCTCCAATAAATCTCCGGAAATAATACTTAACGAAGTCCATGTCCAAGTGTTATGGCCGCCCGATTATTCGGACAAAAATGCAAATGATCTTTCTTATGATGACGTTAATGATTCTTCTCTGGTCTTGAAAATAACGTTCGGTAAAATAAGTTTTCTGATTCCCGGCGATATATCCGGCGATGTTGAAAAGCAGCTTGTTGAAGCTAAAAAAGATTTGCGCAGTGACGTTCTGGTGGTTCCACATCATGGCTCCAACCATTCCAGCAGTACCGAATTCATTAAAGCTGTCGCGTGTCGTTATGCGATTGTCAGCGCCGGTAAAGCGAACGTATTTCACCATCCACATCTTTCAACCCTGCAAAGATACAAATCTGCCGGCGTTAATATTTTACGCACTGACCGTGATGGAGCGATAACTCTAACGACCAACGGAAATAACTTGAGAATAGACACATTCATAAAAAACAAATAAATTAATGTATATTATCTGTTTAAAAGCCAATATCCGAATATTTTTATAAAGATATTGACTTTGTAATCATTATTAGAGATGTTCCTACGGATAAAATTTCAAACCTTCAACTGATACAGGGAACTATTGCAATGAATCATAAAACAAGTAAGACTAAAACAGAAATAAAAGATTCTGCTTCCCTGAGAAAATCTGCGGGCATAAATTTAAACAAAGAAACTGCGGCAAGATACCGCAGCATGATTGATAATATCGATAATGGATATTATGAAGTTGACCTTGCCGGTAATTTTACCTTTTTTAACGAAGAAGTTTGCCGGGTACTCGGATATTCCAGAGAAGAATTAATGGGACAAAATTATCGTCAACATACAGATAAAGAAACCGCAAATAAAGTTTTTCAGGCATATAATAAAGTTTACAAAACAGGGAAACCCGTTAAAGAATTGGGTTATAATATTATAAGAAAAGACGGATCTAAAAGATACATCGAAAGCTCCGTCTCGCTGCGCAAAAATTCATCAGGCAAACCTATAGGATTTCTGGGAATTTCAAACGACCTCACCGAACGCAAGCGCGCGGAAGAAGCTTTGAAAGAACGTGACATCGTGTTTAAGAAATTGTCTGCCAACGTTCCTGGAATTATTTACCAGTTCCAGATGAAACCCGATGGAAGCTTTTGTCTTCCATTTTCCACGGACGCCGTCAAAGATATTTACGGATGTTCTCCTGAGGACATTGTCAACGATTTTTCTCCGATAGCTAAAGCTGTATACCATGAAGATTTTGACAAGTTCGTCGAGTCCATCAAACTCTCGGCAAAAAAAATGTCTCCGTGGCAATGCGAATACAGGGTTCAAGTCCCCGGTAAACCGCTTAGATGGCTATTGGGCACTTCCACACCCGAAAAACTACCTGACGGCAGTATAATCTGGCATGGTTTTAATACAGATATCACCCAACGTAAGAAGGCTGAAGCGGAAACAGCCATACTCTCCAACGCTCTCAAACTAGCCCTCGACCCCATTCTGATCCTTGATCTGGAGGGAAAGGTTATAAACGTAAACGAAGCTGCAAAGAGATTGTTTGAAACAGAAGATCTTGGGGTAAGCGCCCTGGATTATGTCGCGCCGGAAGATAAAGAAAAGGTTACTGCAAAAATGCAAGAGTTACTGATGGGAAGTGGTATTAATGTCGCCGAGTTCACTGTTATTACCAAGAGTGGGCGCAGAGTGTCCATTGAAGCTACTGGAAATCTGATAGTGGACGCAAATGGTAAAGCAAACGGGCTCGTGGTTGTGGAGAGGGACATCACTGATCGTAAGCGCATGGAAGAAGCGTTGCGACAGGAACAACAATTTTCAAAATCAGTATTGGATAACCTCCCCGAAATTTTTTATCTCTTCACCTACCCCGAAAACCGTTTGAGGCTCTCTAACAAGCAGGTTGAAACGCTTTTGGGTTTTAATGCTGAGGAGATACACGACCGCCATGTTACGGAATGGTTTGCACCGGAATATAGAGACGCAATTTTAAAAGCTATAGACGAGGTGATGGAAAATGGTCAAAGTTCCATAGAGGCCCCTCTGTTAGCGAAAGATGGACATCAGATACCTTTCTTCCTTACCGGTGCAAAATTTGAAGTAGATGATCAGTCCTATTTTATGGGGATTGGGATGGATCTCACCGAACGCAAGCAAGCTGAAAAAGAACTGGAAAAGTACCGTCAACACCTCGAAGAGCTGGTGCGTGAACGCACGATTAAACTCGAAGCATCCAATAAGGAACTGGAAGCGTTTTCTTATTCAGCCTCCCACGACCTGCGCGCCCCCCTCAGGTCAATTGAGGGTTTCAGTCAGGCGCTCCTGGAAGACTACCGTGATAAACTGGATATACAAGGCAAGGATTATTTGACAAGAATAAAGACAGCCACAAGAAGGATGGCGGATCTTATAGAAGATATGCTGCAGCTTTCCCGGATTACACGGATGGAAATGAACATTGAAAAAGTAAACCTTTCTCTGCTTGCCCGGTCAGTAATAAATGAATTGCAAAAGTCTCAGCCTCAAAGGCATGTAGAAATAAGAATCGCTGACTCTCTGGAAGACACTGCGGATTTGAGATTAATGCGCATCGTCCTTAACAACCTGTTGGGCAACGCCTGGAAATTCACGGAAAGGCAGGCAAAAGCCAAAATAGAATTCGGATTATTAAAGTCGGAAGTTGGGGAAAAAGTATATTTCATCCGCGATAACGGAGCCGGTTTCGATATGGCCTATTCAGACAAACTATTTGCACCCTTCCAACGCCTGCACGCTGATGACGAATTCCCCGGCACAGGAATCGGGCTGGCCACGGTACGGCGTATTGTCAACCGCCACGGAGGCAAGGTTTGGGCAGAGGGAGAAATCGACAAAGGCGCAACTTTCTATTTCAGTCTTAATGAAAAATAAATATTAAAAGGAGACAAAACAATGAATATTTCTCTCCGCGTTCTAATCGTCGACGATTCGGATGATGATGCCAAGTTGATGATACGTCAGTTGCGCAATGGAGACTATGATCCGAAATGGGAAAGAGTGGAGACTGCCGAAACCATGAAAGCAGCTCTTGAGAGCCAACAGTGGGATGTTATTCTCTGCGATTATAAAATGCCGCGTTTCAGCGCACCCGCCGCCCTTAAAATCGTACAAGAAATAAAAATCGACGTTCCCTTTATTATTGTGTCCGGCGCTATCGGGGAAGATACGGCAGTGGCGGCGATGAAATCAGGCGCACACGATTTCCTGATGAAGGACAAACTCGCCAAACTCGTTGTCACAATAGAAAGAGAAATCCGCGAAGCCAAAATAAGACAAGAAAAACGAACAGCAGATGAAATGCTGAAAAAAAGTGAGGAAAATTTCCGTCATTCCCTCGATAATTCACCTTTGGGCATTCGTATTGTATCCGCGGACGGCAAAACGCTTTACGCCAATCAGGAAGTTTTAAAGATTTATGGTTTTGACAGCATTGAAGAGTTTTCTACCATTCCCCACAAAAAAAGATACACCCCGGAGTGTTATGCCGAACACGAAAAAAGAGAAGAGAGGAGACGGCGCGGCGAGATTATTCCGTATTATGAACTGAGCATCATCCGCAAAGATGGCGAAATACGCTATCTGGAAGTATTTCGCAAACAGGTGCTATGGAATGGTGAGTTACTTTTTCAGGCGCTCTATTCCGATATTACCGAACGCAAGCAAGCCGAAAATAATCTGCTGGAAAGCAAGGAGCGGTATCGTATTGTTGTGGAAAATGCACATGAAGCCATCATCATCACCCGGGATACGAACGTCGTGTTTGCCAATAACGCCGCCGCCGAACAAATAGGTTATTCCAGGGAAACTCTAACATCCGGGTCTTTTACGAACTTTATCCATCCCGAAGATCGCAATCTTGTGACCGAGTACAGCACAAAAAGATTGAGAGGAGAGGATGTCCCCTCTATATATTCTTTCAGAATTATTACTCATGATGGAAAAATAAAGTGGGCGGAACTGAATGCCACGGTCATTGAATGGAACAAAAAACCGGCTACCTTGAATTTTTTGAACGACATCACTGAGCGTAAGATGTTGGAAGAAGAACGCATTGAAAGTTACAGCCGGATAAAAAAGACATTGCAGGCCACAGTGCAATCAATCGCGCTGCTTGTAGAAACAAAAGATCCCTATACAGCCGGCCATCAACAGCGGGTAGCTCAACTGGCTGTCGCGATTGCCAAAGAAATGGGTTTAACATCAGATCAGCAGGATTTCATTTACACCGCATCCATCATCCACGACCTCGGCAAAGTATCCGTTCCATCGGAGCTTCTCAGCAAACCTACAAACCTTACCGAAGTGGAATTCAATTTAATTAAAACTCACTCCCCTTCCGGATATAATATTCTGAAAGATATCGATTTCCCCTGGCCGGTGGCCGATGCCGTTCTTCAGCATCATGAAAGAATGAACGGATCAGGTTATCCAAATCACCTTCAGGGAGACTCCATTCTACTGGAGGCAAGAATTTTGGCTGTAGCTGATGTTGTGGAGGCCATTTCTTCCCACCGCCCATACCGTCCTTCACTGGGAATAAACTTTGCACTGGATGAGATTTCCAAGAACAATGGAATCCTCTATGATGACAATGTTGTGGCGGCCTGCCTGAAATTATTTCTAGAAAAAAACTTTGCCTTTAGTTAATAAATATTCCATTGCCAAGAATAACTGAATATGTTAAAAAAATTAACTTTGATGGATATAAGTTATGGAAAAAATTACAGCAATTCGAGGATTTAAAGACATTCTACCCCAAGACTCTCTTCTCTTCTGGAAGGTTGAGTCTATAGCCCATGAGGTTTTCAGTTCGTTCGGCTATCGGGAAATCCGCGTTCCAATTGTCGAAAAAACAGAACTTTTTAAACGAAGCATTGGAGAAACAACCGATATCGTTGAAAAGGAAATGTACACCTTCGCCGACCGGGACAACGAGTATATAACCCTAAGACCGGAAGCCACAGCATCTGTTATCCGCGCCTATATTGAACATAATATGTCCTCTTCCGAACAAATAACCAAGCTTTTTACGATCGGTCCGATGTTCCGCCGCGAAAGACCTCAAAAAGGACGCTTCCGTCAATTCAACCAGATTGATGTCGAATTTTTCGGCGAAGAAAAACCTCAATCAGACGCTGAAATAATTTTTATGCTGATGCATTTCTTAACAAGCGCGGGATTGAAAAATCTGGAATTGGAAATTAATTCTCTGGGCTGCCCTGATTGTCGCCCTTTATTTTCCAAAGCTGTTATTAATTTTTTAAAAGGAAGCGAAAGCAATCTCTGCCCCGACTGCCAAAGACGCATAAGCACCAATCCCTTGCGCGTTTTCGATTGTAAAGTGGAAACATGTGCCGCGACTATTGCCAACGCGCCCCGGATCCTTGATTTTTTATGTGCGGACTGTGAAAATCATTTTTCACAGGTGCAATCATTTCTTCACGATTTGAATACTCCTTTTATTATTAACGCCCGTATGGTCCGCGGGCTGGATTACTATACAAAGACAGCATTTGAAGTAAAAACAAACGCACTGGGCGCTCAAAACGCGGTTGCCGGCGGAGGCAGATATAATAGCCTGGTTAGTGATCTGGGAGGTCCTGAAGTTCCCGGAATTGGTTTTGCCGTCGGATTTGAAAGGCTTATAGCCTGCCTGCCGGAAGAAGGAAGTAATAAATTTAGAACTGATTTATTTATTGCTGCGCTGGGCTCAAAAGCCCAGAAAACAGCTTTCAGTCTGACCAATGAACTGAGGCGCGCCGGAGTGATTGCAGAAATGGATTATTCTGACAAGAGCCTGAAGAGTCAACTAAAGCGAGCGGACAAATTAAACAGTTCCTTTTCTCTTATTTTCGGTGATAAGGAAATTGATGAAAAACAAGTTTTATTAAGAAACATGCAGACAAAAGACCAACAGGCAGTTCCTCTGGATGGGATGCTGGATTCAATAATTAAAATTATTAAAGAGAGGTAAAAGTTTTGGCTGATTTTTTAACAAAAGATAAAAGAACGCATTACTGCGGAAATCTGGACATTTCTATGGCCTCGCAGGAAGTAATTCTGATGGGCTGGGTGCACCGCCGCCGTGATCACGGTGGAGTTATTTTTATTGATTTACGCGATCGTGAAGGAATAGTACAGGTTGTTTTCAACCCTGAGGCCGGAAATGCCCACAACGAAGCGCATAAAATTCGTTCTGAATTTGTTCTTGCCGTCAAAGGCAAAGTTCGCAGAAGGCCTGAAGGCATGGAAAATCCGGATTTGAAAACCGGCGAAATTGAGGTTATCGTCTCCGATCTGGAGATAATGAATGAATCCAAAACTCCGCCCTTCTCTTTTGACGATGAGGACATTTCGGAAAATATCCGCCTTAAATACCGCTATCTTGATTTGCGACGTCCGGTGATTCAAAAAAACCTTTTTTTACGCAGTCGTCTGGCCGCCGCTACCCGTCGCTATTTTGATGAAAACGGTTTCATTGAAGTGGAAACACCTTTTCTGGGTAAAAGCACACCGGAAGGCGCACGCGATTATCTTGTGCCCAGCCGTATCAACAAAGGTACATTCTATGCGCTACCGCAATCGCCGCAGCTATTCAAACAACTTTTAATGGTCTCGGGTTTTGACCGTTATTATCAAATCGTTAAATGTTTCCGCGATGAGGATTTGCGCGCCGATCGTCAACCGGAATTTACTCAAATCGACGTGGAAATGTCTTTTATTACTGAAGAAGATATTATGAGCATGATGGAGGGTCTGATGAAGGCCATCTTTAAAGTCTGCCTGGACAAGGAGCTAACGCTGCCCCTCCCCAGGTTGACCTACGCCGATGCGATCAGCCGCTACGGCAAAGACAACCCCGATGTGCGTTTCGGTATGGAAATCGTGGATATTACCAATATTGTCAAAGATTCAGGGTTTAAACTTTTCGCGGAAGTTGCGGCTTCCGGTGGCGTAATCAAAGCGATTAAAGCCGAACAGGCTTCCGCTCTTTCCCGCAAGGATTTAGACGGATTGAAAGATTTCGTAGCCATTTATGGAGCGAAGGGTCTGGCGTGGGCCAAGATCAACGCGAACGACTGGACTTCACCCATTTATAAATTCTTTAAACCGGAGGAAGTGGAGAGCATCGGCAAAGCAATGAACACTAAAGAAAGCGACATTATTTTCTTTGTCGCCGATACCCCGCGTGTCGTCAATGACTCGCTTGGCAACTTACGAATACACCTGGCCAGAAAGCTTAACTTGATTGATTCAGATGCCTTGGCCTTCACCTGGATTACGGAATTCCCGTTGATGGAATATTCGGAAACGGAAAAACGCTTTGTCTCTACACATCACCCTTTCACGTCGCCGTTTCTGGAAGATCTGCCTCTAATGACTACCGATCCGGGAAAAGTACGCGCCAAAGCTTATGATCTGGTACTTAACGGATCGGAAATCGGCGGCGGCAGTATTCGTATTCATCATAAGGACGTTCAGTCTCAGGTCTTCAGTGCGCTTAAATTGAGTGACGAAGATGCAAGGCAGAAATTCGGATTTTTGCTGGATGCCCTCGAGTATGGAGCTCCACCTCATGGAGGACTGGCCTTCGGTCTGGACAGGCTAACTATGATTATGACCAAAGCAGAATCAATACGAGACGTAATCGCCTTCCCGAAAACGCAGAAAGCAGCCTGTTTGATGACCGATGCTCCTTCTAAAGTCAGCATCGAGCAATTGATGGAGTTATCTCTGAAAATTGTTTAATAGTAAAGAATTGGAGAAAAAGATGGTTAAATCCAAGAGTGAAAAAAAACTGACTGCAAAAAAAATTAAGAAATTTAAGTTAAAAGAGGTAGACAAACCGAATTTATACAAAGAAATATTTCCATATAGCGAAGTCAGCAAGATTGTCTTCGATAACAAAACTGTTCCCCTGAGTCCGGCCAAAGAAATTTTTATAACGGATACAACTTTTCGTGACGGACAGCAATCTCGCCCTCCTTACACGGCGGAACAAATTGTCAAGATATTCCAGTTAATGAGTCAACTGGGTGGACCCCATGGGGTAATACGTCAATCGGAATTTTTTCTTTATAGCAAAAAAGATAAAGAGGCTGTTGAAAAATGTCTGGAACTGGGTCTTCGTTATCCGGAAATAACCGGATGGATACGAGCTGCTAAGGAAGATGTTCCCTTGGTAAAGGAATTAGGGTTGAAAGAAACAGGCCTGCTTACTTCCGTCTCCGATTATCATATTTTTCTTAAGCTGAACAAGAAAAGAGGCCAGGCCATGAACGATTACCTTAGTGTGGTCAAATCCGTTTTGGATTTAGGCATAATTCCCCGCTGCCACTTTGAAGACATCACCCGCGCGGACGTTTATGGTTTTTGCATTCCGTTCGCCCAGGAGCTGATGAAACTCAGGGAGGAAAGCGGCATTGACGTAAGAATCAGGCTTTGCGACACGATGGGCTACGGCGTCACTTATCCGGGCTCAGCCCTGCCCCGCAGTGTTGATAAACTCGTTCACGCCTTTATCAATGACGCCGGTGTTCCCGGACGTCTGCTGGAATGGCATGGTCATAACGATTTTCACAAAGCGATGATTAATGCTACAACGGCCTGGCTTCACGGTTGCAGTGCGGCTAATTCCACCCTTCTGGGACTGGGCGAAAGAACAGGAAACCCGCCTATTGAAGGTTTGATTTTTGAATACATCGCGCTTAAGGGGAACAATGGTATTGACACAACAGTCATAACAGATATCGCCGAATATTTTGAAAAAGAAATCGGCGTAAAAATTCCGCACAACTATCCTTTTGTCGGCCTGGGATTCAATGTCACCAGCGCGGGGATCCATGCCGACGGTCTCATTAAATGCGAAGAAATTTATAACATATTTGATACCCGAAAGATTTTAAAGCGACCCATTACCACGACGATCACCGACAAATCCGGCAATGCCGGCATCGCTTTCTGGATTAATCAGCGTTTCAATCTCGAAGGCAACAAAACCATCGATAAAAGACATCCGGCAATTTCTAAAATTCACAAGTGGGTGACAGAACAATATGAAGCCGGCAGGGTAACTTCCATTTCTCCGGAAGAAATGGAGAAAAAAGTACGTCTGCATCTCCCGGAACACTTTATGTCGGGACTGGAAAAGATAAAATTTATAGCGGAAAAAGCGGCTGTTGCCGTGGTCAATCAAATTATCGAACATCCTTTAATGAAGAACATGGATACCGTACAGCAGGAGATTCTGATGCAATATTTTGTCGATGAACATCCTTCCCTTCAATTCGCTTACGTAGTGGATATGAATGGCCGGAAAACGACCCAAAATATTACAAACATTGCCGATCGCGCCAAGTATGAGAACTATGGAGTGGGCAGCGATCAATCCGACAGGGAATGGTTTATCAATCCCCGGCAGACGGGTAAAGTTTATGTTTCCGATTTCTTTATTTCCAGGATGACAGGTATTTTATGCTTCACGGTTTCCGCGCCCATCGTTAACGATCAAGATGAGATGAAGGGTATTTTTGGTGTGGATATTCAATTTGAAGACTGGGTGAAACGAGCTGAAGACATGGACGATATGGATCATATTGCACTGCGCGAAGAATACAAGGAAGTAAAATCCAAAGCCAAGCACGGTCACCATTAGAAAAACTTCCATTTCAGAAACGTAGCGCATTGAAATGTGTTAGTTTTTCTTAATGACACTCGCTAAAAACGAACGCAGTGAAGTTTGAATTTGCATACACCTTATTAATAATCAAAATAACTTAATTGACAAGTTCTAAAAGATGATTTAGTTACCATAATCCAATGCCTAATCCTGACTTACAGGAGCGGAGGAACCATTTTTTTCGGGGCGCATCGCTACGGCGTAGGGTAATCTCTTCGACCCGAGCCCTTCAGCTAACTTCGCAGGCTTCGATGAGGAGAACCGACCGGAGGAGTCCGGGACAATTATTCTCCCCTAAACAATCTTCGGAGGTTTTTTGTGTCATCATCAAGTTCTGAGAATGACGATGCAGTTTCATCCAAAGGGAAATCTCCCCGCGAGTGGTTCAATAAAAAAATCCTTTTTCTTGCTGTTGGATCGGTTGGCGTTGTCTTTGGTGATATAGGAACAAGCCCTCTTTACGCCATCAAGGCCTGCTTCCACGGAAAGCATGCGATCACCCCAAACATTATGAATATACTGGGTGTTTTATCTCTTATCTTCTGGTCGATGATCATCGTTGTCAGCATCAAATATGTTATTTTTATCCTTCGATCCGATAACAAAGGCGAAGGTGGTATCTTTGCATTGGTCAGTCTTTTGAATACACCTGGTCAAAGTCTTTCCCGTCTCGTTAAATACATTCTTTTGTTTGCAGGTATTCTGGGTGCGGGGCTACTTTATGGGGATGGTGTCATCACGCCGGCCATATCCGTTCTTTCCGCAATTGAAGGACTGGAAGTCGCAACATCGGCTGCGACACCTTTTGTATTGCCTCTAACATGCGTTATACTTGTTTTGCTTTTTTCATTGCAGCGCAAAGGCACTGCTGATATCGGGAAATTATTCGCTCCGATCATGGTGCTTTGGTTTGTGTGCATTGGTGCTTTCGGCATAACGCAGATCATGAGTGAACCGGCAGTTTTTCGTGCCATTAATCCGGTCTATGCCCTGGATTTTTTTGTGAACAATGGGACACACGGCATTATTGTGCTCGGATCGGTTGTTCTTTGCATTACCGGTTGCGAAGCTCTCTACGCCGATCTGGGACATTTCGGCAGAAATGCTATCAGGCTCTCCTGGTTTTCATTTGTCTTGCCCACTTTGCTATGCAACTATTTCGGGCAAGGCGCTTTGTTGCTTGCACACCCGGAAATGAACATCAATCCTTTCTATAAAACAGTACCGGAAATCCTGCTATACCCAATGATCGGACTTTCCACCGTTGCCACAGTCATAGCTTCTCAGGCATTAATATCCGGTGCTTTTTCACTCACACAGCAGGCCGTGCAATTGGGATTATGTCCCCGTGTCCGGATTGTTCATACATCAAGCGAGATGCAGGGTCAGATATATGTTCCTTTCGTTAATTATGCATTGATGATTGCCTGTATTGGAGTAGTTATCGGTTTCAAAGAATCAGGAGCACTGGCCGGTGCGTACGGAATTGCTGTGACAGGAACTATGATTATCACATCTCTTCTCTATTTCCTTGTGCTGACTCATTACAGGAAGTGGTCTCTGTGGAAAGTCATACCTCTTGTTGGAATATTTCTGGCGTTCGATGTTGCTTATGTAGCCGGTAACACTTTTAAAATTGCCGACGGAGGATGGTTCCCTCTCTTTGTTGCGGCAATCATAGCAATGGCTATGACCACATGGAAAAAAGGGCGGCAAGAACTTTATCGCAATTTAATCGGATCACGATTCCCCCTGGAAAGCTTTCTTTCTGAATTGCCGAAAAGTCATATGCCGCGAGTGTCGGGAACCGCCGTCTTTATGACTTTATCACCTGTAGGAACGCCACCGACACTGCTTCATCATGTAAAACACAACCACGTATTGCATGAAAAAGTGGTTTTGCTTTCCGTTATAAACACAGATGCTCCAATAGTTCCTGCCGGTGAACGAATTAAACTGGCTGACTTGGGTCAAGGTTTTTACCGCGTTGAGGCATTCTATGGTTTCATGCAGAAACCGAATGTGCCGCAGATTATGAAAATTGTTGCCCGGTATGGACTCGTCACCGATCCGATGACCACGACATTTTACCTGGGCAGGGAAACTCTCCTTACCGGAGGGAAATCGAAAATGATGCGGTGGCGCAAAGCATTTTTCGCATTTATGTCCAGGAATGCAGGTAACCCCACCTCTTACTTTGGAATCCCGGCCAATCGTGTTGTTGAGCTTGGCTCCCAAATAGAATTGTGATTTTTTACGCGAAATTAAATCTCGATGCCATGATTCACCTTGTGGGATACTAATATCCTTTGCAGAACTCCTTCTTTCAGTATCAGTTTAATAAATTTAGAAGTTCCCGAAATATCAATTACATCAACAGGTTTTGATAAAGAAAGCATCAGATCGCCATAATAGGTGTAGAAATCTTTATGGAAACCTGATTGGCTTTTGATTTATCCGAGTTTTTCTAATCATAGAGCAACCACTGTTCAAATGGACGGTCTTCATCGTATTCTGAAAGAGGAGCTATTTCTCTGATAAACCTGGACGGAGCAAGATTTAAGACACCCGAAGATCTTGTATAATCCAAAGCAGGGTAACACAGGTAAAGCTGATCTTTGGCTCTGGTCACCGCCACATAAAAAAGCCTTCTTTCTTCCTCTTCACCGTATTGTTCCTTCAATGCCCTCTGCAGAGGAATCATACCATCCGCACACCAGATTAAAAATACGTAAGCCCACTCCAGTCCCTTGGCCTGATGGATCGTGCTCAAAGCAATTTTATCTTCATCATCTTCTTCACTGACATTTTCTTCTTTGGCCATATTGGTGAGCAGGGCCAGTTCATTTAAGAAATCTTCCATTTGTATAAACTGAGCGGAAAAATTTCCCAACTGGATTAAATCTTCTTCCCTTGATGACGCATCAGAATAATTGTCCTGCAAGTAAACACGGTAGCCACCTCTGTTTAACAAAACATCTATCACCTTTTCCGGGATGCGCTCCTTTTCAGGAAGTTCCAGAAGCAGCATTATTGTTTTACGGCATTCTTCCAACCCCGGTTTTGCAGATTTCGACATGGTCTTGATGAACTCATCTTTTAAAACAGCTTTCAAAGGATTTTCTTCCTTTTTTAAATATTGCCATATTTTATTGAATGTTACTTTTCCTACTTTCGGATACATTATCAGCAAACGCCGCCAGGCCAACTCATCGCGCGGATTTACTAAAATTCTCATGTAGGAAGTCACATCTTTGATGTGTGCCTGTTCAAAGAAACGAATACCGGAACGCATATCAAACGGAATATCACGCCGGACAAATTCCATCTGCATCTCCATGGAATGATAATGCGCCCGGTAAAGAACGGCTATTTCTTTCAGAGGCACCCCTGACCGAATCAATTCCGTGACTCTCTGCGCCACAAAATCCGCCTGTTTCACGACGTTTCTGGCGGCAACCATTACCGGCCGCATTCCTTTGTCCCGTACT